>JAHCMM010000315.1 GCA_019192515.1 Cyclobacteriaceae bacterium SS2
AGCTGCAAGCTGAAATCAACCGAATGTCCAATAAATGAATATCAAAAAAGTAAAAATTCAAGACGTTGAAAAACTAAGAGAAATCGGAAAATTGACTTTTGCCGAAACCTTTTCTTCCGAAAATAGCGAAGCGGATATGAAAGAATATCTGGAAAACGGATTTTCGATCGAAAAGCTGACTGCAGAGCTGACAGACCAAAACGCTGAGTTTTACTTTGCAGAACTTGACGGTAAAACAATCGGATATTTAAAAGTAAACGTTGGACAATCGCAAACCGAAATAAAGGATAAAAACGCTTTGGAAATCGAAAGGATTTATGTTCTAAAAGAATTTCACGGAAAAAAAGTCGGACAGATCCTTTACGGTAAAGCGATTGAATTGGCGAAGGAAAAAAACGTGGAATATGTTTGGTTGGGTGTTTGGGAACAAAATCCAAGAGCAATCCGATTTTATGAAAAAAACGGGTTTGTAGCTTTTGACAAGCACATCTTCAGGCTTGGAAATGATGAACAAACGGACATCATGATGAAACTAAAAATCGAATAAAGCCAGCACCTATTCCAGGCTAAGAAGCTTAATGTCGGTATTGTCACCGACATGAACGCTTTAAAGATGCTCGATCTATGTTTAGATATCGCTTGGTCGGTGACAACACTGTGAAAACACCGACCTAAAGCTGAAAAAAAGAATCTTCATATCCCCAATAATTAATAATTCGCTCCATGAAAGAGAAGCTTCAGGAAGTCGTTGATGGGATCACCATAAAACACCACGCCAATGGGAAAACCATTTGGTCTAAAGGTAAAATCGTGGAGGGTAAAGCCGAAGGCTACTGGGAATGGTACAGGATCGACGGAACGATCAAGCGTTCCGGGTATTTTGCAAACGGCGAACCGATAGGGGAATGGACAACCTATGATGATAAAGGAAAACCTTATAAAGTGACTAAGAGGTAGAAAATTGTGAAGTAAATTCAAATATTGGCCTGAGGCAGGATGAAAGGGGTCACTCGGCACAGCCGAGTGACTGATTGAAGCACCAAAGTTGGCAACCTATTCAACTACCAGGAAATAATTTGTCCTTTTGCCATCAACTTCTTCTTGTAAGTGGCAGAATTAATATTTTGAACCCAGACACTTTCATCTATAGCTTGTGCTGCCGCAATCCCAGCAGATTCTCCACACATCATAAAAACCGGCTCCATGCGGGCAGAGGCATACCCTAAATGAGTAGCTGAAAAACACACAGGTACCAAAAGGTTGGTGCACTCATTACTTTTTGGTGTTATAGCTCTATAAGCAATTGGGTAAGGAACATTTGTAGGGCCATTTGCCCCTCCAACAAACATATTCCCTTCAAGACTAACGTATGTTTCACCATCCTTTTCAAACCAAACTCTTCTCGATGGATAGGTATCAATCCCATATTGAGCTAAAGCTATAGGATCATCAATCACTGTTTCGTTATACACATCATGTGAAGTAATGGTATAGTTTCCAATTAATCGTCTCGCTATTCGAGCATATAACTGATGCGGCCAGCCATTTGTTTCTGGGTGATGTCGTAGATCCAGCCCCAGTTGCGAAGTCTTATTCCTAAAATCTTCAGGAACTCTCGAGTCTGTACTCATAAAATGCTTCAAGCCACTTAGATAGTCCTGATGGGCTTTCCAGATTTTGGACTTTACTCCATAATCTCCATCTGCATACAGGTGACTAATTCCTACTGGGGCCATGGTAATCAAAGAAGCGCGGTGATAATTGTATTCACCAGCATTCATCCACCCCGGAAAGATCCTGCTTAATCGAACCTCCAATCCCTGTGGATCTTTAAATTCACTTTTTAAGTATTCAACATATCTCCCGACGAGTTCATAATTCAATGGGTCATAATCAATCGGAACACTAAATTCAGCTCTGTATTGTGGATCATTCGTAGTATAGAACCTAAAATTATAAGCTTGGGTATAATAATCACCAATACCTTCTTTTTGCTCATATTCATCATTGATCAACGGTAAAATACCACTCGATTTGTCCCCTTTGATCACAAAAGGGTCAAGAGGAGTGACATTTGTTGGTGGCC
>JAHCMM010000316.1 GCA_019192515.1 Cyclobacteriaceae bacterium SS2
GCTAAACGAGAAGGTGTAGAAGAGCATGGCAAAGACTATTATTTCCTTCGCCCGGAAGAATTTAAAGCCAAAATAGCAGAAGAAGCCTTCTATGAATGGGAGGAAGTATATCCTAATTTATTTTATGGTACGCTCAAGTCAGAGGTAGACAGGATTTGGCAGAATAACCAGCATGTGGTCTTCGATATTGATGTGGTGGGAGGGCTGAATCTTAAAAATATTTTTCAGGACAGAGCCATGTCTACTTTCGTGAAAGTGAAAGATGTGGAGACGCTGAAAGAGCGGTTAAGTGCCAGAAATACCGAGAGTGAAGAGCAATTGACAATACGCATCGAAAAAGCCTGGCAGGAAATGCAACGTGCTAAAGAATTTGATTATATCCTTGTAAATGAAAACCTGGAAACGGCAGTAGGGGAGATAAAACAGGAGATTCTTAAATTCTTGAGTAAATAATGAACATCGGACTTTTTTTTGGTTCCTTTAATCCAATACACATTGGTCACCTGATTATAGCCAACATTGTGCACGAGACCACAGAAATGGACGAGGTTTGGTTCGTGGTGTCTCCACAAAATCCCTTAAAGGCCAACAAAAATTTACTTCATGAATTTGACAGATATGATCTGGTAGAAGCAGCCATCACCGAAGATTATCATTTCAGGGTGAGTGATGTTGAATTTAATTTACCCAGACCAAATTATACAGTTCAGACGCTAACTGTACTTGCAGAGAAACACCCTAATCATAAATTCAATTTGATAATAGGGGAGGATAATCTCGCAGCATTACCGAGGTGGAAAAATTATGAACAGATTCTGGAAAACTTTGGGTTGATCGTATATCCAAGACCCAACGCTCCAGAATCAGACCTTAAAGATCATCCGAATGTGATGATGATTGATGCTCCACGAATGGACATCTCAGCTACCTTGATCAGGAATCTGATCCGGGAAAATAAATCCATTAAATATCTGGTGCCGGAACGCGTCCGTCAAAGAATAGAGGCCAAAAAGCTTTTTGTTTAGGTTTGCTGAAAATGTCAGACCTACTAAACAGTCATGATATCTTTTTCCTTATGGGCAAGTAGCTTATCGATTTGCTCTACGTGCTTGTCCGTTAGCTTTTGCACTTCCTCTTCCGCACCTTTCACCGCATCCTCTGACATTCCGTCCTTCAGAAGATTTTTGAGCGAGTCGTTCACGTCTTTCCTCACATTCCTCACACTTATTTTACTGTTTTCAGCCTCAGCTTTTGCCTGTTTTACCAGGGCCAGCCTTCTTTCTTCTGTCAGTGCCGGGATATTGATCCGGATCAATTCACCATCATTTTGAGGATTGAGTCCCAGGTCACTGTTGATGATGGCCCGCTCTATTTCAGGGATCATTTTAGCTTCCCAGGGCTTCACAGCAAGAGTACGTGCATCTGGTGTAGTGACTGATGCAATTTGGTTTAGCGGACTCATGGCACCATAATATTCCACTTCAACTCCATCCAACATATTAGGTGTGGCCTTTCCAGCCCTGATTCTTGTTAATTCATGGGACAAGTGTTTCACGGCCTTGTCCATCATTTCTTCAGCATGTTCCAGATAAAAATCAATATCCTCCATTATTGTGATTTTAGCTTTTTGAATTAATTAATCAATGTACCAACGGTTTCACCTTCCGTGATCTTATTTAGATTACCGGGTTTATTCATGTCAAAAACGATAATAGGCAGATCATTTTCCATACACAGTGTGAAGGCTGTCATATCCATGATGTTGAGCCCTTTCTCATAGGCTTCCTGGAATGACAATGTGCTGTATTTTTCTGCGTTAGGGTCTTTTTCCGGGTCAGCGGTATACACGCCATCAACACGTGTGCCTTTCAGGACTACATCAGCTTCTATTTCGATGGCTCTAAGACTTGCTGTAGAATCCGTAGTAAAGTATGGGTTTCCAATTCCGGCTCCGAAAATGACTATCCGCCCTTTTTCCAGGTGACGTATAGCCCTTCTGCGGATAAATGGTTCGCAAACCTGCTCCATTTTCAATCCCGACATAAGTCGGGTATACATTCCATGCTTTTCCAGGGCACTTTGCAGCGCCATGGCATTGATTACTGTTGCCAGCATCCCCATGTAATCTCCCTGAACCCGGTCTATTCCGGATCTCTCACCGTCTACTCCNCTAAAAATGTT
>JAHCMM010000317.1 GCA_019192515.1 Cyclobacteriaceae bacterium SS2
AGATTTTAATCATTTAATTTTACTTAGCTTTATAGTTAAATTAATCCTTAAATATTACCCCATGAAACTGCTTCTCTACTCATTGGTTCTTACTCTTTTCATTTCATCCTTTGCTTTTCAGGATAAGTCAAAAGATCCAAAGCTGAAAAAGATTTTTAATGGTAAAGATTTGTCTGGTTGGGTGGCCCCTGAGGGAAATATCTGGTGGTCAGCCAATAATGGGATTCTCACAGCCAAGAGCAGCCCTGATCAAAAGGGGTCTATTTTGTGGACAGAGAAGTCCTACAAAGATTTTATCATACAGGCAGATTTTAAGTTTGGGGATGGTACCGTAGATTCCGGGATTTTCCTTCGTACGGAGAATGAACAGATTCAAATTGGGGAGTCCGGATCACTTAAACGAGATATGACCTGCTCACCCTATATCCCGGGTAAAGGATATCCTGTTGAAGCCAGCAATATCAAGGAATTGTTGAAAATGGACGGGTGGAATACGATTAAGGTGAAAACAGTAGGAAGTGTGTATACCATCTGGCTAAATGGAAAGGAAGTTCTGGAATACGACTCAGACACAGCCATAGAGGAGGGATCTGTTGGACTTCAGCTTCATCCTGGCAGGGACATGACAATCGATTTCAAAAACATCCTTTTTGCTGAGCTCTGACAATTTAAGATCTTGAAATCCAGGTATTTTAAACGGTAAAACTGATCCTTGCAAAATGTCAATGGTAGTATCCATATAATTTTATAGGACTTATCTGATAAAATTTATCAAATCTTAAAATGACTATAATTTGGGGAACGAAGTATTACATTATGTACTTAAATTGTAATACCTAATAATATACGAAGTGGAGAAAGTCAAAGGTTTGATTTGGTATGCAAATGGCTACCACGCAGGCACGCAAGAGGATTTTCAAGCCTTCTTAAAATCTCACAAAGGAGCGAAGCTCGTATTTACCTTTGATGAAATTAAGCCCAGTCAGCTCTTTAAGCTGTCAGACAATCTCAACTCATCAAATGCGAGAAGAGTAAATGTAGAGAGAAGAAATTAAGCCGGTTTATTTAATGTGAGTATTGGCTATTTCATTCAATTGCGCCTGTGTGAAAGATTCAAGGTATTTATACCTATTTGTGGGATCTTCCTGAAAAATATTGGCAATACTTTCGAAATGATTAACTTCTTTCCTTTTGATGAGGCGTCCAATTCCTCTTGATATTTTGCTTCTTTTTAGTACCATAATATTATTAGTTATAGATATACTCATTGTCTTTGTTTCCCGATCGCTTTTTACTACTAGATAAAGTGATCCCGAACAGGACAACGACTACTGCTAACATCAATATGATGAGTTTTTTGACCATTTGTACTTAAGTCAAGAAAACGTTGATATACCCCTAAGGAATGTTGAAAAAAATTATGGATTTATTATCCTGTTCCCGGATGTGGTGGAAATAACTCCAAAATAACCCAGAATCAGGTTGGATGGGTTGGATGAATCTACCAGATTTCCGCGAACAACAGAGGGGGTGGTACCACTCCTGGTACCCAGAGATGTTGTTTGAAGCCTCAACAACCTTAAATAATTGTAAGCTTCAAAAGATATTTCCTGTAGTTCAATAGAAATGGTGTCGTTGAGTTCGTATTCAAATGCCGTAAATTCATTTTTAATGGAGTCTAAACCATTCAGGAACCTGTCTTCCTGAATAAATATATCTTCAGGCTCAGCAAATGGTTCTTCATTGCGCTTGAATTTCCATCGATAGAAGTTCTGCTCTTCACCATTATCAGAGAAGTAACCTACAGGATAATACACCAGTTCTTCCAACTGAGGGTTTAGCTCCGATTGTCTTCTGAAAAAGTTGAAATACACACTATCCAGGGTAGGCACTGTTCGCATGATCTCTTTATTTGAAGTAATTGTCTGATCCTCCAGGCGAATTTCAATCCAATAGGACCTCTCGGGAATACCTGCAAACTCCACCATAGATTGATAAACGCCATTTTTGACATGTGTGAGCTCATAATTTTCAAGGTTGCTCCTTATCTGCACAGTGGCATTGCTTACAGCCGTGCTGGAATTTTCGGATTCGAAACTTACAGTTCTGGATAATCTAACCTGCTGAATAGTATCCTGATCAGTAAGCCAGCCTTCCACTACCAGGATTTCCTGAGCGACCGGAAGATCAATATCATCGCTACAGCCAAAAATAACTGTCAGGAATACTCCGATATGTAAGTACTTCTTCATCAGAATTTAAAGTTGTAAGTGATGGCAGGAATAGGTGAATCAAAAATGGTAAAAGGGACTGCCTCTGTCAGATTAGGGTCAGTTTCAGACTTTCTGAAAATCAACGAGTAGGCATTGGCTCTACCGTATACATTGTATAAAACGAAGGTCCAGTAGTCCTTATAACGTTTGGGAGACCCATCTTTCTTAACCTGCCTGCCATTCCATTTCACCGATAGGTCAAGTCGGTGGTAGCTAGGTAAGTTGTTCTGGTTTCTGTCCTGGAAATGGGGTACCAGATTACCTTCGAATTCATATTTTCCTGCAGGAAGGGTGACTGGTCTCCCTGAGCTGAAGTTGAAAGTCCCGGAGGTGGCCCATCTTTCACCAATTTTTAAGATCGATGCAATAGAAATATCATGGAGTTTGTCATGGTTAGCCGGGAAATACCTCCCACCATTGATGGTTTGCTCAGGAAAAGGTGTTTCTACCTTTAGCTCTGCACGCGAGAGTGTATAGCTTACCCAACCTGTAAAGCGACCATGGTTTTTCTTGGCAAAAACCTCCATCCCATATGACCTTCCCACACCTGTCAGTATTTCTGTTTCCATGTTGGGGTTAAACAGTAGGTTGGCTCCATTCTTATACTCAATGATGTTGTCAAGCGATTTGTAATAGAATTCGATGGAGGCCTCAAACATATTATTTCTTAGGTTTTGATAAAATCCCAGTGAGTAATGGTCTGCCCGGGTAGGAGGTACATACCGATCGCTGATTTTCCAGATGTCCGTGGGCGAGGGGATTACAGTGTTGGATATCAGGTGCAGATATTGGTAGGTCCGGGTGTAGGATGCTTTGATTGATTGGGCATTATTCAATATAAAATTGGTTGAAATTCGAGGCTCCAGCCCATAATAATGTTTGATCACATCTCCTTTTTGGTAAACGGTTGTATCAATAATGTTGCTGGTATTTCTTTCCTGATTCGGGTCATAAGTATAGACGCTCGCTGGTCCCAGGTTCAAAAGGGAGCTAAACCTAAGTCCATATAAGGTGGTGAACCTACTGCCTATTTCCCATTCGTGCCCGATGTATGCTGAAGATTCAAAGGCATTTTCCGTATCCAGTGAAAATGGTCTTGAGGAAGCATTTTCATCAAAGGGAATTCGTTCGCCAGGTAGAAGTCTGTGGTAAATGGTACCGGCACCAAAGGTGAGCTCATGTTGAGGTGAAATAGACAATGCCAGATCAGCCTTAGAAGAATAATTGATGATACTGGATCGACCAACGAATGAACCGGCTTCCTGTGGGTCCGTGATCCTATAAAAGTATTCACTTACAGTATTGGTGAAATTGCTGAATAGCCGCGGGCCAAAAAGATGGTTCCAACGTACCGAAAGGTTCCGGTTACCCCAGTTTCTTACCGCATCAAACCCGGTTCTGTTTCTGTCATTTCCAAAGTAACCCGATAAGTGGATGGTATTGGAAGGGTTCACTTTCCAGTTGAGTTTGGTATTGAAATCCTGAAAATAGGCGGTGTTTCGGCTCAAACCGGAGCTCGTATTACCTAATACAGAAAGGTCTGCTATGGACTGTCGGGCAGAGACGATGAATGAGCTAACTTTCTTTTTAATAGGGCCTTCAGCGATCAGGCGCGCAGATACAAGTCCCACACCGCCAGTTACACTAAATTCTTCATCGTTGCCTTCTTTTTGGTTGATCGTGATGACAGATGAGACCCTTCCTCCGTAGGAAGGGGGCATGAAGCCCTTCATGATCTCAATATTGTTGACAGCTTCGGGATTGAATACACTGATCAGCCCGTAAAAGTGATTCGGATTATAAATGATGGACTCGTCCAACAACAGGAGGTTCTGATCTACCTCTCCACCTCTCACGTTGATGCCACTGGCATCTTCACCGATCGTGCGAATACCAGGCATAAGCAGCGCTCCCTGGATTACATCCACTTCCCCTAAGAAATAGGGGATCTGTCCATCTGTCTGCAGATTAAGTGTATTTACACCAGGGATAATACTCTTGATGTTGTACTCAGGTTCTTTTGAAGACACGGTGATTTCTGCCAGCTCCGAAGAACGAAGTGATAATTCAAAGTTGTGGCTTATATCGTTTTTGAGGTCTACAGATAGTGTATCAGGTTGATAACCAATAAATGAGCAGACGACTTTATAACTGTCGGGAGGTAAAGTGATAGAATAGTACCCATAGGTATTGGAGACTACTCCCTGGTACGAACCACCAATAATAATGGCAGAACCGATAAGAGGTTCACCAGTTTCATGATCTCTCGCAAAACCCGTTATTGAAAATTTCTGCTGCCGAGGCGGCTGATAGGTCACGGTGTAGGTAGAACCCTGTTTCTTGAATATGACATTGGTCTGATTAGAAATGAGTTGAAATAACTCACTGTAGTGTGTGTCCTGTAAAATGCTGATTTCGGAATCACCAGGGATGGTGTTTAAACTGTACGCCAGATTATAATCTTCATCAAGGATTATGAGTAGCTCTTCCAGAGAATAAGATCCCCTGGAAAGTGTTTTTTCCTGTGACAGACCCGAAAAGGCCACAAGAAGAAAGATGAATAAGAAAGGAAATCTGGTAAAAGTTTTAAGCATTTAAATTACTACGCTATCTGAAAGGATAACGATGCATCAGGCTTAAAATTAATATTTACCTACAGCCTTTTCCTAGTGTTTTTACTTCAGACTTTGAGATTTTGAATTCGATATTCAGTATTTCACCTAAAACGGCTAATACTTCGGAGAGTTCCTGCTGATCGAATTCTGCTGTGACTTTGCAGTTTTTGAATTGACTGACGTTGCTAAAATCTACTTTGTAATAATTTTCAAGATTTTTAGTAACCTCATCAAAAGGTGTGTTTTTGAAAATAAACTTGCCTGTTTTCCAGGCTAAGATGTTAGGATTGTCATTTTTATTAACGGCGAATTTCCTGGTAGATTTTTGATAGGTAAGCAGCTCCCCCGGATTTACCATTTGATTGGTATGTTGGTCAGAAACCTGTACCAGACCTTCTGACACAAAAGAGCTAAAATGATCCTTGTAAGTTTCTACGCTAAAGGCTGTACCCAGAACGGTAACGCTCAAGTCATTCGACCGTACGGTAAAAGCAGAGCCTCCTTTCACGACATCATAAAATCCACGTCCTTCAAAATTCACAATGCGCTCTGTAAAGTCCTCCTGAAATGAAATTGAACTGTTGATATCCAGGTAAACTACTGAACCATCAGGAAGCGTATAGTTCATTGGAGTTTCAGTAACAGAAATTTCAACTAAATGAGGTTTATCAGTAAGAGATACCTGATATACCACAAATGAAAGCGCTACCAGCACAAAAGCTGCAGCTACTTTGGCAATAACTGTGAAGTTGAAGCGTTTTTTAGCGGGAGTGATCGACAGACGTGAACTTACCCGATCCCATGCCTTGTTTTCATCGAAAACAATAGAGGGATCCTTGCTTAACTCCATAAAAGCATCAAACTCACTTTTGGGACTACTCCCATGAGTCTGTGGTTGGTCGTATTTTTCAAGCCATGATCCGTTCATGTTATTATAAGTCAAGCTATGGGTGGCTTACCCCCAAACTAATTTACACTTTTTCATTCATTTAGATAATTTTTCAGATCAGCCTCCAGAGATTCCCTCAATTTCTTCAAGGCAATACTCATCTGATTTTCCACGGTTTTGACCGATAGATCAAGTTCTTCAGCGATTTCTTTGTAAGTCATCCCTCCATATCTACTCAGTAAAAAAATCTGTTTACACTTTTCAGGTAGCTGGTTGATGGCCACCTGAATTTTCTTTTTGAGTCTGCTGACATCATTTCTTTCGTGAAATATCGTGCCTTCGACAAGTACCGCGTCGGAGAGGTCAATCAGTATTCTTTGCTTGGGCAACTCGTACTTGATGTAGTTAATCGATTTGTTTCTCACAGCAGAAAACAAATATGACTTTAAGGAAGAAGAGATCTCGATAGATTCCCTTTTCTCCCATAGATAGATATAGACTTCCTGGGTGATCTCTTCGGCAATCGTCTCATCCCTTACCATCGCAAAGCAAAACCTTGCCAGGTCATTATAATACCGTCGGAATATCTCCTCGAAGGCAACAGTGTCGCCCTTTTTCGCCTTATTAAATAGAAAAATATCCGATGTCTCGGGCATCAATTTTCATTTGGTTCTAAAGATGCCAGAACAGACAAAAAAATAAAAGTAGAACTATTAAAAAATCCCTGGGAGTAGTTTTCTGCATGAATGGCAACAACCATGCGCAGATGCGGAATGATGTAAAGCTGCTCACCCAATCCACCATCTGCAAAAAACAGGTCGTTGATTTCAAGGTCCAGTACATTATCTGCAAATCCCCACCAACCGTAGCCGGCATTAATGGTATTGTCAAGCTGTAAAGTAGTCCTGGTAATTTCAAAGATCCACTCATTGGAGATGACCCTGGCTTGTTTCCATCTACCTCCATTCAGTAAGAGGTATCCAAATTTGGTAAAATCAAGTGCTTTCAAACTGAGCCCGGCACCTCCGTCAAGCGTACCTTGCGGATCAGTATCCCATATCACCTCCTGAATATCTATCCTTTCAAATAATTCTTGTTTGAGATAAGTAAGTAAATCAGAGCCCAACGCATTTTGCATGACCTTAGCCAGCACAACTCCAGCACCCGTATTGGGCACATACCTTAGGCCAGGATTAGCCTCTAGAGGTCTGGAAAGCACATATTCAGCCCAGTCAGATTGTAGCTTCATGATGCTCAGATCATTGAGGTTATCGGGGAAGGCATTAGACTGAACCCAGGACAATCCGGATTTATTGATGAGTAAATGTTCTATCGTTATTTGTTCCTTTTCAGGTTCAACGTTAAAAATGGATTGATATTCTGGGAGGAATGTGACAATGTTTTGCTGGATGTTTTCAATATACCCGTCTCTGATCAGTAAGTCGAGGGCAGTGATCAGGATGGCCATAGACGCCTGCCCCAGGTTTTTTGCTCTGCTACGGTATGACTGGTCATAGTAGTTTTCAAAAATAAGCCTGTCATCTTTGATTACCACAAGCGAGTTGATGTTACCATAAAGCTTTGCTCCAAGATTATTGTTGATAGCCAACAATACACTATCAGAAAGTTGAGCGGCAGACGGGTTAGCATAAAGCCATACGTCCTGGTCGTCAGGTTTTTCCGGACCGAGCGAACAACCGGAATGGATGCATATGATAGCTATGAAGATGATCTTTTTCATGGGCTGAGATGAAAAAATCCTAACCGACCACCAAAATTCACTGCAAAGCCAT
>JAHCMM010000318.1 GCA_019192515.1 Cyclobacteriaceae bacterium SS2
GAATCCTATTACCCAGCTGGCCTTTACACTTTCCAATGGCTTCACCTATGTGGAATATTACCTGTCAAGAGGCATGCACATCGATGACTTTGCACCCAATCTATCCTTCTTTTTCTCCAATGGGGTAGATGCCGAGTACGCCGTGATTGGCAGGGTAGCCAGAAGGATCTGGGCGAAAGCTATCAAGCTCAAGTATGGAGGCAATGAACGCTCACAAAAGCTGAAGTATCACATACAAACTTCAGGCAGGTCGCTCCATGCACAGGAAATCGATTTCAATGACATTCGGACTACGCTGCAGGCTCTATACGCGATCTATGACAACTGCAACTCACTGCATACCAATGCCTATGATGAAGCCATCACCACCCCTACAGAAGATTCCGTCAGGAGAGCGATGGCCATTCAGATGATTATCAATAAGGAGCTTGGTATGGCTAAAAATGAAAACCCTATGCAAGGCTCGTTTATCATTGAGGAGTTGACAGACCTGGTAGAGGAGGCTGTGATGGCGGAATTTGACAGGATCACCGAGCGGGGTGGCGTACTGGGTGCGATGGAATCCATGTATCAGCGTGGGAAGATCCAGGAAGAAAGCATGGTCTACGAACACAAAAAACATTCCGGTGAGCTACCGATCATTGGTGTGAATACCTTTCTTTCTTCCAAAGGTTCTATGACGGTGATCCCGGGTGAAGTGATCAGGGCGACCAAAGAAGAGAAGGAGCAGCAGATCAATAATTTGAACAACCTCAAGCAAGCCAAACAAGGTAAGTCCGAAGATTCGTTGGAACGATTGAAAAAAGTAGCCCTTGAAAATGGCAATTTGTTTGAAGAGCTGATGGAAGCCACCAAAAACTGTTCGCTGGGACAGATCACACATGCCATGTTTGAGGTGGGTGGACAATACCGTAGAAATGTTTAATTTGGCCTTTTAAGATTGAAATCCATAACAATGATGAAACCTATTTTAACAGTAATGCTTGCGATGCTGAGCATTAGCCTCTTTGCCCAGGACAAAGAAGATAAATTTCCTGCATCTGCCACAGAGTTGTACCTTGATGTGCCGGTAGTGACTCCGGGGAGTAACAATGAGCCTCCGTCTGACGCTATCGTATTATTTGATGGAAAAAACCTTTCTAAGTGGAAGAAGGAGACCAAAGATTCTCTTCCGGGATGGAAGATTGAGAATGGCGAGCTTGTAGTTGTTCCTAAAAAAGGAGGCATCGCTACAAAGCAGAGTTTTGGTGATATACAGCTGCATATCGAGTGGATGTCGCCAGTGATGAAAGGTGAAACCGGTCAGGGCTACGCCAACAGCGGAATATTCTTTATGGGCAAGTATGAGCTTCAGGTACTGAACTCCCATGGAAATGAAACATATTCCAATGGTCAGGCAGGCTCTATCTACAAGCAATATGCTCCACTGGTAAATGCCAGCAGACCTCCTGGTACATGGCAGGAATATGATGTGATTTTCACGGCACCTAAGTTTAGTGAAAAAGGAACGTTGGTCTCACCAGCGAGAATCACCGTATTCCACAATGGTGTGCTCATCCAAAACAATGTAAGTATCTGGGGAAATACTTCCTTTAAAGGACTACCTAAATACACGAAGCATGATGAGAAGCTCCCATTGGCTTTGCAAGACCATACTGATCCCGTCAGATACAGAAATATCTGGGTCAGAGAACTATAAAACTATCAGACTGTTTGGGGAACCCGATTGTTGTAATGCTTTCGGATTTCCCAAATAGCATTGATGTCCTGGATCAGCTTTTCAAGTACCTTCGGTGTGATAGACTGTTTAGGGTCATCACCAATACCTTTTGCTGGTTGGCAGTGAGTCTCGATGATCACTCCATCAGCTCCATATGCCATAGCAGCCAGTGCCGCAGAAGGCACATATTTAGCTCTACCTACAGAGTGTGAAGGGTCTACCACTACCGGAGCCCAGGTTTTTTCTTTCAACAATGGTGTGATGGATTCATCCGGGTGGTTTCTGTAAGTATCCATGGTAGGTGCAGTACCTCGGGGGCAAAGCATTACATCAGGATTACCACCGGCTGCAATGTACTCAGCTGCAGCAATGAATTCGTTGACAGGGCCCATACCCATGCTTCTCTTCAGAAGTACTGCAATAGGCTTGTCAGCTGTCAGTTCACCGATTTTCTTCAGAAGTGAGTAGTTCAAAGCATTTCGAGCGCCTACCTGGAGGATATCTACACCTGCCTCCACTGCAATGTTGAGCTGATGCTCGTCCATTACTTCGGTGTCAACAGGAATTCCGGTTTGCTCTCTTGCTTCGATCAATATTTTCATTGAGCTGTCATCACCCTGGAAGGAGTAAGGCATGGTGCGGGGCTTCCACACACCACCTCGGATGGCAGATGCTCCGGCTTCTTTCACTGCATGAGCAGTCTCCAGGAATAACTCAGGGTTTTTAGGGTCGATGGTGCAATGTCCGGCGATCACAAAAGGATCTTCGCCCAACATTTTGCCTCCCACCACGATGCGGTGATTGGCTAGCTCTGAATGTACGTCCATCAATTTGAAAGGAGAATCAACAGCATCAAACCTGTCAATATAGTCCAACCCTAATATTCGGTTGACCATGATGGTTTCACGCTCCTCACCCAGCACGGCGTAAATCGTACGGTGATGGCCTTCTATTGGTTGAACACGACAGTTGTATTCTTCAACAATAGAAATTACTTCTTTTAGCTGTTCTGCACTTAGTTTCGACTCCTTCGGAATGATCATAACGCCTCCAATTATTTGAAATGAGGCACAAATGTAGGGGCTTAAATTGTATAGAAACAAAAAAGTTGCGATAAAATTGAACGTTTCGAAGAAGGAGAATTGTTGTTGCATAGATTTGCAATCCTTCAATAGTATTAAATTCTTATAGATGGCGACTTTAAAGATCAACCTGGCCTACAAAGATGACCGGGAGTATACAGCTGTGAATGAATCTGGCAATGAGGTTCAGATAGATATGCATCCTCGCGAGGAAAAACAGGCGATGTCACCAATGGAATTACTCCTGTCGGGAGTGATTTCCTGTGCAGCAGTAGATATTGCATTGATGGTGAAAAAGCGAAGGAAAGAGCTGGTGGATCTGAAAGGTGAAGTGGTAGGCAACAGAAGGGAGGAGGTGCCTAAAAAATTTACTGATATCCACATTCATTATACGATTACTTCATCTGATCTCACTGATCAGGAGGCTGAGCGGATTGTTTCCCTGGCCACAACGAAATATTGCTCTGTTGCAGCTACCATCAATGAAACGACTGAGATCACCCATGGGTTTACAATTGTAAAGCCCTGAAAAACAGTGCGTTGTAAGATCGTGTTGTGAAATTTAATTTGGTTTTTACCTGAGTTCTTATTATCTTTTATTTCTCTCTAAACCCTAAAATGTAAGAATCATGGTAATAAGCTATCAAGGACCTCATATTATTAAATCAAAAACTCAGGAGCATCATTCGATGATTGTGGCTGACTATATGGCCACCCGATTGGTGACTTTTCATCCGGAGCAATCCATGTTTGATGCTGTTGATATGCTGATAAAACACAGGATTTCGGGTGGTCCGGTAGTCAACGATGATAATGAGCTGGTTGGAGTGATTTCCGAAGGTGACTGCCTGAAGGAAGTAGTGAAGGGTAAGTACAACAATATGCTGATCCTATCAGGTCAGGTCAGCGATCATATGGCAACCAATGTGATCAGTATCGCCCCGGAAACAAACATATTCGAAGCGGCTAATATGTTCCTAACCCGTAGGCTGAGACGTTTTCCTGTGGTGAGGGGTAATAAACTGATCGGCCAGATTAGCCAGAAGGATATCATGAAGGCAGTACTTAAAATGAACAGCTCCAATTGGAGATAAAAAGGTTACTCCAGGATTGATCTGAATTCTTCAAGTGCGGTGGTATTTCCAATCACCGTGATGATATCGCCTGCCAGCAGGTGTGTTTCTCCGTGTGGTATAAATATCTGCTTGTTTCTGCGTAGCATGATCAATGATCCAGAAGGAGGGAATGCCAGGTCACGTACGCGCTTATCGAAATTCTCATCATTACCCATGATGATCTCCTCGATCCTGTACATACCAAAGTTTTCGCTGAAAGCCTGGTAGGAATCGGGTCTGAGGATCATGTTTTCCACATGGCTTGCCAGGGTGTCGTCCATATTCACAAGCTGCGTGTCTTTTGAAGATTGATGGAAATCTCTTTCATGCTCATCTACCAGCGTGATGATCTTACTATGATTTAGCTCCCTGGCGATTTTAGTCAACTTGTTATTGTATTCAGTAGATCCGGAAAGGATAATTAGCTGGTCACTGGTTTTCAAATGGATGAATTCGTTGAACTTTTTAAGATCAGTGATTCGGCGGACTTCAATATCCTTGGTTTCCAGATCGGTATAAGCTTCATCGCTTTCAACAAGGGTAAGACACCGGATCCCGTGAAGCTTGATTCGCTCAGCCAATAGGAAACTGGCTTTTCCACCACCCAGGATAAATATGTTGAAAGACTCTTCTTCTCCGGTATTGAGCTGCTTATACAGCAAGGGTGCCAAAAAGCTGATGATGATACACGCGGTTACTATACCGGCATTGGCAGCAGGAGAAATGACTTCCAGGGAAAGCCCTATCTGGGCAGCTGCGATAGTGAGCCCAAACCTGCTGCTGAGGAGTACACCGGCAGCAATGGCTCTCCTGACCCCAAAAACCCGGGTCATTATGAGTGCGGGCAATGTCTGCGCAATAAAGAATGCTGCTACAAGTAAGAGGATAAAGGGAATCGATTCACCAAAATTGCTTAGAGAGGAGATATCCAGTTTTACTCCTACCATGATGAAAAAGATCGGGATAAAGAACCCATAACTTATACTGTCGAGCTTGAAAGTGAGGGCAGATCTTTCTTTGTTGAGGAATACCGATAGTAGGATACCTGCTACAAATGCACCCAGGACAAGCTCGGTTTTAAGCCAGTAGGCAATCATGGTAAACAGCAACAGCAGGGCTACGGTACCCCGCAGCCTGATTTGAGATGCGGCATGTTCCAGGGCATACATCAGCTTTTGAAAAGTTCGGACCCTTACCACTACCTTCCCCAGCTGGTATGCAATAAAGAAAAAGACGAAAATGATAAGGAACAAAAAGGTCTCGTATTGAATGCCGTTTTTCACCACTCCTGAATAAATGGAGATGAGGGTGATACTCATGATCATGGCAATAGCTCCTTCCATCAGGATCACCTGCCCGTATTTCCTGCCCAGCTCGTTATCACTTTTCAGTATGGGCACTACGATGCTCAGGGCTTCGGTAGGAAGCAGTAAAACCAGAAAAATGACATTGATCGGAATGAAGAAGTCGATCAGGTGAGCAAAAGGAAAGGAGAGGGCGAGTGTGCCCAGATAGATAAACACTGCGAGAAGAAAGGTATTGCTGACAAAATCCACCCTTCTGAGTTTCCTGGGTAAGGATTGTGCGATCTTGTTCACATCAATTTCAAGTCCTGATAAAAACATCAAAAAAATGAAACCTGTATAATAAAGGAATTCGATATAAGGCTCGTCACCAATCCAATCGAGTACATACGGGCCCACTAGGACACCGGCAATGATCTCTACAATTACTGAAGGGATTTTTGATACCTCAAGCCAGGAGAGCACCATGGGTACAAACCAGGCAATGGCAAAAATCAAGAGTAGCGGCCAGTAATTGAGGGCGTGTTCCATAGATTGGTTTTTGACTTCGCAGTATTGATTGATACTTGTGCGGCCTCTAAACTAAAGGGAGTAAAGCATGTTTACAAATTTCGTTGTCTCAGCGCTTCAAAGGTGAAAATCGCCGCTGCATTGGAGATATTCAGGCTGTCAATCTTTCCTGCCATCGGGATTTTTACCCGGACATCTGCATGCTTCACCCAAAAATCCGACAATCCGGTGGACTCTGCACCCAACAAGATGGCGGCTGCTCCCTGGTAGGACTCCGCAGAGTATATGTTGGAAGCTGCCGGAAGTGTGGCGTACGATCTAATGTTGTTTTGTGAAAAAAAAGCGAGCAGCTCATCATTGGTGCACACAGCAGTGGGTACAGTAAAAAGGCATCCCAGGCTGGCCCGGATGATGTTTGGATTGAACAGATCCGTGGCAGGGTCACAAATAATCAAACCATCCACACCGGCAGCATCAGCCGTTCTTAGCACAGCTCCGATATTTCCTGGCTTTTCCACCTGCTCAATTACCAGGTAAAGAGGCGACGTCTTCTCCTGGAGCTGATTCAATGTCTTCTCAGGTGTTTTAGCCACAGCCAGTACTCCTCCGGAACCGTCACGATAAGCGGCTTTTGAAAAAATATCCTTTGTGATATTGAATACAGATAAGTCGGTCAGGCGGATGGGATAGTCCTGGTCTGCCTGGTATAGATCATCACAGAGGTACATTTCAACGATCTCAATTCCACCCTGCTGAGCCAGGGAGATCTCTCTGATGCCCTCTATCAGAAATGTGCCGGTCTTTTTTCTTTCGCGTGGCTTCTGCAATGAGATGAGCTGTTTGATCCGGGGATTTTGAGGACTCGTGATATTTACTGACATAGTTAGCGTGTTTGTGCCACTTCAATCCATACCATATAGGGCACAGGGATGTTTAAGGACTTATCGAAACCTAATTCAAATAATTTCTCAGGTTGTACAAACCCCACTTTCTCGATGGAGAATCCTGTTATTTCATAACCAAAATCGGTCATGAGTTCATGAAGTGGAAAAATATTGTGGGCAAACATGATCTGAGATACCAATGAATAATTTACCCTTTCATCATGCGGACCATTGGCTTGCCAAAGATCTGAGGAGGTGAAAGCCTCAATATGGTGGGTGAGTACATCATCATATTCCAGGGGATAGCCAATGTTGACAGAGGTGAGTCGGATATCAATTTTAGCAGATGCAGCACTCCACAGACTGGCCATGGTGGGAAGGATCGAGGTTAGGTTTCTGATGCTATCAGGTTTATGGAAACGCATGAAATGATATCGGGAGCTGTCCGGATGTTTGTGAAACGCGATGCTGAAGCCTAAAGAATCGCTCACCGAAAAGTCAACGGATGACGTGTCGAATGTAAAAGATGGAATGATGCGGTCTTCTTCTACAGTGGAAGGTTTTTTCTCAGAGGTTTTATTTTGACATGAAGTAGCTATCGAACAAGCGAAAATTGCTATCCATATATATTTCATCGGCCAAATTTCCATAAATTATCCCTCAAATAGAAAGAAAGATGAAGTTGGAAGTGCGCCCGATGCTGAAAGAAGAGATCCCGGTCGTGTTGGATTATTTCCTAAACGCTCCCCGGTCTTATTTGAGGAAAATGGGGG
>JAHCMM010000319.1 GCA_019192515.1 Cyclobacteriaceae bacterium SS2
GCCTGGAAGAGTGCTGGTGGCTCGGCAGGTAATAAGCCGGTAGCCTTCGAACTGGAGGATTACATGCCGGATGTTGGCTTTCTGGGAGGAGACCTTTTCATTCTTTCAGGAGAAGCTACAGGACAAAAACTGCAGATCACCAAAGTAGATGGAAATAAAGTAGTCCTTGCCAATGCCAATCCGGCTCAAGTCCTGGTAAAGATCCAGTCAGGGGATGCCGTTCAGGTAGACAATTCTAATTTTTTAGCTGTGCAGACCTATCACAGGCACCAGGTTCCCGGACCGGAATATACCGTCTGGGATCAGTTCCGAAATGATGCCGGTGAACCCATCTATCCACAAAGACCGATGCTATTAGGACCATTGTTTACACGATCTGCCTCAGGCAGCATTCCAACTGGTAAATTCGATGGGAAAATGATCTTGCTCGGTTCACTCATGGATCGCGAGGCCTATCCCTGGCAATGTGATTGGTACCGAAATCGGGTGACTGAACACCTGGGAGAGAAAACGGATGATCATTTCAGGCTGTGGTATACGGACCATGCCATTCATGGTGATGGAGAAAACCAGCTGGACGATCCGACAAGGGCAGTCAGCTATATTGGAGTACTGCAGCAAGCCCTTCGTGATTTGAGTGCCTGGGTAGAAAAAGGAAATGAGCCAGCGGCCTCCACAAATTACCAGGTGGAAGACGGACAGGTGATCATACCTCCTACAGCAGCTGAAAGAAAAGGGATCCAACCTGTTGTTTCACTGAAGGCCAATGGAAGTAAAAAAGCCATTGTGAAATTGGGTGAAGAGGTAAGTTTCACTGCTGATGTCGCAGTGCCGGAAAACCATGGGAAGGTGATCTCTGCAGCCTGGGATTTTGACGGTTCGGGAGACTACAAAGAGCAAGCTAAGATGGGAAATGCCACGATCAGCACGACTCATAAATTCTCGAAGCCAGGCACCTACTTTGTCACACTGAGGGCTATTGCCCAAAGGGACGGGGATACCGATGCGGCTTTTGCCCGGATTCAAAACCTAGACAGGGTGAGGGTGGTTGCCCAATAAAATCAGACTTTGTACAACACCCCTTCAGGAATTTTTCAGAATCCTGCAGTAAAATTGATTTACCTTTCTAAGTAATTATTAACCAAATGATGAAGCTTATGTCCACCAGTAAAATGCTAATCCTTATCCTGTTCGTCTTTATTTCACCCTTTGCCTATGGCCAAAAGCAGGTGGAGGCCAGATCTGTTGGTCTCCTCTACCAGGGGCAGCAAGCCTTCAAGGATCTGAACAAAAATGGTAGCCTGGATAAGTATGAGGACTGGCGACTTCCTGTAAGCGAGCGTATCGAGGACCTGGTGAGCCAGATGACGCTGGAAGAAAAAGTGGGCATGATGCTGATCAATACATTGAATTCAGAAACAGGAGGTAAGATCTCCGAACGTGCTGCGCAGTATATTGAGGACGAAAAGATGACCCGCTTCATCTTCAGAAATACGGTCACCAACAACCCGGCTCCAGGTGGTGGCGGTGGCTGGGGAGGTACGCAGATCACTCCCTTTGAGGCAGCACAGTTTATGAATATGATCCAGGAAATGGCAGAGAATACCCGCCTGGGGATACCGGTCATGTTCAAATCCAACGCCCGAAACCACATGGATTTTGATGCAAGGGCTGGCATCAACGTGGAATCCGGTGCTTTTTCCTCCTGGCCCAAAGAGAGTGGCCTCGCCGCAACCCGGGATATGGATTTGATTGCAGATTTTGGAAAGATTATGGCTGAAGAGTGGACCGCTATCGGGATCCGTGGCATGTATGGCTACATGGCTGACCTTTCTACTGAGCCGCGCTGGTACAGAACACATGAGACTTTTACGGAGGATAGTGAGCTGGCTTCAGGTATCATCACGACGCTGATACAGAATCTGCAGGGCGAGTCATTGAATGAAAACAGCATAGCCCTGACCATTAAGCACTTCCCGGGAGGTGGTCCGCAGGAAGGGGGTGGCGATCCTCACTATGACTTTGGGAAAAACCAGGCG
>JAHCMM010000320.1 GCA_019192515.1 Cyclobacteriaceae bacterium SS2
AATGGAAGTCTTGCCTGGTCTGATGTAAATGGCGATGGAACACTCGTTGTTCGCATTACAACACTGGGAGAGTCTGGCCAGGCCGATCGGATTTCAGTGCCCTACATCAAGCTCATTGCTGCCCAGGATTTCAACATGGCATCCAATGAAAATAAAACCCTTTATCAGCGAACTAGTGTGGAATCAAGGTCATATTTAACAGTGCCAACCACCAATGCCGCCGGAACTCGAATTTTTGAAATAACCGACCCTTACACCCCCAGAATTATTACCAAAAGCCTAAGCACATCCGATCGCTTTGAATTTATCGTGAACGATCCCAGCATTCCCAGGAAGTTTTATGCCTTTACCAGCACTAAAAGTGTGGCTTCAATCCAAGAAGTAAACATGGATCAGGTAGATCCCACCAATAGTAACTATCTCCTGATCAGTCACAAACATTTTGAGGCTCCAGCGAGTGATGGCCTGAACCAGCTCGCAGCGTACAAGACTTATCGGGAAAGTGCACAGGGCGGGGGTTATCAGGTCACCCTGGCTACCATTGATGAAATTTTTAATCAGTATAGTTATGGGGATCCCTCTCCTCTTGCCATCAAAAATTTTATTGCTCAAGCGCTCACTGTAAGCGATCCGGAATACTTATTTATAATTGGCAAGGGATTATCTACCAATTATGGCTTTTACAGGAGTCCGGGTACCAATATCAATTATGTCCCTGCCTATGGCTTTCCCGGATCAGATCTATTGTATACCATCAAGGCGGCCGGGTCCGGTTATGATCCTCCATTCGGTGTTGGCCGGCTGAATGCCTATACTTCGGAAGACATAAAATCATATCTGGATAAGGTCAAAGAGATGGAATCCCTTCCCTTTGATAATCTTTGGAGAAAAAACCAGATCCTTTTGAGTGGTGGGCAAAATAGCTTTGAACAGCAAACATTTTCAAACTATGTTGAAAATTTTGAGCGATTGGCGGAAGGATATTTTTTAGGTGGGAGTGCCAAGATCAGGAGGAAGATCACGACTGCCGCTACCGAACCTATTGACATCCGGACAGAGATCAACAATGGAGTGGGGATGGTTACACTCTTTGGGCACAGCTCTTCACAAAACTCAGACATTGAGATAGGTAATGTAAATGACCATGACAACGCTGGCAGATATCCTGTATTTCTTGTCAACGGGTGTAATGCTGGTGAAATCTTTAGTCCGGGTGGCACCTTTGGTCAGCCCTGGGTAAATGCCGCTTCCAAAGGAGCCCTGGCTTTCATTGGTCATGCTGATTTTTCGTTCTCCATCAACCTAAAGCGATTTTCTGACCTTTTTTACCAGGAGGCATTTACCAATGATACTGAGTTTGGTCGAACCCTGGGAGACATACTCACCTCTGTGTCTGTCCGGTATCACGACCTCTTTGGGACTGGTGCTGTTGCGTTGGCACAAGTTAATCTCATGTCTGTTTTGGGAGACCCTGCCATTAAAGTTTTCGGAGCCACCAGCCCTGACTTCGAATCAGATCCGAACCAAATTTCGGCCGAGCCGATTTCAGGGAATCAAATTCTGGCCAGTCAAGGTGCCTTCTTGATCAACCTGCCGATTAAAAATTATGGAAAGTCAACATTGGATTCAATTGATGTGGAGATCAAGCGCACTTTGCCGGAGGGTGAGGTATTATCTACGACTATACGAGTAGCCCCTATCAAATACCTGGATACACTCCAATTAACCATTGAAAATGACCCTGCGAAAAAAGTAGATGGGAACAATGTATTTACCTTCATCATCGACCCCGATAACGCGATCGATGAGCTCAATGAAAATAACAATCAGACAAACTTTGAACTTTTTATCACCAGCGGATCCACCATCAACCTATACCCCATCAATCTCGGTATACAATCTGAAAAAACCGTAAACTTTATTTTTCAGCCTTCTGTAATCCAGGAAACATCAAGAGATTATTCTCTGGAATATGACACTGTCTCTGATTTTTCAAGCGCTTACAAGTCAGCTGCTGTCCTGAATGGCAGAACTATGCTGCAACAGGTAATGGATTTTAATTCTCTGGCAGATTCCACAACGATTTATTGGAGAACCCGTTTTGCTAGCCCGGAAGAAGGAGAGGACACCACTTGGGTAAATTCGTCCTTTACCCTCATTGATGGGGTCGGCTCGGGATGGGGACAGGTTGGAACGGGTCAGTTCACTGGAAATACCCTAACCGGGGTCACCTTTGATGTCGCGACAGGTGCCTGGAACTTCTTAGAATCTGAAACCGATTATGAGATCGTCACCCACGGCATTGACCACCCCAATCAATACGAGGATATCCAGGTGATCGTAGGAAATGTAAACTATATGATCACAGAAAATACATTCGACCCAGTGTGTAGAGTAAATACCATTAACGCCGTATTTATTGATCGAGCAACTGGCCAGCCATTTCGGCCGATCAGCTTCCAGACCGGTGATATCTCCAATCCACTGATATGTGGGTGGGTACCGCAGATGATCCACAACCTTACAGAAGGTAATGTGCTGGGTGCCAACAGATACCTGGACTCCCTGATCAACCTCATGAAACCTGAAGACTATGTGCTCCTTTTTTCTTTTGATTCAGTAGCTTATTCCAACTGGGATGCACAGTTGCTCAGCTCCCTAAATTCAGTAGGTATCCAAAGCAGTACCATTTCATCGTTAGTAGATGGTCAGGCAGTTATTTTCCTGGGTAAAAAGGGTTCCGCACCCGGAGAAGCCATTGAAATGGTAGACGATGGATCTCTGCTCTCTCCGAAAGAGCAGCTGATGAATCTGGCAGGACTGGTGCCTTACACTGCCACAAGTGGGGGTATTGCTACGAGGAGGATCGGGCCTGCAAAATCATGGACCAACCTCCACTATGAAGTCATTGATAATGTCAATGACAACTTTTCCATCGACGTGATTGGGATTGATCCAAATGGTGCGGAGACGCAACTGTTTACCGATGCACGTCTGGCAGCTGTAGATGTGAGTTCCATTGACCCATTACAGTTTCCTTTCCTCAAGCTCAACATCAGCTTTAGCGATAATGTTGATCTTGACCCTCCCCAGATCAAAGCGCTTGTTGTGGAGTATACACTACCACCGGAGGGCTATCTGCTTGCAGCAAGCAATGACAGTCAGGACCTACAGGAAGGCCAGGAATACGAAACGCGCTATGAGTTCATCAATATTTCGTCCGAGGACTTTCAGGACAGCCTCCAGGTATCTTCGAACCTGCTCAATATCAACAGTTCACAATCA
This sequence comes from Cyclobacteriaceae bacterium SS2, assembly GCA_019192515.1. Taxonomy (GTDB): domain Bacteria; phylum Bacteroidota; class Bacteroidia; order Cytophagales; family Cyclobacteriaceae; genus UBA7330. The sequence continues at coordinate 3,286 of JAHCMM010000320.1, forward strand.
TACAACCAGACATTCAACATTGCTCCACCGGCTGCAGGCGACACCTCATCCTTTTCGCTCATCTACAGTACCATTGGCCGAACCGGACAAAATAACCTGAGTCTGATTGTCACCCCGGCAGAAAATGAATTGCTGAGTATCAATAACTTTTTTAGTCTGAATCCCGCTGCAACAGTCAACGAGGACAACACAAATCCTGTATTGAATGTCACCTTTGATGGTACCTATATCCTGGATGGAGACATTGTGTCGCCTAATCCCAATATCCGAATTACCCTCAAGGATGACAACACCTATCTGCTGAATGATGACACAGTTGGGATTGAGATCTACCTAAAACAACCATGTGAAGGATGTCAATACGAAAGGGTCAATTTCAGCGACCCAGGTGTAAGCTATACACCCGAAACAGAGGATCAGGAATTTGAGATGCGCTATCAGCCGGGTCCATTGGAGGACGGTATCTATAGCCTCAGGGTTTCTGCAGAAGATGAATCAGGAAATAATTCCGGGGATAATGATTACGAAATTTCTTTCGAAGTCATTAATGAGAGTTCGGTAACTCATTTTTATCCATACCCCAACCCTTTTTCAACCAACACCAGGTTTGTATTTACCCTTACTGGAGGAACCATCCCGGACCAGATCAAAATACAGATCATGACCATCAGTGGACGTGTGGTAAAGGAAATTAACCAGGATGAGATCGGACCGATTCGAATTGGCAATAATATCACTCAATATGCATGGGATGGACGTGATGAGTACGGTGACCTATTGGCCAATGGCGTTTACCTTTATCGTGTATTTATCCGTCAGCAAGGTGAATCCATCAACCATCGGTTTACCGCTGCTGACAAAGCATTTAAAAATGGATATGGTAAAATCTATATACTTCGTTGATGCCCAATAAAAACTACTACCTCATCCCCTACATCATTGTGTTTCTGCTCACGCT
>JAHCMM010000033.1 GCA_019192515.1 Cyclobacteriaceae bacterium SS2
AGAGCTTTCGGTGATCCAATTGATCAGGCATCTGCAAATGATATTTCAACTGGTATTAGTAAAGATGCCTTGAGAGAGGCTATTTATGCAGAGCGCTTCAAAGAGTTTGCCTATGAAGGAAAACATTGGTTTGACCTGAAGCGAACAGATAGGCTCATGGCTGTTGAAGAAATTACAGAAGATCAACTTGTCTATCCTATTCCTCAAAGAGAGCTGGACACCAACCCGAATATGGTCCAGAATAAAGGATATGATTGATGGTGTGATACTTTTATTTATTGGAATATATAAAGCCGGGACCAGCATCCCGGCTTTTCTATTTATGTATTGATTGGCTCAATTGAATGTCATCTATCAATAAACTCATTAAATTAGTCCAAACAAAAGATTTGTATGAGACGTTTTCTGGTGTTGTTCATGGTATTGTTTGTCCAGCTTGTGGTGGCGCAAGGTATAGAAACCATGTCCATTTGGCCTGATGCTGTACCTGGTGAGGAAGCTCCTAAAGCTAAACCAATTGTTCAGATAGATGAAAAAGGTGTCATAGAACGTCTCCTGGTGGTTACAAATCCAGTTTTGGAAGTTTATCGTCCGCAAAAATCTAACGGGGCTGCCGTTCTTATTTTTCCCGGTGGAGGCTACAGCAGGTTGGCAATCAAGAAAGAAGGTTATGAAATAGCTGAATGGCTAAGTGGGCTGGGTTACACAGCTTTTGTCTTGCAGTATCGGGTACCGGATAAGCAAGAGGGTGCGCTCATGGATGCACAGCGGGCGATCAGAATAGTTCGATCAAGGGCAGGTCACTATAACCTGAACCCGGAAAAGATTGGTGTTCTTGGATTCTCAGCAGGGGGAAGCCTGGCTGCCAGAGCTGCCACCAGGTATGATGATCAGACCTATCCAATCATCGACGAGATGGATTCGCTTTCCAGCAAACCAAACTTTTCTATTTTAATCTACCCGGCTTATCTTGATCAGGGAGAAAACAACAGCATTACTCCAGAACTTAAGGTGACAGAGGAAACGGCCCCGATGTTTTTGTTTGTGGCCGCTGATGATAACTATGCTAATAGTTCCCTGGTAATGACCCAGGAGCTAAGAAAACAAAATGTGTTGGTAGAGCTGCACGTTGTTCCCTTTGGTAAACATGGCTATGGCATGCGGAAAGGCAATCCTGCAGCAGAGGCCTGGCCGCCACTGGCCGAGTCATGGCTGAAGAAATACATCACCAAATAAAATCTTGTAAGATCAGTACAGTCGTTTTTCTTTTTTTATTGATCTTGGTTTTTTTAATCTCTTAATCACTTTAAATGAACATGATGTTAGGTCGTAATTCCTTGCTATACAAGGGACTTTTAATGATTTGTTTGATTGCATTTGGTCAGCTGGGCATAAGCAGTCCTGACAAGCCAATTCAAAATATCTCCCCCGAAGAAGAAGCTGAGGGCTTCGTTTCTCTTTTTAATGGTACTAACCTGGATGGATGGCAGGGCAATAAGACAGACTACTTTGCTGAAGATGGAAACCTGGTGATCGAACCGGGTAGGGGAGGAAAAGGGAACCTGTACACCGAAAAAGAATATGGAGATTTTGTTTTTCGTTTTGAATTTCAACTCACCCCCGGTGCCAACAACGGACTGGGGATTAGAGCGCCATTAGAAGGCGATGCTGCCTACAAAGGCATGGAGATTCAGATCCTGGACAATACTGCAGACAAGTACCAGGACCTTCATGAATACCAATATCATGGCTCCGTATATGGAGTGATCCCGGCGAAAAAAGGATTCCTAAAGCCTGTTGGTGAATGGAATGCTGAAGAAGTCTGGATTAAAAGAAATAAAATACGCGTAACCTTGAATGGAGAAGTAATCGTAGAGGGGGATATCAAAAAAGCCAGTAAAAAGGGTACCCTTGATGGAAAAGAGCATCCCGGATTGCAGAATAAGGCAGGATATATTGGCTTCCTGGGGCATGGGGATGAGCTGAAGTTTAGAAATATCCGAATAAAGGAGCTGTAACAAGAGACTAACCCGATGATTCAAATAAACAAGACCCCTCTCGGTATAGGCATTACCATGATGACCTTCATGATGGTATTTCCTCTCGTTGCATTTACATCACCAAAAAAGCAAGCGAGGCCTAATGTCCTGCTGATTGCTATTGATGACCTGAATGACTGGGTTGGGTATTTAGGAGGGCATCCCAGTGTTCAAACTCCGAATATGGACCGATTGGCTGCTATGGGGGTCGGGTTTACTAACGCTCATACCCAGGCACCATTATGCAACCCTTCCAGGACAAGTTTCCTGACAGGCTTGAGACCCACTACCACAGGTATTTATGCCCTCGGCCCCTGGTTCAGAGCTTTGGATGAGTTCAAAGACCATGTGACCTTGCCACAGTATTTTGAAAAACAGGGGTATCAGACCATTACTACTGGCAAAGTATATCACGATGCCTACCCACCGGAGGAAGATCGCAGAGATGGACCCGAATTCACCAGGTGGGGATTCAAAGGCGGATTCCTGCCAAGACCGGAAGAGCCGATTGTAAAAAGTACCGGCCATCCGCTGGTGGATTGGGGTGTCTATCCTGAAAATGATGACCAGCAAGATGACTGGAAGGTGGCTGATTGGGCTATCGAGCAACTTAAAAACCCGCCAAAAAAAGATCCTTTCTTCTTGTCCGTTGGTTTTCGGCATCCGCATGTACCTCTTTATGCTACTCAAAAGTGGTTTGATCTTTACCCTGAGGAAGAAGTATTACTTCCTCTGGTCCGTGCTGACGATCGGGATGATATCCCTTTTTTCTCCTGGTACCTGCATTGGGACCTCCCCGAGCCAAGGCTTGCGTGGCTGATGATGAACCATGAGTGGAAAGCCAAGGTAAGAGGCTACCTCGCGAGCGTAAGTTTTGTAGATATGCTTGTAGGCAGACTGCTTGATACACTGGAAGAAGAAGGGCTCATGGAAAATACCATCATCGTTTTACTGTCAGATCATGGATACCACCTGGGGAGCAAAGCCATTTCAGGAAAAAATACGCTATGGCATGAGTCCACCCGTGTTCCGTTGATTTTTGCCGGTCCGGGGGTTAAAGAAACAGGAAAGACAAGCCATGCGCCTGCAGAATTGTTGGATATTTTTCCGACATTGATTGACCTTGCCGGATTACCTGAGAATAAGGCGATTGAAGGACACTCGCTTAAACCTGTTCTAAACAATATCGATTACAGGCGGGAATGGCCAGCCATTACCACCCATGGACCGGGCAATCATGCCATTGTCACCAGTCAATGGAGGTACATTCAATATGCAGATGGTTCTGAGGAGCTATATAACATTCAGGATGATCCTTATGAATGGAAAAACCTGGCAAAACTGACCGGTTATCAGCCCATCATTCAATCACTGCGGCAATATCTACCAAGTAAGATCGCAGCACCGGCTCCCGGAAATACGGTTAGGCTTATTGAACTGAAAGATGGGACTCCCTATTGGCAGGGGAAGCCAATATCAGAGGATGCGGGAATTCCCATGAGTTTCAAATAATTTAGTTCATAAAGTTAAAATGAAGCTTATTTCTATTTATCTAAGAATCAATTTATTATTGTCAAATAACTTAGTATCCAATAAATTGTCGAACATCTTCAATTCCCAACTTACCCTCATATTTATTTTCATTGTCAAATAGTAGATTATCAAGAAAAGTATCTCTTTTAAGGTAAATACGGAACTCAGGGTTATCATCTCGCATCAGGAAATCTTCATCTAATAGATCAATATTCCGTTCTATCCAATCTGCAAATAGAGGATATTTATTTTGAATCATCAACCACCTAAATAACTTGTTAATATCAAAACTTCTTTTCCCTTCTGCTATTAAAATATTCCTGTACATATTGTACTGGTTAGCTAATCGTTTTATTCCTCGTGGATTGGCATCAATCAGTTCATAGTGGTCTTGAAGAATATGCTTAATTTCTTCAGAATCTTCATCATATGCTTCCAATGCTATGTCATTGAATTCAGTTTCACTTAGTTTGAAGTCTTTTTGGATTCTGTCTAAATGAGAAAGATTATTGTAATTTCTTTTTGCAGTTTCCTCTTTGATCTTGGCTTTTACTTCACTTCTTTGTGATTGAGATATCTTAAAATCTTGGTTAGTAACTAAACCTAGGTTTTCAGACTTTTGAATATTTATAATAAAATCCCAGTAAGATTTTTTAACTTGTCCAGATAGCTTTGGAAGGCGAATGGATAGCTGAAATGCCTTTTCAATAAAAAGATAACCTAATTTTTGTCCAGGTTCTTTTACAATGTCACTATAGTCTTTGTAGTGATTTTCAAAGCATGTACTAATCCATTTTCGATCGCCTGCAACTACATAAAGAACTTTTTTTTCTGAAAAGAGAGTTTGAATTCCTTCCAACAACTCAACTGTAAACCCTGACGAACATCGATCCAAATCATCAATGTAAATAGCCATCATTTTGCCTGAATTATTAACATTCGTTACAAGAGCTTCAAAGTGTTTTTTAACTTTCTTCATAGGGTCAATTGCATGCTCAAGAAATGCTTTAGCAGAATGAGAATTAGATAACATGAACGGTGAAGAAATAAACTTCCATAGTCCATAAATTAAACCAATTACTGATCCAATACTAATGATGGTCTCTGTAATGGTTTTTATATCATTTGAATTGTTAAGCAAGGATTTTTGATCATCAAATAGACCAAGAAGTGAAGGCAAAAGATACAAGAGGAGTATTGTTGAAATTGTTACAAGAATTATGGAAGTAGCTCTAGCAGTAGATTTATACCAAAAAAATCTCCGAAACCATTCTCTAATACGAAATCGCTCTTTGTATTTATCAAACATTTTCGGGAAAACCTGTCTATACATTGAGTCTAGAAATATCCACCAAGGAGGGGAAATATGTTGGTTTTGCCAAGCATTAAATTCAACTACAACCCATTGATTACCTTCTTGATCTAAGTTTTTTGTTAGAAGGTTAAGAAAAGTTGACTTACCTTCTCCCCAAGAGCCTTGTAGGTGAACCATAAACGACTTGTCAACTTTATTATTTTGATTGAATATATTCTTATTTAGTAATCTTGAAAGGGATTTAGCTATGGCTTCTCTATTTAATCTGTCGTCAATTTCAATCTGATCAAGATGGAAAGGGATATTATCAATGGAATTTTCAGAATGGATTTGTTCTTTAAAATCTAGTGTGCTCAAATCATTAATGATTGCGTCAATATCGGGTATCTTAAGTTTTATTCCTTCGATAATGCCGCTTAAGTATTTATCCTTTATTCTATGAAACGCCCCTCTATATTGACTTCCTGTAGATAAATCTATTCTTTCAGTGAAAGGGTGCCAATTAACGTCTAATCTAAATCCATCATTATGATTTTTGATTACTACGCCAACACCATTTAAGGAAAGGATCCCTTTACCTGCGGATGACCATGTTGATTTGAGAAATATAATATCTTTTGGCTGTACCGATTTAACTCCAGAATGAAATTTGTTTTCATGTCCATTTTCCCAAATTCCATCTCTGATGAATCTATCAAATTGATTTTCCGTTTTGTTCCAATGATGACCACCAACAAAATACGCTCTGCTTTTTAACTCATTTTCAGGTTTTCCTTTTACTGATTCTGTTTTTAGATCAGTAGGAATGGTTTTATAATTTCGATTCCCACTTTTTTCTGATTCATGTCTAATCCACGTTTGAATCTTATTTTCTAGTATCTGTTTATTATTTTCTTTTAAAGACGAAGGAAAAGAGATATAAATCTTTCTTGGTTTAAAAAGTGATAAATTAAGCGAATTGAGAACATCTAGAATAATACGTAAAGATTCACTATAATTAAGACTCCCCGCACCAGTTCCTAAGAGTGGTACCCACAATATTTTCGATGATATCTGTCTCTGTATAGCTGACAAGGCATTGAATAGGTTTATTCGGAGATTATCACTGGTTTTTTCTTCCGATAATGTGACAATAAATAGAATACTTTTTTTCCCCGAACTTTGGATGTAGCTCCAACCTTTATTTAGTTCACTTTTAGTGGGCAGATCACTAATTTCATAGTCTAGGCTATTTAGAACTAATTTATTTAGAGAACCAAGGGTTCCTTCAGTATCAATTGAAGTTAGATAAATATCAGATGGACTTTTTCGATTTAAACCAGAAGTTGTTTGAAGAATTGAATCAATCATGCTAGTTTAAATTATATTGAACACTTGTTTTTTGTTAGTCCAAAGTACTCATAAATGAGTTTTATACCATATAAATTGAATTTAGATTTGATTTTTTTAATAGTAGTTCATTGTCATTGATATTTTGAAGGCCATGTGACTCTAAAGAAAAAGTGTCTGACTGAGAACTGTTTTACAGAAATAGAGCTTAATTAAGAATGTGAAATTTGTCATTTCAAGATCTCTTTGATCTTCTTTTCGAGCTCTCTTTTCTTTTTTTCGGCCTCTTTCATGGGTAGGCCGGCTTGTACTCCGGGTCGCAAGTGTTTGGTATGAGAAAGCCAGGCATATTTCATTAGAGATTGTTTCTCTCTAACCAATTTCAAAACACCCTGACTGTTTTGATAGTTTGAAAAAGCCTCAGTAGGAAATTCCATATTAACCAGCTGAGATTCACCCAGACTCATCAGGATCTCCCTGGCCATAAGCCAATGTCCCAATTCTCCCGGATGTACTCCATCTTTTGCCAGATAAAAGGTAGAGTCAGATTTTCTTCTGTCATCAAGATATCTTTTCATAGGCACGTGGATGTCGATGACCTTCCATTCCTCAGTATATCTGGTACTGATCAGCCAGTCCGCATAGATGTCCAGAACATTGGCATAGGCTGCACCTTTGGCTTCATCGTAGATCGGTGGTGTCACAAAGATGACATCAATGCCTCTTTGGGTTGTTTCACTATTCAACCATTGAATTCCCTCCTGATATTTTTGAAATCTCTCCATCCCAAATGGCAGATAGATACCATCATTCATACCGTAGCAGGCCAGTATTAGATCTGGTTTTACCATATCCAGGACCCTGTGGAGTCGCTCACGGAGATCCGGTCGAGGGAAGGCACCATTGGCATGGTTGGGCTCGCTTAACCCGGATACAGTCTCACTAGACAGCCCTACATTGATGAATTCCAGCTGGTGATCCGGATATTTAAGGGTGTAATACGCTTCAATGAAAGAAATGTAATCCCCTTGTTGCGTGATGCTGTTTCCCAAAAACAGGATCTTTTTTACGTCCTTATTGATATCATAAGGTTGCGCTAAAAGAGTGATTGTAAGGGGTAGAAGTAATAAACTTAGGTTAATGCTTTTCATAAAAGAGTATGGTATACAAAGGGAAATAAAATGGTTGCCAAATTAATTCATAGAGCAAAGGTTTTTCCTAATACCGGATCAAAATCCAGGGTAATTTTATTTCATGTTAATAAACAGTGCAATTATGCGGGTAGATCTTAAAGTTAGAGTGAAAAAAATCGACTAATTTTAAATATTTTCAATTGCATAATATTTCCGGATTCTTTGAATGAGGAGCACGAAAATTTGGCAATTCAAGGGGTATTAATCCTGAAAGTGAAGTAATACAATTGGATAACAATCTGATAGCCATTAGTTTGGCTATTAAAGTAGATTTTAAAGTACGAATGGAACCAGGATCAACGATATTTATTTTCCCAATCAACAAAATTCTGTGGACTGCGATGGTTTTGGTTATAACTCATTTATTTTTCTCAAAATGAGAATATCTGGAATTTCAATTTTCTTTCTTATTTCGGTGGTATTTATGTCTTGTAAGGACGGCGGCACTGACACAACCAGTCTGAAAGTACCGGACAAAGTAGACTTCAATTTCCATGTCAGACCGATACTATCAGACAAATGTTTTGCCTGCCATGGACCGGATGCCAATGCCCGGCAGGCAGATCTCAGATTGGATACAGAAGAAGGCGCTTTTACACCACTCAAAGATTATAATAATCAGTTTCCTTTTGTGAAAGGAAAACCGGAGGAGTCAATTGCCTTCTTAAAAATGACTACAAGCGACACCGCTGAGATGATGCCTCCTCCCGAGTTCAACGTCCATCTCAACGACTATGAGATCAAGGTGATTGAAAAGTGGATCAGGCAAGGTGCAGAGTATAAGCCACATTGGGCTTTTATTCCTCCTGAAAAAGCAGCATTGCCCAAAGTAAAGGATAAAGATTGGGTGAAAAATGAAATTGACTATTTCGTGTTGGACAAGCTAGAAGAGGTGGGACTTGCTCCAAATGAGGTGTCAGACAAAGCATACTTATTGAAACGAGTTGCTTTTGATCTTACCGGTTTGCCTCCGACGCTCGAGATGCAGGAAGCTTTCCTGGCTGATGATTCGGAAGATGCCTACGAAAAAATGGTGGATCAGCTGCTGTCAAATAAACATTATGGCGAAAAGATGGCCGTCCACTGGCTGGACCTTGCCCGATATGCGGATTCCCACGGATATCAGGACGATGGGTACCGGACCATGTGGCCCTGGAGAGATTGGGTGATTCATGCATTCAATGAAAATTACTCATACGACAGGATGGTGACCTGGCAGCTGGCAGGCGACCTTATTCCCGATCAGAATATTGAGACTCAATTGGCTACCGGGTTCAACCGAAATCACAAGATTACCCAGGAAGGGGGTGTGATCGATGAGGAATACCGAATTGAATATGTAACGGACCGGACCAATACCCTCGGGAAGACTTTCCTGGGGCTGACAATGGAGTGTGCCAAGTGCCATGACCATAAATATGATCCTATCTCCCAGGAAGAGTACTTCAGCACCTTTGCCTTTTTTGACAAAGTACCTGAAAAAGGAATTGTAGGTACGATCGATGCCTCTTTTGCGGATCCTCCTTTCATTAAAATCACCAATGAAATGAAAGAGGAAATCCTCACTTTCATCAATAACAGGGATACTGGCTATGTAGATGTAATGGTCATGAAGGATTCTGTAGGTATCAGGGATACGCATGTATTGGATCGTGGAAATTACGATGCCAAAGCGAAGGTGGTCACCTTTGGTACACCCGAAGCCATCATGGAGTTTGATACTACCCGGTTTGAGTCCAACAGGTTAGGGCTTGCCAACTGGCTGCTGAGTGAGGACAATCCTTTGACAGCACGGGTATTCGTCAATCGCATCTGGATGGAGTTTTTTACGCGCGGTATTGTGAAGACCGTGGGAGACTTTGGGATGCAGGGAGATCTGCCTACGCATCCGGAGTTGCTGGATTGGCTAGCCGTTGATTTCAGGGAAAATGGTTGGGACATCAAGCGGCTGGTTAAGCAGATTGTTACCTCAGCTACCTATACCCAGTCCGCAGTAGTCACTAAAAAGCATTTGAAAAAAGATCCTGAAAACAATTATTTAGCGAGGATGCACCGGAGCAGGATGAAAGCCGAAACCATCCGTGACATGGTCCTGGCCAGCAGTGGTTTGCTGAATCCTGAAATTGGTGGTCCCAGTGTGAAACCCTACCAGCCGGATGGTATGTGGGAGGTGGCATCATCAGGAAGAGGTACTCTGGAAAAATATGTGCAGGACCATGGTAATGATTTATACAGACGGGGGATCTACACCTTCATAAAGCGTACTGTACCACCACCTGTTATGCTCACATTCGATGCCTCGTCGAGGGATCAGTGTGAGGAGAAAAGACATTCTACCAATACACCGCTTCAAGCCCTTGTCATGCTAAATGATCCTACTGTGCTCGAAGCTTCAAGGGTATTGGCTGAGCGACTCAACGCTGAACAGATTTCAGATGAGGAAAGGGTGGAAAAAGCTTTCAGATCAATTATTTGCAGGCCTGTGAAAGAACCCGAGCAGAAGCTGCTGATGGACTACCTGGCTGAGCAGAAAGCGACATTCAAAGAAGATCCAACGAAAGCGGTAGAATATATTTCCGTTGGGGAATACCCAATTATTGAAAACCGGGATGAGGTGGCTGTAGCAGCGCTTATGCAGGTCATTCATACAATTTATAACATGGAAGAATCCATTGTGAAAAGCTAGAACATGGAAAAGGAATTTTTAGAAAGCGGACTAAACATTAATCGAAGACATTTCCTGGGCAAGGCTGCCCTGGGATTTGGAAGTGCAGCACTAGGTTCATTGATGATCCCTGACCTGCTGAATGGAGGGTCGGGCAGTGAGAACGAGCTTCCTCTTGGATTTACCCATTTTGCACCAAAAGCGAAAAGGATCATCTTCCTGTTCCAGAATGGTGCCCCTTCGCAGCTGGAGAGTTTCGACTACAAGCCATTACTTAATGAGATGTATGACCAGGATCTTCCGGAGTCTGTGCGAGGAAACCAACGGGTGACAGGAATGACAGCCAACCAGGAAAGATTCCCGCTGGTAGGTTCTCAGTTTGGCTTTAAGCAGTATGGCCAATCCGGAACCTGGGTGAGCGACATCTTCCCCAACATTGCCAAGATCACAGATGATATTTGTGTGATCAAGACCATTCATACCGAGGCTATCAACCATGACCCGGCACTTACCTTCTTTCAAACTGGGGCCCAGGTCGGTAACAGACCCAGCATGGGATCCTGGCTGAGCTATGGCCTTGGTAGTGAAAATAAAAACTTACCGGCTTTTTGTGTCCTACTGTCCAAAGGCAGGGGAAATGGTCAGGGCGTTTATTCCAAACTCTGGACCAATGGATTCCTGGACAGTGTGCATCAGGGCGTACAGTTCAGTGCCAGTGAGGATCCAATCCTTTACCTCAACAACCCTGATGGGCATAGCCAGGAAGATAGACGTAAGATGCTGGACAACCTGGCCTCTCTTAATGAAATGAGCTACAAAGATTTCGGTGACCCTGAAATTCATACCAAGATACAGCAATACGAGATGGCTTTCAGAATGCAGACAGCTGTGCCGGATGTCACAGACATTTCTAAAGAGCCTGACCATATCGTAAAGATGTATGGGTCCGATTGTATGGTGCCTGGAACGTACGCATCAAACTGTCTCCTTGCAAGGAAACTTTCTGAGGCTGGAGTGCGCTTTGTGCAGCTATACCATCAGGGCTGGGATCAGCACGGAAGTCTGGCTCAGGAGATGCCATTGCAGGCAGAAGATGTTGACAGGGCTTCAGCGGCATTGATCACTGACCTTAAGCAAAGAGGGTTACTGGATGAGACACTGGTCATTTGGGGAGGAGAATTTGGGCGAACCAACTATTGCCAGGGTAAATTGACCAAAGAAAATTATGGTCGGGATCATCACCCTCGTTGCTACAGCATGTGGATGGCCGGTGGTGGTGTGAAAGCCGGGATCTCTTATGGTGAAACTGACGAATTCGGATACAACATTGTCAAAGATCCTGTTCATATCCATGACCTGCATGCGACCATCCTTCACCTGATGGGGCTTGATCACGAAAAACTAACATATAAATATCTTGGAAGACGTTTCCGACTGACTGATGTGCATGGAAAAGTGGTGCCTGGAATTATAGCTTAAGAATGGACCGTTTAGAAAAGATTGTTTCGAACAGCATATTTTCATTGCTGTGCATACTGACCATACTTTTGGTTTTTGAGGAAAAGGTATTTGTTCCCGTTTGGTTGCAGCCCATAGGGCGGATGCACCCGATGATCCTGCATTTTCCGATTGGGTTTATCGTCTTACTGGTTTTGGCTAACATCTTCCGGACTCAGCTCCCTGAAGAAGCTTTTGACAAAGTCAACAGGTTTTTGCTTTTACTGACCAGCCTCACAACAGTTCTCACAGCCATCATGGGTTTTTTCCTGTCTCTGGAAGAAGGCTATACTTCTGAGGTACTGTCCATACATAAATGGATTGGAGTTGGGGTGAGCTACCTGATGTATTTTCTTGTTCTGTTCCATAGAAAAAGGAGCCTATATCAATGGTCACTTTATACGAGCTTTATCGGTATTGTCATAGCCGGTCATTTTGGAGCCGGTCTTACCCATGGGATCAATTTTTTGACTGAACCTATCCTTGCGAAGGAGGAACAAGATTTTGACGAGCAAGAACCTTTATTGACTTCTTTGATTCTGCCAATCCTTGAATCAAAATGTTCCAATTGCCACAACGCTGAAAAACATAAAGGTGAATTGGATATCTCAACTTTAGAAAAGTTACATGCTGGTGGCAAGAACGGACCTCTTTGGATTGCCGGTAATGTGGACTCAAGTCAGTTTATTGTGCGGGCGGACCTGCCGATTGATCATAAGAAACACATGCCTCCAAAGGGTAAGCCTCAGTTAACAGAACTTGAGTTGTCGCTGATCAGACAGTGGATTAAAACCGGGGCGGATGAATCTGTTTCATTTGCGAAACTGAAGAAGAGCGACACCTTATTTCTGCTTGCACAGCGACAATTGTCGAGTGAGAAGCCAGTTGTCGGACCTCAATACACATTTGATTTTGCTGATATTGATCTGGTCCAGTCCCTCAATAATCCTTACAGAACAGTGGTACAGAAAGCACCCAATTCACCAGCTATTGATGTTAAGATCTTGGGGCGTCAGACTTTTAAGATGGAGCATCTCACGGGATTAAAGGAGATCAGGAACCAGGTTGTGAGCCTGGATTTGGCATATTTACCAGTGGGNGATGAAGTGTTTGAACAGATAGCTCAGTTTCCGAATCTGGAAGACTTAAACCTGAATTTTACTAACATCTCAGGTAGTAAACTCTCGGTGTTAAACGGATTGAAAAAGTTAAAATCTCTTTCCTTATCAGGTACCAATGTGACGGCGGAAGCGATGAAAGAATTGGACAATCCTGAATTGAAGGAGTTGTTTATTTGGAACACCAACCTAAAACAGACTGAAATTGAGCAGATTGTCGAAAAAGGAGTGAATGCAATTACTGGTTTTGAACCGGATGAAAATGAGATGCTTCCTTTGACAACTCCTTTGCTTGCTGGTGGCAAAAAGATTATCACTCCACAAGAACCAGTTGAGCTCATTCACAAAATCAAGGGTGTGACCATCAGGTTTACAGATGATGGCAGTGATCCGGATAGCACGTCAAATATTTTTACTCAATTCGTAAACTATGATGGGGATGTTACACTGAAAGCTTATGCGTACAAAGACGGATGGTTAAATAGTGACACTGTTACTTTTAAACTTGTTCAGCGGGGCGTGAAGCCGAAAGATGTTGAGTTGCTTTATCCAACCACCGGTATTTTTAAGGGGAAAGGAAAACTTACCCTGATTGATGATGAGGTAGGCAATGTCAGGGATCTCCCATACTTCTCCTGGTTGGGCTTCTTTAATACACCATTTGGAGTGATTGCCGACCTTGGAGATGATCCGCCAGCACTTAAAGTAGTTGCTTTTAACTATGGTATTGAGCAGAGAAATATGGCTGCAGTTCCAGCTGTTGCTGAGCTTTGGGGTGGAGACAGCAAGGATGAGCTTAAGCTACTCCAAACTAAGAAGCTTTTTTATGACAAAGAGGAGTTCAGGGATCGGACCTCTCACAGGTTTTCATTTGACGTAGACGATGTGAAGTTTCAGTACTATAAGATCATCGCGCATCCTGTGGAACGACTTCCTGAGTGGCATCGCCACAAAGGGAAAAAAGCTGGCATATTAATTGATCAGATATTTTTCTACAGGGAACCCCCTAAAGCTGGAGGCACAAATAATAAAAAGCTGATAGCACAGGGTACTTAAAATTCCTGATAGGTTTAATTTAGAAAGCCAAAGTTTAACCCGAACCCATGAAAAATCTGATTCATACTCTATTTGTATTTGTATTTGCTATTTCCAGCCTTCAGGCCCAGGAGCAAGGACCCCAAAGATTTGAAAAAACTATTCTGGAATACGAAGAAGCAGACAAAGCTGATTTCCCCGCTAAAGGTGCCAATTTATTTGTTGGTAGCTCTTCCATTCGCATCTGGCAGGATATTGCAGATTATTTTCCTGAACATGAAGTGATCAATAGAGGTTTTGGTGGGTCAATGTACTCTGACCTTAAATACTATTTAGATCGGATCGTGATCCCTTACGAACCAGCCAAGATCTTTATCTACGAAGGAGACAATGACATCGCAAAAGGAAAGGACACCAAGACCATCATGAAGGATGTGAAGAAGATTCGTAAGACCATCAAGAAAAAGTTACCAAACACTGAGGTAGCGCTGATTGCGGCCAAACCTAGTGTTGCCAGATGGGAGCTCGGTGATAAATACCTCGAGCTGAATGAGGCGTTAGAGCTTTTTGCTTGCAGAAATGAGAAAACCGAATACGTAGATGTTTGGTATCCTGCTCTGGATGAAAACGGAATGGTCTTCACCAATATCTTTAGAGAAGATAACCTTCACATGAATGCCGAAGGGTATAAGATCTGGCAAAAGGTGATCTTACCTTACCTGGTTAAATAAACACCTCATTCCTTGGCCAGGGAGATACTTGCGAAAACTGTTCTTAACAGGAAAAAGAAGCGAGATCCCTGGTTTTTAGATGATTACACTTTCAACCCCTATTCTGGTTGCGCATTCAATTGCCTCTTTTGTTATATCAGAGGAAGCAAATACGGGGTACACATGGAGAATAGCATGGGGGTTAAGGTCAATTCCATCGAAATACTGGATAAGCAACTAGCCCTTCGGGCCAGGAAAGGTGACCACGGCTTTATTGTACTATCATCAGCTACCGATCCTTACCTGAAGGTTGAAAAGGATTATCAGCTTACAAGAGAGGCACTCAAGGTGATACTCAGGCACTGTTTCCCTGTTCATATCAT
>JAHCMM010000321.1 GCA_019192515.1 Cyclobacteriaceae bacterium SS2
TTTTCCCTTTATCCAGAGAGGTTTTGGAGTTCTCCAATTCATTCACAAATTTCACTTTGATCTGCGTATTGTCTCTGATATCTTTTACCAATTGGTTTAGAGTCTCATTGAGTCCGAAATCCATCAGCACGGAAGGCATCAGGTTTCTGGCCAAAGAGCGGGTCTCCATAATTGTTTTGTTTAGCAGCTCCCGCAGCTCCTTTGCTTTTTCATTGTCCATGCCGATGTTTTCCATCTTAAGCTTCATGGTGGTCAGCAAGGTTCCCAGACCATCATGTAGCTCACGTGCAAAGGATTCTCTTTCCTTCTCCTGGGTATCGATCAGGATCTTTTTTCCATACAATTCCAGCTTTGACTTTTCATTGTCCAGGCTGATTAGCTGGTCACGCATGCTGGTGATCGCCAGCCCCAGCTCATCCTTGTCACTCAAAGGCTGAAAGGGAGCATCCATCTTACCTTTTCCAATTTCCTGTGCAAAGATCACAGTTTGCTTCAGAGACTGTATCAGCTGGTTCATCGACTGGGTGATCTCTGAAAGCTCATAGACGGGACCTGGCGTTGGGAGCTTATCCGGTAACTCACCTCTAGATAAGAAACCGATTACTTCTTTCAGCTGCAGAATAGGCCGGGAGAGGAAAAAGGCAATGATCATGGAGATGAGCAACAACAAGAAGAGTACGACTATCAAGATCAGCACCAATTCGTCCCGGAGCTTCCAGACCGGCTTCATCGCTTCCTCAAAATCGATTTCGGTGACCATGGCGGCATTGATGCCATGAAAAGCCAATAACCTGTAGGACCCAATGATGAGCACACCCCGGTAATCATCATACGCCTCTACTCCTTCCAATCCACCGAAAGCCTTGTTGGCGCCAGCGGTACTGGCTATTATGGTATTAGGTGTGCTATCGGGGAAAAATATCGAAGGAGTCATCATTCTGCGATCTTCTGAAACGAGATAAGACTCCCCGGTAAGCCCAAGACCGGTGCGCTCCTGAAGGATCTCCCGGATGGAGTGAAGGTTAAGCACGAGTTCAGCAAATCCATTATCCACATGGAAATAAAAACTGAAAACGTTCTTCTCAGAATTGTATGTCGCATGAAAATCAAAAGTAGAATCGAAATCTAATTGATGGGGAGCTAACCAATTGATCTCCTCCATATTATTGATGCTGCTCAGCCGCTCTTCCAACTCTTCACGAGTAGTAGCGTGCGTTTCGTAATAGTTGATAATGTGACTCGCTTCCTCATACTTATCCAACATGAATTGGTCAAGAAGACGCTTTTTTAGAATATTGATTGATTTCAGCTGATCATGGGTCCTGTCGAGAAGCTCATCCTTCAGGTTGTCGTATAGGATCAGAAAAACAAGACTTATGATCAGCGTGTTGACGACAAATAGCAATAACGTAAGCCATATGTTCAGTTTGAGCTTTGCTGTGGGTCTTGTATCAATTATCTGCATAGTATCTACCCAACTGCTCAACGATCTTTGTCTTTATAAGTTGAGGATCAATCGTTCCATCTATCTTATAAACAACCTTTCCCTCCTTATTTACAAGTAAAGTGTATGGCAAAGCACCCTGCCAATCAGGATCTACAACTTCAATAAGATCATAAATACTTTTCCCCGAGAAAATATAATTCTGAGACGACGCTTCCTTTTTCTTCAGAAACTCCAGTGCTTTCTCTTTTCTATTCAGCTTGTCGGCACTTACGGAAATAAATTCAAAGTCCCTGTCGCGATACATCCTGTTGATGTCTACAAACTCCGGAAATTCTATCACGCAAGGTCCGCACCAGGTAGCCCAGAAATTGATGAGACGTAATTTCTCTCCCGGCTTATTCTTTACCAGGTCTCCAACACCTGCCAGATTTATTTCTTCTAATGTCACTTCCTCGCGAGCCCATTGAGCAGCCAGCTTCCCTACCCAGTCTCCCTTCCATGACCACTTGATGCTGCATCCAAAGGTTTTGGTTTCTGGTGTCTGGATAGGCTTTCCACTTAGGGCAGCATCCAGCGCATTTTTCAAATCAGTGGTTTTCGGCGTGACATAAGGGTTCTCGGTATCATCAATTCGCCCGCTATAGACCAGCTTCCTGGTCTTATCAAAAAGGAAAACATGTGGCGTAGCCGATGGACCATATGTGATGGATACCTGCTGATTGTCTCCATCGTACAGATAGGGGAAGTTGTAATTCAGGTGTTTTGCCCGGAGCTTCATTTCTTCCAGGTTATCGCTCATATCTGTATATCCCAGCTCCGACAGACTGATAGCATCCGGATCATTCGGTGAGATCGCCACAAAACCTATACCCCTGGGGCTATAAGAAGCTACCAGGTCGATGATTTTCTTTTCATAGGCCTGGGCTGTGGGGCAGTGATTGCATATGAACATGACGACCAGGTAATCCTTATCGGAAAAATTGTCCAGCGTATAGTTTTTACCATCTACACCAGGCAGATCAAAGGGTGGTGCAGTTGCTCCAATGGGGAGCTTTTCAACCTTTTTCTCCTGGGCAAAAAGTGAAAAAGAGACCAGACAAATAAATAAGTATCCGAATCGCTTCATGAAATGTTATTTCAATTTAACCCGCATCAGATGCATATCAGCAGTAATATACAGCTCACTCTCATCCTGGTTAAAGGTACAGTTTGCAGTTTTTTCGCCGGTTAGGATCGTGCCCAGGTGCTTGCCCTCCGGACTGATGATCAGCACACCCCCGGGACCGGTGGCAAACAGATATCCTGATTTATTAATGACCATTCCATCCGGGTTGCCTTGTCGTTCCTCAGAATACATATCCGTTACATCCAGGATCTTATCACCTCCTGCCACATTTCCATCTTCATCCAACTGGTAGGCATAATAGGCTGCTTGTTCGGGGTCAGAAACAGCCACATAAAGTGTGCGCTCATCGGGAGACAGTCCAATACCATTGGGCCGGGTAAGGTCATCAATCTGCAAGGTGAGTTTACCTTCCTGGTCTATCTTATATACTCCCTGAAAATCAAGTTCTTTGATATTCCAATCATCCAGACCATAGGGAGGATCTGTGAAATAAAATACACCTTCGCTGCTCATGGTAATGTCATTGGGGCTATTGAGTCGCAATCCATTGTAGTCTCTGGCAATGGGTTCATACACTTCGTCCGGCTTATCCAGGGGAGCCATCATCCTGGCCACCTGCCGGTCACCATGCTGGCAAAGTATCAGATTACCCTCTTTGTCCAGCACCAGGCCATTGGACCCAGGCTCATTTTTACCCTCGATGGGTCCGCTAAACCCGGCAGGTTTCAGATACTCCGTGATGCTGTCTTTTTCAGACCACCGAAAAACGGTGTTAACAGGAATATCACTGAAAATAAGGGCATTTTGGTCTGCTAACCAAACGGGTCCTTCCGCCCATTCAAAGCCCGAAGCCAATATCTCTATTTCAGCATCTTTGGGAACAAGTTCATCCATGATCGGATCCAACCGTTCGATTGACCCTGTGGTTGCGTACTTTTTGGACTGCTTATTATCTGTAGGAGCTTCACAGCTAAAAACCAGGATGCCCAGTGCCAGGCAGAATGATATTTGCTTCATTTTCTATGGGTTTGTTATTCCAAATATCAGAATCAGGGATTTATTTTCCTAATTCAACCCCATACAACAAGCTTCTAACTATTGGTTTACCCTGTGCACTCCATCCCCTACAGCTATTCGGTAGGCGCTTAATGCTATGCCGGTTTTGGTCTTATACTCCCTGGTCATCACTTCAACAAAAGCATCCATATTCGTTTTGTGGACCAGGTTCAGCGTACAACCGCCAAATCCACCTCCCATCATCCGGGAACCAAGGATTCCCGGCTGCTGTTTTGCCAGGTCCACAAGCACATCAATCTCCGGACAGGTAATCTCATATTCCGTCCTCATGGCTTCATGAGCAGTGAACAGTATCTGACCACACTGAGTAAAATCCTTTTGCTCCAAAGCGGCAACAAAATCATTCAAGCGCTGATTTTCTTCAATGATGTATTTGCATCTTCTGTAGACAACCTCAGTGAGCTCATCCTTGCATGTATTGAGCATATGCATCTCCACATCCCTCAACGACTTGATTCCAGGAAACTTTCGCTGCATCACCTCGATTCCCTCTTCACACTGTGACCGGCGAACGTTGTACTCCGAAGATGCCAGGTTATGTTCTACATTGGAATTGAGCAGTACAATCTGGTAGTCTCCAAAATCAACCGGATAAAAGCCATAATCCAGTGAGCGGCAATCCAGCTTCATGGCCTGGTCCTTTTTTCCCATCATGGACGAAAACTGGTCCATGATCCCACACTTTACGCCCACAAACTCATGCTCTGCCAGCTGTGAAAGATGAAGGAGCTTCATCCTGTCAAGCCCTAGTCCAAACAACTCATTCAAGGCAAAGCCTATCCCATTCTCCAGTGCTGCAGAACTGGAAAGACCGGATCCGATCGGGATATTTCCCCCAAAGACACAATTGAAGTTTGAAAGCTGAGCCCCGGCTTTTTGAAGCTGATCCACCACACCCAGCACATAATTAGCCCATCCGATATCAGACCTTTTCAAGGGTTGAGTGATGTCTACCTCCAGCAACTCATCTTTGTCTACGGAATAGATGCTTGTTTTGCCATCCTTGCTTGCGGCCACTGCTACTGCAATCCCCTTGTCAATAGAGGCCGGTAGCACAAATCCCAGGTTATAGTCTGTATGCTCCCCGATAAAATTCATCCTTCCGGGTGAGAAGATGGTGAGCTCAGGTGTTGAAAATCTTTCGGTAAATGCAGTATTAACTTGAGGAATAAGTTGGGGCATAGTTTCTGACGTAGCTTGATTAAGTCGGCTAAATTAGGAAGACTGATGCTGACGCAGAACAGATCGTCTAAAAAGAACTACTTCAAGGCATCAGATTCCCGCTTCAGGTCAGCATACGATATAAGCTCTATGCCCAGCTCATTGATGGCGGCTTTTACTTTTTCATTCGTCCACGTGTCAGTAACCCCTTGCCGATCTATGGCCACAGTTTCATAGCCAACATGAGAAATGGCTTTCAGTTCTTCGTTATTAAGTCCGGGATGATCTACCATGATATAGGTGCCAGGCTTCAGCTCCCTCAGCATCTTGATGAAGCTTTCGATCTTTTCTTCACTGGTACCTTTGGGTCCCGCATAAGTGGCTCTCCCCACTCCCAGCCGATCAAGATCGATGTATAGGTTATATTCCTTGGCTAGCTTTTCAGCCATGACTTTTACTTTATCATCAAACCCGGTGCAGCCCATGTGGCCTGTGATATGTGTGATCCTTGGGATCTTCTTCAAAGCCAGCTCAATTTGTGCCCTGAGCTCCTGCTCCACTTCTTCAAGCTTCCATTCATTTTCGCGGATAGATTGCCCCGGATAGTTTTTATTAGGCCATATCATGGGATAGAAATAGCCATCAGGATCGGTAATGCTGGGGCATTCTGTGAGGGGCCGCCACTTTACATTGTCCCATTCACTGGTTAATGCCAGGTGAATACCGACATCAACACCGGGATTTTCTTCCAAAAGCCTTACCGCTTCCGGAAACCAGGGTGAAGGTACAATTACTTCAATAGATTTTTGAATGCCTTCCTGGTAACATTGGATCATGGCCAGGTTGCCTGAGTGGGAATATCCCATATCATCACCTCGTACGACCAGCCGTACGGGCTTTTCCTGAGCGCAGGCGCAAAAAAACAA
>JAHCMM010000322.1 GCA_019192515.1 Cyclobacteriaceae bacterium SS2
GAAGCTGTGACCGCCATCAAAACTTCGATCGATCACGGCATTACCTCTATCGATACTGCCCCTATCTACGGTTTTGGACACAGTGAAAAAATCGTAGGTGAAGCAGTAAAATCTTATTCTCGAGACAAAATCCAGTTGCTGACAAAGTTTGGGATGAGATGGGATACCAAAGAGGGCGACTTTTATTTTGAAAGCAAGAAAAATGACGGTACTCCGGTCAATATCCATAAGTATGCCGGAAAACAAAGTATCATCAACGAATGTGAAGAAAGCCTTAAAAGATTGGGCACAGACTACATTGACCTTTACCAGATTCATTGGCCCGACAAGACCACACCTATTGAAGAAAGTTTTGAAGCGGTAGCTCAGCTTAAGAAAGAAGGAAAAATAAGAAGTGCCGGAGTCAGCAATTATTCTGTCGATCAAATGAAAATTGCGCATTCTGTGACTCCTTTGGCTTCCAACCAGGTGCCTTACAGCATGGTATTAAGAGACATCGAAAAAGAGGTTGTTCCTTTTTGTGTAGATAATGGGATCGGAATCCTGGCCTACAGCCCACTTCAAAGAGGTTTACTCACAGGAAAAATCACCTCAGATTATAAATTTAATGAAGGTGATCACAGAAAGTCTACCAAGTTTTTTCAGGAGCCAAATCTTTCCCGAACCAATGCATTTCTGGATGAAATAAAGCCCATCGCAGAAAAACACAATGCCACATTGGCTCAGCTGGTGATCAACTGGACACTCCAGCAGCCTGGCATTACTTCTGTGCTGGTGGGAGCCAGAAACAAAGAGCAGGTGGCTCAAAATGCTCAGGCGCTTAGCTTCGACCTGGATAAGGAGATCGTCGACGAAATCACTGATAAGCTGAACAGACTCCAGATTGATTAACTTTGTATGAAGAATTCGTGATAGGTTCTCGCAACCTATTCTATTCACCAGGTGTCTTTATAGGGAACTAAAATCCGTTTAGCGTGCGGTTTCTGTACTCCATATTAATTCTTAGTCTCCTCACAGGTTGCCTGGAGAGCGGTCTTGATTTTACACCCGTAGATAACAATACGGCACTCGATTATGACGTCTCTGCAACATTCTCGGGACCCAATGATCCTTATAACATCATTGGCATTTCTCCTGAAGTAGGAAAGTTAAATCTTTACCTGAGCTATGCTGGTGGGTGCAAAGTGCATGCTTTCAGAGTAATCTGGAATGGAGAAATCAAAGAAGTGGGTAAATACAAAGAGATCTTCCTTAAGGTCTTTCATGAGGATAATGATGATGGATGTGAAGCTTTGCTAAAACCTGTAGTCACAATAGATCTGAAATCCGTTCTGGGGAGTTTCAACACAGACGACAGTACCCGAATCATCGTTCAAAATGCTTCGAACGGGAGAACCATCACAATTGACCCATTGTTAGCTCAAATCTCACAAAATGATATGTGCTCAATCAAAACTTCATTTGAGAACAGCCTGTGCGGCTACGGTATCTGGCAAAACAACTGGTTTAAAATGGCTGATTCGTTGGGCACAGACGATAATATCTGGCTGCAACCTGTAGCCTACAACCCAGAGATCAGTTCAGTTATTCCCTCGAAAGGAGCATATGATCTAGGGATTACTCTATTATTCGGATATCAAACGCCCGAAGACCCCAGCTGCTTGACAATTCCATCAGGTCAGGTCATACCAGTAGAGGTGAATTGTATTTCTCGTATTAATTAATCTATTCTATTAATATTATTTCAATTTTTAGGCCATATATTGATTGAATTCGCATATCTTTCATGGATTTTGTAAATTGCTATATAAATCAACCTACATATCTATGAAGAAGATCGGATTATTAATTGGAGTGATTGCAGTCCTAGGCGCCTGCAGCAGCCCGGCAAAAACCAGTGACTCACCTGCAGATTCCCTTGTCAGCATGATCGATTCTGTTGGAATGGAAGTCGACTCTATGGCCATGGAAATTGACAGCATGGTGATGGAAGTAGATACGGCAGTAACTGATAGCTTATAATAGTAGCCTCCCTTTTTGGGGGGCTATTTTTTTATTATCCGGGCATTCCTGAGAGAGATTCCCGATCATTTGTCGTGATTATTACTTCCATTTGCCAAACATTTCAGTCGAAATACGTATTTATGAGCTGGAATAAATCCTGCTCCTATGCATAATAAAACCCTGAAGATTGCTGTTTTGCTCTTTTTGCCTCTTATCGGATGCCAAAATGAAGAAACTGCTGAATCAATCGTAAAAAA
>JAHCMM010000323.1 GCA_019192515.1 Cyclobacteriaceae bacterium SS2
TGCCGTTGATAGGATATTTGACAACCTGTACGAAATGGATATTCAAGATGTCTCGTGGATGGTGCCGGAGACCTGAGAGTGGGAGAGGCACCACCCCAAAAGAGTGGGTGGGAAATTGCGGTCCAAACCTACGTGGGCAGGGATTCTATTTTGATATTATCAAATAAAGCAGTTGCTACTTCAGGCGATTTTTACAGAAATCTGAAGATTGATGGTAAATCCTATTCTCACATTATTGATCCTGCCACCGGATATGGGATTACGGCATCCAGGGCAGTCACCGTCATAGCAAATGATTGTACTACTGCCGATGTGCTGGCTTCAATATTTAGCATTGTCGGACCTTATTCAAAGCTGGATGATAAGATCCCTGATGACAGTGAGATTATTATTTATGAAAAAGAGGGTGGAGAAACAGAAGTGTTTACCCTGGGCACAAAAAAACCGCAAAGCGATATGTAATCACCTTGCGGTCTTTGAAATAGACTTAGTTGTATCTTAAAGTACCTGGGTTACTCCTGGTGTTGGAATAGGGTATCTTCCGTCTGCATTTGGCATAACAGGAGGATTGACATCCCATCCGAATTTTTCAGGAACAAGTACATCAGTTGAGTTGAGTGCCTCATCCCATGTGATTACCTGTCCGGAGTAAGTAGCCATTCTACCCATAATTGCAGTCAGCGTACTTTTTGCACCATTTTCCAGGTCATTGATCTGGCCACCACTTACGATGGAAGCAAACAATTTATCATGCTCAACCTGGTAAGGGTTCGGATCATCCTGGTTTCTGTGTTTCCAGATGATTTTTCCTTTTAGGTCGTAGATGGTTCCGTTTCCATCAGCACGCCCTTTGGTTCCAGCCAGGCTTTCGCCTACTTTATTCCAGGTGTTTTTGATGTGACGACATTGGCTATTGAGTAAAGTACCATCTTCGTACTCGTATTCTACAAAGTGATGATCAAAGATCTCACCATGGTCGATGCCATTTCTTACTTCACGGCCACCCATTCCCTGCGCTTTTACAGGGTAAGAATTTTTGGCCCAGTTGATTACGTCAATGTTGTGAATGTGTTGCTCATTGATGTGGTCACCACATAGCCAGTTGAAGTAATACCAGTTACGCATCTGATATTCCATCTCAGTCTGACCAGCCTCACGAGGTCTCACCCATACTCCACCACTGTTCCAGTAAGCTTGTGCTGATGTGATCTCACCGATCTCACCACCATGAACCCGCTTCATCAACTCAAGGTAGGAGTTCTGATAATGTCTTTGAAGTCCAACAACAACGTTAAGATTCTTTTGATTGGCGATCTCTACAAGCTCCAGTACTTTTCTCACACCAGCAGCGTCAGTTGCCAATGGCTTTTCAGTAAAGACGTGCTTGTTTTGAGAGATTGCATATTCCAGGTGGATAGGTCGGAAACCCGGAGGGGTGGTCAGGATAACCACGTCAGCTAGGTCGATTGCCTCTTTGTATGCATCAAAGCCTACAAACTTGTTCTTTTCTTTTACTTTGACCCTTTTCTTGTCCTCCACCTTTTCCATGATGTTGGTATAGCTGGTATCCAAACGGTCTCTGAAGGCTTCAGCCATAGCTACCAGTTCTACGTCCTCTTTCACACTCAGGGCTTGTACGGCAGCACCTGTTCCTCTACCTCCACAACCGACAAGAGCGATTTTGAGTTTTCCTCCGGCAGCATTGTTTGCAGCAGATTGGAAGGGAAGACCTCCCACCATCAGCCCGCCCGCAACTGCCGCAGAACCTTTCACAAAATGTCTTCGGGTTACATTGTTGTCTTTCATTTGTATTGTTGATTTAATTTTTGATTGTTCGCATGCCTCGCCTGCCGGGAGTCAGGAAATGCCCCGGCATGTTGATGACACCATGTAGTTTTTATTCTTATAAAATTAGCAAATTTTAGCTTTCATCGAGGTTAATTGCCCAAAAAGCTGCCTGTTCTTCAGCTGTTGGCTGAACAAAGGGTTTCACAATCCTGAATCCAACAAAAGGAGAGTCGGTATTCCACCAGAAACTCTTAGGGATCTGGGGGTCTCTACCTTTCCATCTTTCAGGGTCTGTAGGGATTCTTGATGCACATCTCAAACGGTCCGGATCATCGTCGTACGACCCTCCTTTTACCGTTCTGGGATATAAACCTCTTGGCTTGATCCACGGATTGTCTGCCGGATCTCCTTCAATCACAGACAGGTAATCCGGAAGATAATAATCCAACGTCCACTCAGCCACATTCCCACTCATATCATAAAGTCCGAATGCATTGGGCTCTAATTTCCCCACCGGATGATAGGCATACTGCGCATTTTCGTAGCTCCATCCATATTTATCCAGTTCTTCCACCTCGCTACCAAAGTAGTAGGCTGTCTCACTTCCGGCACGACATGCGTATTCCCATTCAGCTTCGGTTGGCAGACGATAAAATTCACCAGTCTTCAACGAAAGCCACTTACAAAACATCAAGGCAGAGAAATGAGTCATACTGCCGGCGGGGTAACCATATTTACCCATACCGAAAGATGGATCTTCATAGGGAGGACTTGGTCGGGTGATGGCATCGGCAATAGCCTGATCTTTCGTAGAAGCGGCAGGATCATTTTTGTCCTGCTTTTTCATAAATGCCTCAAACTGACCCCAGGTGATCTCATATTTACCCATCCAGAACCCGTCAACCTTCACCATCCGCTGAGGCCCTTCATCTGTATCTCGCTTGGCCTCCGATTCAGGACTTCCCATCTTGAAAGTTCCACCGGAAATAGGGACCATATCAATCGACTGGTCAGTGCCTGGGATATCCTGACTAAATGGTTCTTGCTGTCCGAATACTGAAAAGGACAGGAAAAAACATACGTATACTATCCAACTGCTTCGCATCTTAAAATTCCTTTATTATTGATTTATTTGGTATTATTTAAAAGTAGGTCAAATTCAATGGTCACTTCCTCACCTGTTTTGATCTGACCAAACATGGCTGATGGTGGCACCATTTCATAAGTAGTCATGTTGATCTTTTTAGAGGCAAAAAACTTCAACTGGTTATTAGCCAGTCTTTCACCTTCCATGTCCAGGGTAATGGATTCGGTGTGACCTGCCATTGTAAGGTCTCCGGTAACCACTAGTTTAAATTTACCTTCTTTGGTTACTTCTTTCAACTGGTCTGATTTCACTACGAAAGTGATTTCAGGATTTGTCTCATATACAAAGGCATTATGGGTCTTATTGTTCATGGCATCACCTCTTTCGCTGTAAAGACTTGTTACAGGGATTACCAGTTTCACATCACTAACGATGCTCCCGGAGGTTGGGAATTTTTTGTCAGTCACTGCTGACTTAAAAACATAATTACCCTGTATGGTTTTCGTTTCGCTGGTCCAGTCATGGAGTGTTGAAGTACCCTTCACGGTAACTTTACTTGACGGATCCACAGTGTAACTTGATTGACCAAATGAAATTTGGCATAAAATCACAACTGCAATAGATAAAAATAGCTTCTTCACTGTTCATTCAATTTTTGAGGTTCCAAATATAAGTATCACGATTTAAATACAATCCTTTAATTTTCAGGGTTTAAACGTTAGTGTTTTAATTTAAATATCAACGAATAACCCCATTCAATAAATGAGACCCATTTTCAACCTCATCATCTTTTGTGCTTTGGTAAATTCACTATTTGCACAAAGGACTGAAACGGTCATTTATAAACAACTTGATACCATCTCGCTCGAGATCAGAGTTCACTACCCGAAAGACCATGCCAAAACTGATCAACGACCAGCTGCAGTATTCTATTTTGGCGGTGGATGGGTAGGGGGGACCATCAATCATTTTCAGCCTCAGGCCGAGCTGCTGCAATCAAAAGGAATGGTTTGTTTTCTGGTTGAGTACAGGACCCGAAAGAGTCATGAGACCACACCTGTAGAGTCACTTAAAGATGCAAAATCAGCTATGCGATATGTGCGTGCTCATGCTGCTCAATTTGGAATTGATCCGCAGAAAATAGCAGCCGGTGGGGGCTCTGCGGGAGGTCATCTGGCTGCAGCTACTGCCTTCATTGATGGGTTCAATGAAAAGTCTGATGATCTCGGAACTGGTGCTGTTCCCAATGCGCTACTTTTATTCAACCCTGTGATTGATAATGGTCCGGGTGGTTATGGTTTTGAGCGCGTTGGAAATTACTACAAGGATTTTTCTCCTCTGCACAACATCAGGCCGGGAGCTCCTCCAACACTATTTCTTTTAGGAACCAAAGATGCCTTAATCCCTGTAGAGACTGCTGAATATTATCGAACAGTAATGGAAAAAGTAGGCAGCCGGTGCGACTTGATTTTATATGAAGATCAGGCCCATGGCTTTTTTAATCCCGGTCATCCGGAGTATCATCAGAAGACATTGAAAGCAATGGTAGATTTTTTGGTTTCGATCGGGTATGTCAAGCCCTGAGGATTTTTTTGGATTATGCTATATTTTCAGATGAGATAGAAAGGCAAAGGATTTCATTAAAAGACCAAGCTTTATTAAATAACTTTGAAGTATTGTGCTGAAAACCCCGATAAAACCCAAATTCGTTAATTTATCTATTGTTCTGCTGTTATTGATAAGCAGTTGCTCCAGCCGAAAAATAGATTTCAATGCTGAAGTACGGCCTATCCTCAACAACAAGTGTATTGCATGTCATGGAGGAGTGAAGCAATCCGGTGGGTTTGGTCTCGTTTTTCGAGAGAATGCCCTGGGCAAAACTACCAACGGTAAATATGCTATCGTGCCTGGCAAACCGGATAAAAGCGAGTTGATTGGCCGAATCAAACATCATGATCCGGAATTTAGGATGCCCCTGGATGCCGAACCATTGAAAGAGGAGGAAATCAACATTTTGACGGAGTGGATCGAACAGGGAGCGGAATGGGAAGACCACTGGGCGTACCTTTTACCGGAAGAGCCTGAGATTCCTCAGCAAGATCATGAATGGGGTGTAAATCCTATCGACAAGTTTACGCTGGACAAAATGCTTGAGCATGATCTTCAGCCTTCTCCTGAAGCTGATAAATATGACCTTATTCGAAGAGTTTCGCTTGATCTGATCGGCTTACCTCCCACGCTGGAAGAAGTGGATCAGTTTGTAAATGATCAATCGGAAAATAGTTATGAAAAACTCGTTGATCGTTTGCTTACCTCCCCGCAATTTGGTGAGCACTGGGCAACCATGTGGTTGGACCTGGCCCGGTATGCTGACTCCAGGGGTTATGAGAAAGATGCTTTTCGAAGTATCTGGATGTACAGAGATTGGGTGATCAGGGCATTCAATGAAGACAAGCCATTCGATGAGTTTACCATTGAGCAGTTGGCGGGAGATCTGTTACCTCAACCAACCATTGATCAACTGGTCGCAACAGGATTTCATCGCAATACCCTTAATAATGATGAAGGGGGAACTTTCAATGAAGAGTATAGGATCGCTCAGGTGATCGACCGGGTGAGTACCACCTGGGAAGTTTGGCAGGCCTCTACGATGGGATGTGTGCAGTGTCACAGTCACCCTTACGACCCGATCAAAATGAAGGAATTCTACCAGTCAATGGCATTTTTCAACAATACTGCGGATTGGGATG
>JAHCMM010000324.1 GCA_019192515.1 Cyclobacteriaceae bacterium SS2
GTCCACGAAGCTGACAAAGCCTTCAGACTGTGTGCCCGGAGTCACATCTACGAGATCCTGATAATTCTTTGGGATATGGACGATCATGGGCACGTGGAGTCCTGTCTCATAGATATAACCTTTACTCCCCGGCAAAACCCCTCCATGGTCTCCATAGTAGAAGATAAACGTATCGTCCAGCAGATTGTCTTCTTTGAGCCTGGCAATCACCTCTCCCACCTGCTGATCCATCTCCTGGATCTTATCCCTGTAGTAGGCATTGGTATAGCGGAACAGGTCAGTCTTGGGGTGGTTGGGCTGTACTTCGAAAGCATCGAGCGGTGTCTTCGTCGGTTTCTGCATGTCCTCCTCTTTGAAATGCAGCCGGGACTCGTGCGTGGTAGTGAAATTGGAGATATGAAAAAATGGCTGGCCCGGCTGACGGTTTCTCCAGGTGGCCTCTTTGGACGACTCATCCCATACTTCGTCACCCTTGATGAAATTATAATCCTCCTTGTTGTTGTTGGTGGTATAATACCCGGCCTTCCTCAGGTAGTAAGGGAACATTTGGAGACTATCAGGGAGTGGCACATGGGCCAGTCTTCTATGATACTGCGAAAAAGTACGGGGGCCGTAGCATCCGGATATGATGGCAGACCGGGCCACGCTACAGACAGGCGCATTGGAAAACGCCCGTGTAAAGATTACTCCGTTTTGGGCCAGCGATTCAATGTTGGGTGTCGACACACCATTTTCATCAAACAAAGACATGTAGTGTTTTGAATTATCCTCGGAAGTGATCCACACGATGTTGGGTTGCTTTTTACCTCCACAACCGAAGAGAAAAATGTTTAAAAAACAAAAAACCAATAAGCTTAAATTCAGGGGCGTCAAATAAGAATGTTTCATATCTCGTTTCATGGTTTGCCATTTATTAGCGCTTAAAATAGAATATTCTATACATCTATTTCATTTTAGCCATACAATTTTACTAAATTGATAAGGGTTCTAAAAAGAACCTAAGGTATTGGTTTCACCGCCTTTATCAATTTTACCACCAGGACCCGATTGTATGGATCAAGTAATCCCGGAGATTCACATGATGTTTTCTCTGAATGTTCAACTGGAATATTCGGGGTTTAATAATGCTTATGGGAAATGGGTTTACAACCAGCATAAAGTAAAAATAAAAGTTGGTGATGCGTGGCCTGGCTTTCCGGTAGACCATGATACTGTCATTGAAGAAACCAAAGCGAAGTTCCTGAAATACCTACAGGGTGATGATGGTGCGCTCGTTGATACACAGGAGCACCTGATCTATGGTAATACGATGACCTGTACCTGCAACATGAAAATATGGGGAAAGGCGGGTGATCCGGAAGGCCTCTCCTTCTCTCTGATTGACTCTCCAGAGCTAAAAAGGATCAAGTATTCTAAATCTGAAGTGCTCAACCTGGAGCTTGTAGCTGAAAACGTTCAAAACTCGGTGGTGATCTGCGACGCCAATAGGAAAGTACAATATGTGAATCCCGGCTTTGTAAAGCTCACCGGGTATACTTTTGAAGAGGTGAAAGGACGGTCGCTATCCTTTCTCCAGGGTCCGGATACAGATCCTGACCATGTAGCCCAGATGAATAAAGCGCTCAAGGATCAGGTTTACTTTTCTATTGAGATCAAAAACTACCGGAAATCAGGAGAACCATACTGGTCCGAAATTTATATCACACCTTACTTTGACCAACATGGTAAACTAGCCAAGTTTATTGGGATTCAAACAGATATCTCAAAAAGGAAGGAATACGAACGACTGGTTCAGAAAAATGAATCCCAGTATTGGGCAATCCTTAATTCCCTTCATGAAGGAATTGTGGTTCAATCACTGAATGATACCATCATCATTGCCAATGATTCCGCCAGTAAAATCCTGGGGCTAACACGGGAACAAATTTTGGGCAAGGACTCCTTTGACCCTCGTTGGAAAGGATTGTATATGGATGGAACGGAAATAAAAGCTGAAGATTATCCCAGCATGACAACATTGAGAACGGGTAAGCCGGTTACGAATTTCTTAATGAACATTCATGTTGGGGATGAGAAGAGAAGGATCATCTCCATCAACGCGGAGCCAGTAGAAGATGAAAACGGTGAGGCCTTTGGTGTGGTAGCCTCATTTTTGGATGTGACCCAACAGTTTGAAACTCAGCAGGAGTTGAAAGATAGTGAAGAGCGATACAGGTTGTTGGTTGAAAACGCCCCTGTCGGGATCCTGCTACACATTGATGGAAAGATAAAGATCAGAAATTCGTATGCTGCCAGGATTCTCGAAGAAGATGGAACCAGTCTTATCGACAAGCCTTTCCTTGATATTGTACACCCTGACGATCAGGCAATTGTTTCTGCCCGATATGAAAAGCTGGCGAAAGGCAAAATAAAGACCCTTGAACTTTTGGAAGAAAAACTCATTACACTCAAAGGCAAAGAGTTAATAGTTATGAAATCGGGCATTCCGGTATCTTATAAGGGATCAGCAGCATTTTTGACAGTCTTCTCAGATATAACCAGGATCAAAGAGGCTGAAAACCTGATGAAAGCCCACAAAGAAAAGATCAGTAATATCGCTAACAGTATACCCGGAGTGGTACTGGAATACAAACTAAACAGTGACGGGACAGACGAATTGCCTTTCATCAGTGATAGAGTCCTTGACCTGTATGGTATTTCCAAAGAAGAGGCAGTCGGTAATATTGTCCATGTATGGGACATCATTCACCCGGATGATGCACCTAAAATGCACAAATCTATCATGAACTCTGCCAGAGACCTTACCTTCTGGGATCATATATGCAGAGTGAAAACAAAAAGCGGAGAGATTAAATGGATCAATGGCAGAGGGTTCCCTCAGAAACATGACGATGGCAGCATTACCT
>JAHCMM010000325.1 GCA_019192515.1 Cyclobacteriaceae bacterium SS2
GATCCATCATTTCCCACGAGAAAATGATATAAGTGGTATCATTCAGGATGAGGAAGGAAATGTCTGGGCTGGAACATTGAGAGAAGGGCTGTTTATGTTTAAGAAGAGGATGGTCAAGAGATATTTTCCGTCGGCTAAAAGTGCCTCTTCAGTATACACTAAAGTAGCTTCAGACGGTCATGGAGGTGTCTGGTTCTCTACGGCATGTCATGACCTGACTCACTATAGTGATGGTGAGTTCTACCAGTTTGAGGCTTTTGATGGTTGTGTTCGGGCATTACATAATGACCCCGAAAACGAAGCTGTAATTTATTTAGGTGTTCAATCCGAATTAGGCAAGATTGAGGACTTCAGGTATGAAAAAGTGGCCGATATCCGGGAACTGTTAGGCGAGACTAATCGTAATTTTTTTATCACTGCAATCCAGAAGGCAAATGATGGTGCATTTTGGTTAGGTACAACAGGTAGAGGGGGCATTGTCTTCAAGGATACAATAGTCAATCATTTTACCTCTTCCGGAGAATTGACAGGCGACAAGGTCATCACCATAAAGGAATTAAGTGATGGAGATATCTGGGTTGGAACAAATGGGGGCATTACGGTTTTTAGTTCAGGTGGTACAGAGAAAATCACCGTTGAAGATGGGTTGGTTCAGGGTGATATCAGGAGTATTTTCGAAGATAAAGATGGAGTGATTTGGGTAGGTAGCTATGGTGGAGGCTTGTCAAGAATTGAAGATGGTCAGATAACCAGTTATTCTACAAGCGATGGGCTTTTCGAAAATATAGTTTCCAGAATTACAGAGGATATCAATGGAAATTTGTGGATGATTGGAAACATAGGCTTGTTTATGCTCAATAAGCAGCAATTCAGTGATCTGGATGCCGATAAGATTTCTCAGTTATCCTGTGTATCCTTTGAATTGGATGATGGGATGATCGAAGGGAATAACACAGGCCAGGTTGCCAAATCTGCAGATGGACTCACCTGGTGGCCAACGGTAAAAGGGATGGCTGCAATAGATATTGATAAGGATTATCAGGATCCGATCCCAATAAAGACTCTGATCCAGCGGGTGATTGTTTCGGATGTTGTCAATTCTGGGCCGATTGGTGAACGTGTAACACTGGGGAAAAGCCAGAGAGACATTGAGGTGGTATATGCCGGAATAAAATTTTCAGACCCTACCAAAATCAAATACCGATATAAACTTGAAGGGTACGACAAAGATTGGAGAGAAAATGGTACAAAGAGGACTGTGAACTATACCAACTTAAACCCTGGCAACTATCTGCTGAAAATTGAAGCCTCTAACTTAAATGGAGCCTGGGGAGGAGAACCTACGACCTTAGCCATCTCCGTTGTTCCGACAATATGGGAGAGGACCTTGACAAAGATCATCGTTGTGTTGATCTTGCTACTCATGCTCTGGCAGCTTTTCAGATGGAGAAACCTGTATCTGATCAGGAAAAAGGAGGAGTTGGCTGCTATCGTGAAGTTGCGTACCAAAGAGCTGCACGAAAAAAATCAGGAGCTGGAAGCAACCCTCTCAAATTTGAAGGTCACTCACGATAAATTGGTGCAATCGGAGAAAATGGCTTCATTGGGCACTATGATTGCCGGGGTGAGTCATGAAATCAACAATCCTTTGCAGTTTATTCAAAATGGACTCGACATCCTGAAGAGGTCCAGGCATGATATAGAAGATGTCCATGAGCACCTGGATCCTTCTTTGGAGATCATAGACAATGGTATAAAGCGTGCATCTGAGATCGTTATGAGTCTCAACCAGTTTTCCCGTGCAAATGAAAATTATGACGAACTGTTTGACCTTAGAGAGGTGCTGGAGAATTGTCTGGTTATTTTGAGAAGCCGGCTGAACGCCAAAGCCAGTGTGGTAGTGAAGATCCCTGATGAAAAGCTCATGTGTCGAGGGAATCAGGGCAAGTTGCATCAGGCATTTTTAAACCTGCTCTCCAATGCCGAGCAGGCCATTGATGAAACCGGGATAATAACCATCGAAGCTAAAAAATTGATGGATAAGATTGAAGTATCCATTTCTGATACCGGCCATGGAATAAGCCCGGAGATTGTCTCGAAGATCTTTGATCCCTTCTTTACCACCAAGCCACCAGGTAAAGGAACTGGTTTGGGACTCTCTATCACTTATGAAATCATTGGTCAACACAAAGGCTCTATAGATATCCAATCAGAGCCGGAAAAAGGAAGCACATTTACTGTTCATTTGCCTGAAGGTTAATTCATTTGGGAGTTCGAACCAACTAAGAGAAAGTAATTTCCTATTTTAGCAACCAATGGCTCAAAAGCAGTTGTTTTCAATTATCAGAAACCGGGAAATCCTGAGTTGAATGGATAAACCTAAAGTACTCTTCGTAGATGATGAGTTAGTTACGCTAAAATCATTTGAACTTTATTTTAAAAGCATCTTCGATGTTTTCACGGCCAATGACGGATCAAAGGCATTAGATTTCTTAGCGGAGCATCGGGATATGGCTGCCTTAATCACTGACTACAAAATGCCTGAGGTAAACGGTCTGCAACTGATCAAACAGGCCAAGTCTGCCAACCCCGAACTGGTTTGCTTTTTGGTCACAGGTTATACGAATACTTCGGAGATTCTTGACGCCTTATCAGACAACATCATTACAGAGATCCTTACCAAACCATTTGATTTACCAAACCTGGAGAGAAGGATCAGTTCAATAATTGTTTAGGACTTTTAACTAGGAATGTCTAAGAAGAAGCATTAATCCTACAAGAATTACGGTATTGAAAGCCCTCAATTCGCCCACTAAAAACGTTTTACCCCATTTTTAATCATCCCTCACTCCTTTTCAATAATTTACATTTTTCCATACTTTTAGGGTCCGAAAATTGTCTTCGGACCAAAAATGACCCCAAATCCAAAAGAAAATTCGCGTAGCTACGAAACGCTGTGGAACCAGTTTCGCGCAGGAGACCTCGACGCGCTGGAGGTGATTTACCGGGATCATTTTAAGGCACTCTACCAGCATGGGATGACCATCTGCCCAAGCATCGATATTGTCAAAGATGCCATCCAGGAGCTGTTTACATCCCTGGTGCAGCGGCAGCATTCACTTACATCAGTAGAAAATGTGAGCTTCTACTTGCTGAAGTCATTGAGAAATAAGATCTACGACGAGCTCAACAGCCGCAAGAAGACAGAGATTGTCCATGAGGCTTATAAAAATGAAGAGTTGGTAAATCTTGTAGGTGAGGAGATCAAAAATGCTGAGGGCAGCCATCAAAATAAGGAACAACTGGTCTCAGTCATCAATCAATTGCCAGAGCGGCAGCGGGAGATTGTCATGTTGATCTTCTTCGAAGGACGGTCATACGAAGAAGTATCCAAACTGATGTCGCTCACCGTCAACTCCGCCTATAAGCTCACCTGGAAGGCTGTGAATTCATTGAAGAAGAGCCTGAGACAACTGAAGTAGGGCAGAAGTCATTCGATCTTATTGAATGGAATCGATCGCACGGAAGTAACTTCCGCGCTAGGAGGACTGTGGATGAGAAGTGGCGCGGTAGGTCATTTTAGGGATTTAAGCCTGCCTGCCGTGAGGCTGGGGTGTGCAGTGGGCAATTGCGCGGAAATAACTTCCACGCTAGTGAGAAATTGAAGAGGAATGGGTAGCCGCTAATGCACGGATTAATTCTATCAACGATCATCGTATTCTTGAGTAATCCCCCTTTACTACAGATCCAAGATCTTTACGAAAAGCCCTTCATAAAGGGGGAATTAGATTCATTTCAAAGCACAGAAAGTATCTGCTAAGCAAAATAGCACTAATGGAGTTTCTTTTAGATTATAATTATGGATCAATCAATAAATGATAATGATTGATGAAATATTATCATAAAAACAAGTGAAAGTGCTTTGGTATTCATAAAGTTCGCATTTTTTCAACATCAGGGTGGATAGATTCAGCGATACTTCAGGTCTTTATATCACAAAGCGACGATTTTGGAATATAATAGATATAAAACCGAAGATTTTGTTCTGGATCCTGACTTCAGGAAGTGGGTGATGACCTCCACAGCCGAATCCAATGTCTTTTGGGAAAACTGGATACAGCACAATCCGGATAAACTGGATACTGTAAAAGAAGCCCGTGACATTGTGCTCTCGATGTCCAAAGTTTCCTATCAGCCATCGACTAATCTTGAAGATGAGATTTGGGCCAGTGTGAAAAATGGTGCGGCACTACAAGAGCAAAAGAAAACCAACGTGATCCCGCTGAGCCCGGCCTCTGTACTGGACAAACCAAAAGAAGAGGATGGTATTTCAGCATGGCGATATCTGAAAATAGCTGCAGCCGCCTGCATTGTGTTAGCTGGATCTATCTTCTTTTACACCAACTATCTGGAAAATCAAAAGGCAGAGTTGGCTGAGCTAAAGGCACCCGAAGAAACCATCATAAAATCGAATCCCAAAGGTCAGAAGTCCACCATCATGCTTTCGGACGGCACCAAAGTCATCCTCAACAGTGAGAGTGAGCTGACCTATACTACCGGGTATGGCAAAAAAGACCGGAAAGTCACTTTGTCAGGTGAAGCCTTCTTCGAGGTGGCCGAAAATCCTGACAAGCCTTTTACAGTTCAGACCAATCATCTGAACACCACAGCCCTGGGCACATCATTCAACGTGCTGGCCTACGAAAATGAATTTGAGGAGGTGAGTCTACTTTCCGGTAAGGTACGTGTGGAGAAAAACCGTGACAATAAGCATCATGAAATTCTTACACCCGGAGAGATGATCCAGCTGGACCGTGAAGTAAATATGGTGAAAAAAGCCTTCGACCCGGAGCACAAGGCCATGTGGCGGAATGGGATTCTTTACCTAAAGGATACTCCATTTGATGTCA
>JAHCMM010000326.1 GCA_019192515.1 Cyclobacteriaceae bacterium SS2
TGATGTCCCACTGAGAGTAAAGGCTTCCAGTGATGAAGTTAAGATATACATCCCATCCATCAACAGGAGCAACATAAACCTGCGCTCCGATGCTGTTCATACCTAGACCTGGATCAGCAATATATGAATCCCAGATTGAAGAGAATACACCAAACATTATGCCAAATGAGTCGCTAATAGCATAGTCAAGTTTCACACCGGCATTCTGGAAAGGTCCGTTACTGAACAGGTAAGATGCACTGTAGTTGAAGTTAGCAGCTGGTGAAATCACCTCATAACCAACAAATGTTCCCATGAAACCTCCAGTTACCGAAAGTGCATCAGTCAATGCATAAGAAACATAAAGGTTTTGGATAGTACCAGGTGCAGTACCTTGTCCACTGCCACCTTCACCAATCGCACGTGGTCCAAGAGCGAACTCACCAACGAAAGATGCTTTTCCTATTTCATGAGAAAGCGCTACATCAAGCATACCTATTGATACAGAGTTCTGATCTTCTCCAAACCAGTTAGAGTAGTTCATTCCTCTCTGATTGTAACCAGAAAAATCATATTTGTAATAAGTGTCAACAGAACCACTGATTGACAAGCCTGCATCCTCATCCTGTGCAACTGCTACTGTTGCTATAGTAAGTCCTAAGAATAGAACTGATAATTTTTTTGATATCTTAGTAATTGTGTTCATGAGCTTTTATTAATTAAAAGTTGATTGAATTTTTGAATTGGCCTCTGAATCATTATTGGTCCCCACCAGATTCAGAGGCCTTAATTTTTTGGAATAAATCCTGTGGATTCTATTCGTAGATGATAGTGTATCCTCTGATTCCGTGCTCGTGGCTATCCAAACCTTCTTTTTCGTGTTGTTCAGATACCCTGATTCCAGAGATCATTTTCATTACGTAGAAGATGATGAATGCACTTACGAATGCCATGGCACCACAAACTGCTACACCAATCAGCTGAGAAACGAATGAATGATCAGCTGAAAAAATACCCACAGCAAGTGTTCCCCAAATTCCACATGTAAGGTGTACTGATACGGCACCCACAACATCATCAAGTTTAAACTTATCGAGGGTAACAGCAGAGATTACTACTAAAATTCCAGCTATCAAACCCACTACAATTGCCATTGAAGGGTTGATAACATCTGCTCCTGCAGTGATACCTACAAGACCAGCAAGGATTCCATTCAATACCATACCCAGGTCGAGTCTTTTGAACATAAAGTAAGCAGCGATGAAACCTCCCAGTCCACCTGCAGCTGCAGCCAAACATGTAGTCACAAGAACGAATGAAGTCAATCCTGGATCTGCAGAAAGAACTGATCCACCATTGAATCCGAACCATCCTAACCAAAGAAGGAATACACCGATTACTGCCAAAGGCACTGAAGAACCTGGCTTGTCAACTACTTTACCGTCAACATATTTACCCAATCGAGGTCCAAGGATAATTATACCTGCAAGAGCTCCCCATCCACCTACAGAGTGGACTAATGTAGAACCAGCAAAGTCATAAAAACCCATATCATCAAGAGCTCCACCACCCCATTTCCAGCTACCAATGATAGGATAAACAATTCCAACGAAGATAACTGTAAAAATCAGGTAAGAGCTTAATTTGATACGCTCAGCTACAGCACCGGATACAATGGTAGCGGCAGTTGCAGCGAACATGGCCTGAAATAAGAAGTCAGTCCAGTAAGTGTAGCCACCATCGGCATAGCCAACAGTAACATCAGCATCTCCCGGCGACCCCCAAAACATGCTCCATCCAGCACTATCAAATGAAAGCCATCCCGGAACATCAAAACCAGGGTACATCAAAAAGAATCCTGCAAGTGCATAGGTAAGGATACCTATAATAGGTGTAAGGGTATTTTTGAAAAGGATGTTGACTGTGTTTTTGGCCTGACCAAAGCCCGCCTCAACACCGGCGAAACCAAGGTGCATTATAAATACCAAAAAAGTGGCTACCATCATCCACACGTTATTAGATACTAATAACGAGTTGGCGATGTCAGCACCATAGTCTTGTACTACCGACATAGTCTCATTAACTGAAGCAGTCGACAGCACTGAAGTAATCGAAGCTCCTGAGGTCATTCCCAGGATCGTGTTGGTGATCATGTTCATAGTGTCATACATTAATTTAAGCTTTAATTTTCTTTTGGCTAATAAAATATCGCCAATGTTTCAAAGGCCAAATAAATACAACTATGACACACTTCTCAAAATTATTCCAATACTTTTTTGGTCGTTTCATTATCAGAAATTCAATTCTACGGCCTTATTTTTTAAAATATATTGAATTTAATCTTCATTTTTTTAAAAATTATATATTTCGCCTTTATTCCCTCCTCTCAAACTAAACATATTGTAAAAATGATATTACCGGAATATTTTATCAAAAAGCGACCCTTTTTTTGAAATATTTTCAAAACTCAATTGAAAATCCAAATATTATTCCAAAGTGGATTTAACCCCCAGAGGCCAAAATATCCGAATAATAGAACATAACCGGTAGAATATAATTCTGCATTTATTATAATATGCAGAATTATATTCTGTTTAGGTCAGAAAGATTGCCCTGGCAAACTTTATTAAGGCATTTATGGAATCTTTAAAATATTGCCAGATTCGCAATATTTTGAACGGAAATAAGGTAAAAATACAATCAGCGAAGCAGCCTTAAATAGCCCTTATATTCCTTTTGAGAGTATTTTACCACGTAGAAGTACAGCCCGGCCGGCACGTCTCCCCCGGACCAACTGAAATCTCTTTGGGAGGTTTGAAAAACGGATTTACCATTTCTATCGAAAACATTCACATACTCAAACGTATTCATGCAATTGTCTCCCGGTAAGTTCATAGCAGGGTCCTGGAGGTTTGACAGGGAAAACACTTCGTTGATCCCATCGCCATTTGGCGAAAAGACATTTGGTGGTAGAAACTCATCGAAGCTGACCAGATCATCGTACAACTCAAACTGTATCCTAAGCGTATCGGCAGAAGGAATCGGGCACCCTTCATCAACTACCTGAAAAGCCAGCTCAATGAACGTGCTCGTCTCATTGAGGTCGAGCAGGTCACACTCAGGTGTCCAGCTTAGCGTAGACGACACTTCACCTTTACCCCTGGTGGTTGGGAAGTTCAGGCCCGGAGAAGCGGGACGAAAGGCATCTTCGAGAAACCGGATCTCCAAAGAATCTTCGGCATTAGGATCCGTTGCCACAATATCCAAAGTAAAAGGTTGATTGATCTTGATGCGCTGATCGTTGTAAACATTAAACTCCGGAGGAGCATTAGGCGCAAAATCCACGTCGACCAGGACGATCAGCGTATCTTCATTATTCACTTTACAGAGATCGTAGTCTTCGCCCAGAAACATAAACTCGAACTGCGTTTTGCCTGTAGCATAACTGGCAGCACAATCAATGTCCCAGTAAAACTGACTCATGACCTCACCCCTGCCAGCGATATCATTAAAAGAGATCCCCAGCGCTTCAGGATCAAAATCAGGTGTGACCATCCTGAGGGTAAGACTGTCGCCATCCGCATCCGTTGCCGTCACATCAAATGAAACCAGATCTGTGGGGCCCACCTGGTATACCGTCGCACTGGTAACCACTGACGGGGATGTATTGGGTGGGAGCACCACATTCATGGATAGGAATAAGTGATCCGGATTCATGACCATACAGGAATCCCTGTCATCTACAAATACCCGAACGTTGAATTGCTGCGATCCCTCAAAATCATACAACAAGCAATC
>JAHCMM010000327.1 GCA_019192515.1 Cyclobacteriaceae bacterium SS2
AAGATTATGATCAGGTGAAAGAAAACTGGGATGATGATCGCATCAGGGGGTCAATCTTCTATAGTGATGATGAAGGAGTCAGTTGGAAGGCAAGCGTAGTCGAGGAATCATACTTTTCATATAGCACTGTAGGAAAACTTGGCAATACCCAAATGATCACTTTCTTTAGCAGAGGGGGTCACGGACGATTTGGTATTGGCTACAGGATCTTTACAGATGAATGGTTAGAGAATAACGCCAAACATCAATTGTGATCTTACCCGATGTTTTAACGTTATATCCAACTTACTCCAGTACATCCTGCCAGTTCTCGCTATCTGTAAGGAACGCTAAAACCCAGTCCCAGTATTTAACACCCTTCACCACATAGCTACGATCATCAATACAATGGGAGTTTCCCTTGATAAAGTACCGCTTAAACTGACCAGGATATTTATTATTGAGTTCTCCAGAATGCTTTAACAGCAACGCTTCGAAATCTGCAGGATCCATTTCAAGGAAGGACTCACCTATAATATGATCACGATAAGCCGAGTAAAGACCTATTTTAACTTTCGGATCTTTCAGCAACTCTTCATACCAGTAAATCAACTGACCTTTACACGTGCTGCACCCTTCAGGCATAATATCTGAAAGGTTCCAGGAAGAATCTATCAGGTTCCAGTAGTCAGTATCTGGTCGCATCAGCCCCGGCCCACTCTCATTAAGTACATAAATATTGGCGTCTGGGTATAACTGCCTCAAGAGTCTTAGTTGGATTATGGTTCCATAACCACCAGCACTGCAGCCTGTAAGAAAAATTTTTGATAAATTCGGAAACTTCACTTTCGTTAGTGTCAGCGCGGCTTTGCTGTTCCTCAGGCCATTGTGCCAGTGATCTTTTTCCTGGTCACCGTCATAGTCCAGGTTATTATCTCCCATATAGACCGATCCATCACAATAAGGGATAACAACCTGGTTCCAATCATCAGGTAGTGCTTCCTTAAGCGCTGTGGTAAATGCTGAAGTCTGTACATCTTCTGGAGTTGCCGTTGGTTTACAGCGAACTTTACCCGGCCAACAGGCACCACCCCCTTGTAAAGAGATCATGAGATTGCCCGTCTGCTGGGTGGTTTCCTCTATTGACATAAAAAACTCATCTCCGTAAACACATTGGCAATCTTCTTTGGAAAAATAGTAGTTTTTCCAACCTTCCAGCACTGCGCTTGATTCAATGCGGACAGGCCTGACATTTTCATATCCATCAAAATATGGAGTTATCTGGCTGCAACTGGTTATAGCAATGAGAGGTAAAATCGAGTATGTCTTAAGGAGTTTTGTCATGGAATACAACATAGGTTGATGACTGAATTACTTTTGTCTTTCAACCAGTAAAACTAGTTATTCACTATTAAGGACTACTGTCCCTGAAAAAAGACTGACAATAACATGATTATCCCGAGCTAACCAACCACCATTCTTACAGCAAAGACGCTTCTCCCATCACTCTCACGATGACCATGAACAATTAGCTCTTTAGGATAAGTTGCACCTGATTGCCCTAAAATCGATATATTATCTCCTAACAAAGCCTCAGCAAGAAAATTAACTTCATATTCTTTGATAAGAGTGTCCACAGTGGGCAACATCGCCTCTAATACCCAACGAGCATAATTAGTATTGTTTACATGCATATTTCTGTCCAGGTCACTTTGTTCCACGACATGTATTTCATGCATTTGCAGCCCATTGGGAGTATTGAGCTTAGCAGCTGTAAATCCAACAGAGTAATCCTTTCGGGGCTTGAACAACCCTTCAGAGTCTTCAATCGTTTTGGGTCTTCTTGTATCATTGTCCAGGATCACCCAGGTGGTAGAACATGCTCCAATTCTCTTTTGCCCCTCGAACAGCTCAAACTCACGGATAGCCTGCATCCGTTGAACCGGGAGTGACCATGTTTTGATGGTAATTATATCTCCCTTAGGCCAGGAGTCCATGATCAACTTCTGTCGGATCAGCGCCCAGAAGAAACCTTTCTCTGACAGGCTTTCATAGCCAAAGCCCAGTTTTGATGCATGATCACCAGCCGCTTCCTGAAGAATTAACAAAAGACCTTGTAGTCGGGGAACCTGTTGAATCAGCTCATAGCTTTGCTCAAAAATGGAGTCCTGTTGTTGCATTATCTGCTAAAATATGCATTAAGGATTTTCCGATGCTCGGATGTTCGGATAATCCGACTATCAGATGGTTCGCATATCGGATCGTCTGGCTGTCAAAAATATCAGTAATTTGCAGATTATGAAATACCTGTTTCTATCGCTGTTAATTATTTCAGGAAAGTTATTCTCGCAATCTACATTGGAAAGTGACCTGGAAGCCATCATGGAAAAGTACGAAGCTGTAGGGCTTTCCGTGGCGGTAGTTAAAAAAGGCGAGCTCATTTATCAAAAGGCGCTGGGTAAGAAAGACCTGGCAACCAATGAACCCTTACGATCCGACCATATTTTTCGCATTGCCTCGATCTCCAAGTCCTTCTCAGCGACTGCTGTTATGCAGCTGGTAGGAGCAGGTAAGCTCAACTTGCAAGACGATGTAAGTGAGTTAATCGGCTTCAGGGTCCGGCATCCGAAATACCCTGATAAGGTAATCACCCTTAAGATGCTACTCTCGCACACCTCCTCCATCAACGATTCTCAGGGCTACTTCACACTGGACCCACTCAACCCGAAGCAAAACCCGGACTGGGTCAAGTGCTACAATGACTATGCTCCCGGCGAAG
Organism: Cyclobacteriaceae bacterium SS2; assembly: GCA_019192515.1. Lineage (GTDB taxonomy): Bacteria > Bacteroidota > Bacteroidia > Cytophagales > Cyclobacteriaceae > UBA7330. Next base: position 2,759 of record JAHCMM010000327.1, read on the forward strand.
GTTATCAGTATTGTAACCTGAACTACAATCTTGTCGGGGCAATCATTGAAAAATATTCTGAAGAACGATTTGATCAGTATGTCAGAAATCACGTATTAGCTCCACTGGGGCTTTACGGAGGCTACTGCGTCGACTCACTGGATAGTGAGAAGTTTGCCGGCATCTACGAATACAATGCTGAAAGTAATGCCTATATCCTATCAGATGGCGCATATCACCCACGCCGGGAGATCATCCAAAACTATCTGCTGGGCTATACTGCTCCGGTTTTTTCCCCGACCGGTGGCATGAAGATCTCGGCACCAGACCTGGCCAGGTACATGACCATGCATATGAAAGGTGGTAAGCTGGACGGTACCAGGATCATCTCAAAGAAACATGCCAGACTGATACAAACCCCGGTTAGCGACAATGGCTACGGACTGGCTTTACGTAAGACTAATATGCTCATCCCCGGTGAGGAGCTAATTGGCCATACAGGTGCCGCATATGGACTCCATAGCTCTATGTTTTTCCATCCCAAAAAGAAGTTTGGTATTGTGGCCATCACGAATGGCTGCAATGGTTGTGTAGATGAAAGCTGGCGCAACCTAATGCTGCCGGAAGTGACGAAGCTATTATATGAGGAGTTGGTGAGGTAGGCTCACAATTTGAAGGGCCGGGCGATTCTTATTACCAGATAAATCTGTGAAGGGAAAAGGAATGAGGATAATATCACCCTTTTTCACTTGAATCTTTCTTTCAGATCCTCTACAGAATAAAAATCTTCTTCTCCTATTAAGAAGTCAAAAGTTTTTGAGTCGTTTACTAATTTTTCAATTCCCTTTTGCAAAACTTCTTCATCATACTTTTTTAATATGAAGTCTGCAAAATCGTTTACTTCTTTGATCTTTTCTTGGGGTAATTGCGAAATTATTTTGATCGTCCTGTCTATCAATGCTTCCTTGGTCATCGCCTTTTTATAAATATACGAAAATATGCATTTTTCGATCTTAAAGATTGGCCAGACATCACCCATCTATCTTATGGAATGGTTATCTAGCTCTAAATACAATAACATCAATTCATTCCCCCCTAACAAAAACCAAAACATTTTCCATCCATCTAAAATATTCTCTTTCCTCTCCCGTCCTTATCCCAACAGCAATCATGAAAAGTTGCCGATTGTAAAAAATTCTGATCATATTGAACATGAATGCAGTAACCTTAAGCATGAGCCAGGCCAAAGCCAACCATATTGAAAGAACGGTACGAGACGAGCGGGAGCGGTTGTTGAACTTCATCCGGCAGTCCGTGAGCAGCCAGGACGAGGCCGAAGACATCGTACAGGATGTGTTTTACCAGTTCGTGATTGGCTATGACGACATCAGGTCCATCGACCAGGTGTCCGGGTGGCTCTTCCGGGTGGCACGCAACAAGATCATCGATGCCTTCCGCAAGAAAAAGCCCCAGGCTTTCTCTTCTCTGATCATGCCTACCCTGGATGGTGATGACGAACCACTGATGCTGGAGGACATACTACCTGACACCAACAACTTGCCTGAAGAGGAACTCCTTCGTGAGATGGTATGGTCCAAAATAGAAGAAACATTAGAGAAGATGCCCAAAAACCAGCGGGAGGTATTTGTGTGGCACGAATTTGAACAAAAGAGTTTTAAGGACATGGAAAAGCTGACCGGGGAAACAATCAATACCCTGATCTCCCGCAAGCGCTATGCTGTGCTTGCCCTGAGAGAATCGTTGGCCGATCTGTATAAAGAAATGTTTAGCAATGAATAAGATGAAAGGATATTGGTTTGCGAAAATTGCTTTGATGGTGATCCTGTTTTTTACAGTGGTCACAGGTGTGGTAATGTACCTATGGAACTGGCTGATGCCGGATATCTTTAGTCTGCGTCCAATCAACTTCTGGGAGGCAGCAGGGATCCTGCTGCTTAGCAAGATCCTGTTTGGCTTCGGTAAAAAAGGTGGCCATCATCCGGGTGGACCGTCATGGAAGCACAAATGGGGTGGCATGACCGAAGAACAGAAAAACCAGTGGAAAGAAAAGTTTAAAGAGAAATGGTGTAGCCCAGCACCCGCTAAAGAAGAAGAAAAAGAAGCATAATCTACTCCTTGATCCTCAACAGCACGATCAATCCAATCACAGCAATCATCAGCCCGAAAAATTCACGGGACTCCTCGATGTAAGGCTTTTCCTTGTACATCGCACCGAAAATCTCTTCTTTATTAGGCTGCGTAAGCCACTCGAGGATTCCGGGAATAAATACGGTAGAATAGATCAGGATCAGCAACATCAGTAAAAAAACGATACGCTGACTGTAGTAGACATTGATCAACCTGAAAAAAGCCACCATGCATACCGCTCCGTAGATGGTCACCCAAAGGACCGGGTCCGGATCATTGATCTGATAATAGGCGAATAGGCCAAAAACAAACGTTAGCAGTGCAATTATGATCTTACCAGTAGTGCTCATTCTTTAAAATTCCATTCTGTAGGTGAGAATCGGGATTAAACCAAGCTGTGTGGCTGGTTCCCTTTGACCGGTAAAAGTATCATAATATACATATGCATCATTTTCATTATTGGATAAGTTTTGTAAATCCAGTGAAACAGAGGATGTCCTGTTTTCGTGGTAGCGCGTCCACTGAATTCTCAGGTCTATACGATAGTAGTCCGCATTGGTTGTACTTGGAGGGGCCATCAACGTATTTTCCTGAATTGGATCCACAAGCCCTCCCTGATAGATCACTTTACCATTTACACCCAGGGAACGTCTAACAGGTTTTCCGTCAAAGAACCACTCCTTACCAGCCGATGCATTAAAATTTTGTCTAAGATTGTATCTATTGGGCATGTTATCATCCCAGGTAGATTCAAAGACGCTCACCCCAAAGTTCATGTACCAGTTTCCGGTAAAGGACCTGGTTCCCATCAATGATGCACCATAAGTGCGAGCCGTAGAATTCTCTGGATATCCTGTCACCTCGATATTCACATCCGGATAATCATA
>JAHCMM010000328.1 GCA_019192515.1 Cyclobacteriaceae bacterium SS2
CTTTGCTTCCCATGGCAGGACCTCCCCAGATTGGGGCTACCAGGCTACCTACTTTCAGTCCGTAACCGGCAATCTTATCAGCAATTCGCTTGAAATCATCTTTGGAACCTTCGATGTCGATGTGAGGGGGTAACAAACCAAGGTCCACTCCATCAAACTTGACACCATTCACCTCCGCTGCAGCTGTCATCTTCAGCATATCGTCAAACGGAATTGGTGGTTCAGAATCTGGCCCCTTTCCTACGACTCCGGGCCAGGTTGCATTATGTAATTTGGGATAGTTGTTCACAATAAGGGGTTTATGTGGTTAAAAAATAAATTTTACTAAATATAATCATAAATCAAGGTTCAAATCGGGGTTATTCGGCCCGAAATGCTTCAGCATCACGATCGGATCGCAATCGGAATAGTTTGTAATGGTCACACCTTCTTTGGCGGCCTGCTCCGTCACAAAAAACTCGTCGTTGGTGTGCTGTCCGTAGCGAATCATGGTTGGCGTTTCCACTTCCCATACACCCATCTTGCCATGTCCCTGCATCATAATCATGCCATAGGCAGCATTGTCTTTGATGGTGACTGTCTGACCAGGTAAAACCGTAAGTTCCTTGGCACTGAAGGCATCGGATCGATAGCAGACCCATACTTCACGATAGCCCACCATTTCTTTTTCAGGCCTTACTGGCACAGGATTCATGAACCGGGTCTCCAACATGTTGGGATCTGTATTCAATTCCCAATCCAGCACCTCGATCAGCTGTTCGTAATCACCAATCCTGTCTTTAGGAGTTCCGTTCCATAACAACTCCTCCGGAATGATGGCTTCGTTCACCAGTGACTGGTACATGGCAAAAACATCAGAAGCTTTTTGTGGCTCATAGGTACACATACTACCGGGCGCATGAAGCATTCCCGGAGGCACATCCCACCCTGTGCCCGGCTCCAGCCTGAACGCAGATGAGAAATTGGTGATCTTATTATCTCCTTTGGTAAAGTTCTTCAGGCATTCCAGGATCTGCTCTTTGGTAGTTCCCGGGGTGATACCGAAGAAGGTGTATGGAAAATCTCCCCCGTGGTTATTCACCTGAGGTGGAAAATAATACGCTTCCGGCTTCCCCTTTTGGCCAATCTTGGCAGCGTCCTCGTCATTGTGATGCACGTGATGTGGAAGCGGTCCCATGTTGTCAAAAAATTTGGAATACATCGGCCAGCTCTCATGTTCTTTCCACAGCCTGTCACCAATAATGGCACCTTTCAACACATCAATTGCATCCCTGAGCAGCACCTCCGAGGTCTTTGAACCGTCCTTAACAACTATGGCGCTGAGCCCTTCGTTTTTTCCGGTCAGTGGCCCGTTTTGTGCAGGTGTTGTGGAAGAAAACCATCGTTCATCAATTCCTCCGCGTTCTCCTCCAAGCACGTAATAATCATCGGGATGAAGCTTGATCCTTCTACCAGGTACACAAAAAGATCTGGGGACCCATGTAGGGGCCAATCTCACGATGCCTTTGCCCTGATCTAATGCAATTTCTGCCAGTTTTTTACTCATATCTATTTAAGGGTTTATTGCTGTTTGTTTTATGCTATTGTTGAAATAAATTCTTTGATGGATTTTGGGTTGTCCAACACTTCAAATTCCAGGTCATACTTTTTAGACTCTCCAGGCTCCAGAAAGATTAATGATTTTTCCTTTCGTGCTGCACTTTGCCCTATGGGCGGATGGGTTCCGGGCTCAAGGGCCGTCACGTATTCTTTTCTACCCCAGTGCTGCCAGTTGGTGAGCCAGGGCATCTGGTCCTTTTTGAACCTGATGACCAATGCAAGGTCTAACTTTTCATTGTGCACGCCACAATGGACGATGCCATCCTTATCCGCTTTTACATCCACAAACCCGCAGGCTTCACCGGTTCCGCTATGCTCTTTCAATGGAGGCTTGCAGGTCTTAAAGTCTTTGTTCTCACCAAAAAGCTGATTGTCCATTTCTCCCCCACGCGATTTGCAGGTGCCATTCCAAAGCAGTTTGGTCCCCTCATCAATCAGAGGCCAGCCAAAGTTGAGGTGGTAAAGCAGCATGTGCGGTGTGGACTCATTCCCTGCATTGATAATCTCGTCTTCCACCTTGATGACAGCAGATCCCAAACTTCCGGAGATCTTCCTCCTCAAATCCAGTCTGTTTCCAAACACCCTGGTTTGTCTGATCACCCCTGAAATACTCATTTCCATACGATCCTGGGCAGGATCTGGCTGTATAATAGATTCGATAGTTGCAGGAATGTTACTCACCTGGTCATGAAGTCCGCGCTTTCCAAACTCATCCTCCTCGGGACCACCCACATGGGTCAGTCCACAGGTGGTCATAAGCCCCCCGCTAAAAGTCTTCAGCCAATCGAGACCTGTCTGGGCATAGGCTTCGGGCGACATGACGCCACCATGGCTTAGCCAGGCCAGACTATGCTGGTTGTAGAATGCATCCACGATATCCATCCCACGGTCTATCACCACCTTATAGCGCAATCCTGTTCCCGTATTGATCCAGGCGATCCGGGAACCTTTCCCCGCTCCATTATCCACCACAGAAGTCTCAATCCCTCCTACCTGGGCAGTGTTGCCCACTTTATCCAACCAAGAAACATGCTTCATGTTACTCATTCAATTCTTTCTATGCTTGTCCAACATTTCTTTAATAAACTGATAGCCCTTTTCAGCCATCTCCCAGGGCTCTGCAAACTCACGCCACACATTGATGGCATTGGCAAAGTCAGGGTCATTACGGGTAAATCCTTCAATTGTAAGCCATCCATTATATCCCACTTCTACAAGTGTGCTGAAAGTCTCCTCCCACCTTACATGCCCTGCCCCAGGGGTTCCCCGATCATTTTCACTGATATGAAAATGAGCTAAATAAGGGGCAATCTCCCGGATGGATTCAGCTATGTCTTTTTCCTCAATGTTGGCATGATGCGTATCATACATCGCCCGGACATTGGGGTGATCGGTAAGCTCAACCAAATGAGCAAGCTGCCCGGCTGTGTTGCACAGGTAGCATTCAAACCGATTAAGGGCTTCGGGAGTCAAAGTGATCTCAAATTGAGAGGCATAATCTCCTGCCTGATGTAATACCTCGGCACTCCATTGGTATTCCTGTTCGTCAGGTGCTTTTTGGAGAAAAGTAGCAAAAGCTGAGTGAAACGGGCCACACAAGATCTTGGCATTCAGCTCATTGGCCCGATCAATCGTCCATTGAATACGATTGAGTGCTTTAACTCTCACTTTTGGATCAGGGTCAATTGGATTTTCCTCTTTCGACATCACAAAAACGGCTGTGGTTTCCAACCCAATGCTACTCGTATAGTCACCCAGCTTGCGAAAAGCCCTTTCATCCTGGTCACCGATAAAAAACTCCACACCATCGTATCCAATGGCCTTCAACCTGTCTAAAACAGGGAGTAAATCATCGGAAACACCAGCAGACCAGGCTAGCACATTGAAGCCGATCTTGTTCATCGTTATAGTGCTTTGTACCGGATATTCTTGAATTCTACCTTCATGGGGGGTCCCCGATGTATCTGAAATCCCAGTAAGCCGTCAGACTTTCTGTTCACCGCATCATTGTCAGTGACCTCACTCATCAACACTCCGTTAATGTAATGTTGAAGCAAATTGCCCTTGATGACCAGTTTGCACTCATTCCAATCCTCCGATTTTATCTTAGTTTTCAACTCATCTATATCTCCCAGTGAGCTGACAATCTCAGTGCTTTGCCAGGCATTTTTCTTTACATTATCCCGGACCTCTGCGTTGGGATCTTCCTGGCTGTTGACAATTACCTGCTGCCCTCTGTAAGCGAGAGTAGCTCTTTTTCGCTCCTCGTAGTTCTGGCCTGTATAGTTATTGTTCCCATCTATATCAGCCTGGTAGCCTTTCAATCCAAAAGGCACACCTTCTACCATTTCACTGCGGTATTGAATTCCACTGTTGCCGGACTGAGAGATTCTGAAGTCGACCACCAACTCAAAGTCAGCCGGCTGTCCGCCATCCCAAATCAAAAAAGTATTGGCCTCAAGCGGTTTCTCCTCAGTAGTGTAGCCAACGATAGCGCCATCCTCAACTTTCCAGTAGTCCGGGTCACCCTTCCAGTTATTCAACGTTTTACCGTCAAAAATCAGCTGATATTCATCGGCTTTCGTACTTGCTTCACCACCCTCTTTTTTGCCTGAAGAGCAGCTTAATAGCCCTGTAAGGACGATCAGTGAGGATATTCTGAAAAAGGTTTTATCAATCATTTGAGTTAGTTGGTTGTCTGGTTATTGAAAATCTTAATTGCTTTTATTGAAAGAGCTCATTCTGTGGGTTGCCACCTGACACCAGGTAGGCGATCAGGTCTTTCAGCTCTTCCTCATTCAATGGGTTGATCGTACCCGGAGGCATGGCTGAAACGTCTGATAACTCGATTCGCTCTACTTCTGCTTTTGGCACCTCCCGAAGGTGATCAGG
>JAHCMM010000329.1 GCA_019192515.1 Cyclobacteriaceae bacterium SS2
GGGCTCGGATATCCACGGCTGTCACCACCTGACTGGCCAGGGTGTCTCCTCCTGCTTTGTGCTTCTTCTGATACTCCTGAGCGAACTGTGATTGGATGTATTTCCCTGCTGCCAAAGCTGCTTCTTTGGCAACGTCACGCAGTTTGTGTAACTCGGTCGTGGTCAGTGTAGTCATGGGTTTAATTCATTGATTGCTTGCATGGTCATGCTTTCGCTGTAGCCATGGAGTTTCCAGTGACCGGGACTCCATCCATCCAGAAAGCGGTAAAGGTCTGCCCAGGCATATGAATATAAAGCCATCCACTCCTCTTTAAGTTCCTGGAATACAGCATAGTTATCCAAACTCATCTCAAGTTGTTTGAAATATGTATTCAATAGTTCAGCTTCATACTTTTCACATTCTTCATCATCGAAACAGCTGCTGATAAAGTAGACTACATCTTTCATCCCACAACTCTTCCCGACATACTGAAAGTCTACCGCGGCCACCTCACCATTTTGATGAAAACAGAAGTTGGCCAGTTTGGCATCTCCGTGGACCAGGGTTTGATATTTGGTACTGTTCAATCGCTTGTCGATAGCCTCTGCAGCTGCTTTGAGTGGCTGGTTACCCATCCGCTCCCACTCCTCCGGTCGTGTATCCAGATGCCAGTAGGTGCCTATGGGCCAAAGACCCTTCGCTTCAACTCCCAAAAACGTGGCATGGAAATCTGCCAGCCATTTCAAATAACTAAGTGCATCTGCTAAAGAAACGTTTTCGGGCTGCAGACGACCAGTAAATCCACAGGCATCCAGGTCTTCCATGATCAAAAGTAACTCTCCATCCTGTTCTGTGGCTTTCAGAAGTTTTGGCACCCTGCATGATGCACTCGTTTTTTGCGAAAAGTGCTGATACCAGTTAGTCTCCACCTGGTAGGATTTGAGTTTGCGTTGATGTGAAATCTCTGTATCCCATCCTCTTGGGTGATGGCTGTTTTCAGGCAGCTGAATGTGCTTGACAATGACACTTGGTTGCTTCCCTCCTTTCAGGAAATAACGTATAATCTCCCCATAGCCACTCCACAATGTCTGCACCGATTGTTTACTGGTAATGGCAGTCGCTCCGGTAGCGCTCAATACATACTCTTCAATCCATTTCATTCGGACTTCAAAGCTGAGGCATTTAAGTGGATTTTGAATGAAATCAGGTAATCAAATGGTCATTTTTTCTGTGAGTCCTTCACCATTCCGGCCCAATAGGCCATCATGATGATGGAACCGGCTGTACCATCCATTGTTGGTTCATTGGTAGAGTAGTCTCCAATGTCATCGTGATAGACCACATACGGATTTTGTAGGTGTGCAAACTCATCAGTATTGTATAGCGTAAGGCCTTTAAGCATGTTGTAGATGCTTCCGGAAATAGGTCCGTCGACTAATCCTCCCGGAACCATTTTTTTGGTAAGTGCCCAAATACTGGTGTGAACATCTTTAGGGTATTCCCCTCCTTCGGAGATTCCGGTAAACATGGATGTACCCCAGGGGTTTCGCCCAAAAAGCCAGTCACGCTGGTTGATCAGGAACTCATGGTAGGTCATATCGCCTGTCATCTTTTCATACAGGATGATCTGGGTGTTCAGACTGGTCAGCAGATTGTTTGAGCACCAGATAAACGGAACTCCAACGCCAAAGGGGTTTGTTTGACTCCTTTGGAAGGTATACTGAATACCATCCCTGTAATAGGCTGCCAGGGTGTCCTGGAAATCTTTATCTACAAGATCAAAAAGGACAAAATGCCCAAGATTGATAAATGGATAATATTGATAGTGAGCGGCTGAGTCACGGTTCATCCATGAAGTGGTATGTGCTTTTCGTGCATAATATATGGCGTCATCTCTGAACGAAACATCTCCTGTCAACCGGAATAATTCAGCTGCTCCCCACTCCATGTCGTCATACCAGGTTTCCTCCGTATATCGGTAAGGAGCTCCATATGAATTTCCCTGCTGAAAGCCCTCATTTTCTTTACCTAACTTGTAAAGACTTTGTGCAGCGATCCGGCATTGGTCAGCAAAAACCTGATCACCCAGTTGAAGCCAGATCCTGGCTCCCTGGGCCAGTACCGCTGCTGATCTGCCTGCCAGGTTGGCAAATCCAGTCGCCATACTTTTATGTTCGCGTAGTCCCTGAGAACGTCCATTGGCAAAGTATGCTACACGATAACTGTTTTTGCCCCATCCGTAATCCGAAGGATCCTCATCGGGCATCTTCCATCCCACATGATCACGGTCATCAGCTACCTGGTGAACCAACTGATCCGGACTGGTGTGGAGCTTAAGAATCCAGTCCAACCCCCATTTGGCTTCATCCAGCACATCAGGAATGTCATTGGGAAAAGGCTGTCCCAGGCTATTATTGAAATCCTCAAACCTGTCCGGATAAAGCTCGAAAGCTTTTAGCATATGACCAGTGGCATAGCTTGACGTAATCAGATACTTCAGTTGATCTCCTGCGTCGTGCCATCCCCCACTCACATCCACATAAGTAGAATCAGGAACCTTTCCATAAAAAGATCTTCCATCTTGCTGGTGACAAACCATATCCAGGTATGGATTATATCCACATCGTTGCTGACGCATAAACTCTAGTAACAATTCAGGTTTTTGTGTGTAAGCATCTCCGGAAATGGTAAAAGTCTGAGATACAATACCTGATTGGCGTCCTTTTATATAATAATTTCCTTCTTCCTGAATTCTGGAAAAATCCAGTTCATAGTAATGACTGAAAGCCCCCCATCCCCTGGCAGAGGATTCCCTGAGTTTTAATCTGGTCTTTTGGAGAGTCTTTTCCCGGATCAAATCAAATTGTTCTTTCACACCTTGCTCTGCAAATACAAGGGCCACTTTTCGGTCTTCCGGTATATAGCCCACCTGATTGACCCTGATATAAAAGGGTTGTTGAGATTGTGCCAATAATATCAAATGACAGGTGAGTATCAGGACAAGTGAAAATATGTTTTTCATTGGTTTATTGATCTAGCAGTTCATTTACCCGCTTAAACGTATATCCCCTGCTTTTTAATTCCAGGATCAATGATTCAAGATATTCATAGAATTTATCAGTTCTTTCGGGAGCAGTCCCAATATGAACAAGTAAAATAAATCCGTTGAGTCCATTTTCATGGGAGCTTTCATAAGATAATATACTATCAAATATTTCCTTGCTTCCCCGGTAATTTATCATCTTGGGAACAGTGTAATCCGCATGAGAAAGCGTGCCATGAGTGTGATTGATCAATTGAAGTCCGAGTTCTGCAGTCCACACGGAAATCGAATCATTATACCACTCGTAGGGAGGTAAAAAATACCGGGCATCGGTTTTTTTGATCCCGAAATGTCTCATTTCATGGTAGTTGTTTTCCAGGTCTTTTATGAAAACCTGTTTTGTGACCAGAAGACTGTCCCGAAGGTTCCAGTCGCAATACAACAAGTGTTTATCTGAATGCGCACCCAGGTAATGCCCATCTCTTACCAGTTTTCGGATGTTTGCCTTAAAAGCTGCATTTCGATAAAACCTGCCTGTAAAGAAGAATGAAGCCTTGATGGAATGTAGGTTTAAGGCAGAGATGATCTTTTCCGCCCCATCCGCATGTTCATCTCCCGTAAAAACAAACGCTAATTGCTTCTCCTCAACATCAGCTCGCGTAATGGCACCATGAATAATCTCAAAACCCGTTTGCCTGACTCGACCAGAATAGTCGGAGTATACAAGTAAAACCATGTTAAGATAGAGAGAATAACTAAGGAAACTGATCACACCCGGACACATCCTTTTAACAGTTAGTTCGTCAGAAGTCGC
>JAHCMM010000330.1 GCA_019192515.1 Cyclobacteriaceae bacterium SS2
TCATAAAAGGCCACGTTTGGCTTGTAGGCCACCGCATATGCATAAGTGGCATCAATGATCTGCTTATTGAATTCGAAAATTGGATCTTCCAGCTTTTGTAAGTGTGCGGGGATACGCCTGATATCGGTGTCAAGGCCGACAGACAGGAATGATTTTTTCTTTTTGATTAAAGAGAATAGATCTTGACGGTTCATTCAAACTGAAATTGAACCGCCAAGTTAATCATTTAATAAGTTAAAGGAATGTAAAAGTGCCTATCGATACTATCTGAAGTCGATCACTTCTACGTTTGGATTCTTGCTTGTGTTGAAAGTGAACTTACTGTTCGGTACATTGTTCAGTTTCTGAAACTTCTCAATTGTGTACACATACTGATTTCCTTTTCTTTCAAATACAGTGAATTTTTTCAACTCGTCCTGGCTATTGATCACCATTCGAATCTTGTAGTAAGATTTATCACGACTTTCAGGGTCGAGGTCGATGATTCTGGCGCCATCTTCGGTATAACCCATCAGGATATATTTGAATCCATTCTGATAAATGTCGAAAATATTGTTCAGTGAAATTTCCTGCTCGTTAGGATCATAAGGAGTGACGGTGACTTCCTTGATGTCTTTGTTGTAGTTCCACAGATCTTCTCCATTATTGAAAACCTCCTGGTCGGCGATTTTCAGGTAGTACATATTGGCCTTTACAGTAATTTCACCTTTCAGTTTCTCACTAAGTCCTACACTTTCGTTGATCATTTCCTGGGTAAACTCCGCTGAGAATGCTTCCATGCCTTTGTATTTGGCACTCATAGCATTCAGAATATCTAAAGCCTCAGGATCATACTGCGCATAGGCACCAAGGTTGATCATTATTACTGCGGCTAATAACACAATGCGTTTCATTTGTCTTCTATTTTTAGTATTTGTTGTCTATCTCTGACAATAATTGTTCCAAAGAATATTCATCCTTGATTAAAACTTCTCTTGCCTTGCTTCCTTCAAAGGGGCCTACGATACCAGCAGCTTCCAGTTGATCGATCAACCTTCCGGCTCTATTGTAGCCCAATTTAAGCTTTCTTTGTATAAGTGAGGTGCTTCCCTGTTGGTGGAGGACAATTAATTTTGCCGCATCATCAAAAAGTGAGTCTCTGTCTGACAAGTCTACAGCTCCAACTTCACCTTCATCATCACCTACAAATTCCGGCAGCATATACGCAGAATCGTATCCTCGCTGGTCTCCAACGAACTCACAAACTCTGTCTACCTCAGGAGTATCCACGAAAGCACACTGGAGTCTGATGATCTCTGATCCCATGCTTAATAGCATATCTCCCATACCAATCAATTGATCAGCGCCGCCTGCATCGAGGATGGTTCTTGAGTCAACTTTTGAAGTTACTCTGAATGAAAGTCGAGCAGGGAAGTTGGCTTTGATGATACCGGTAATCACATTTACCGAAGGTCTTTGGGTTGCAACAATCAGGTGAATACCAATAGCACGAGCTAGTTGAGCAAGCCTCGCGATTGGGGTTTCAATTTCTTTTCCAGCTGTCATCATCAGGTCAGCCAGCTCATCGATGATCAGCACGATGTAGGGGAGGTATCGGTGGCCTTTTTGAGGATTCAACCTGCGGGAAACAAATTTTCTGTTGTACTCCTTCAGGTTTCGGCAACCTGCTTCTTTCAAAAGGTTGTACCGGGTATCCATCTCAATACACAAAGAGTTGAGCGTGTGGACTACCTTCTGTGTATCGGTGATAATGGCCTCTTCGCTGTCAGGTAGCTTAGCGAGGAAATGGTTTTCAATTTTGTTGAACAGCGTGAGTTCCACCTTTTTAGGATCCACCATCACAAATTTGAGCTGGGATGGATGCTTCTTATAGATCAGCGAAGCAATGATCATGTTGAGACCTACTGACTTACCCTGTCCGGTAGCACCCGCCATCAATAGGTGAGGCATCTTGGCCAGGTCGGTGACATAAACTTCATTGGAGATGGTCTTACCCAGAACGATGGGTAATTCCTTGTCACTCTTCATGAATTTCTCCGTGGTGATAACCGATTTGATGTCCACCATCTCCCGGTTTTTATTAGGTACCTCGATACCAATCGTACCACGACCCGGGATAGGCGCAATGATCCTGATACCAAGTGCCGCCAGGTTTAGAGCAATGTCATCCTCCAGGTTTTTGATTTTTGAGATCTTGACACCGGCTTCGGGTACAATTTCATAAAGGGTTACAGTTGGTCCGATGGTCGCTTTGATGCTGGAGATGCCAATCTTGAAATTGACCAGGGTCCGGACGATCTTGTCTTTGTTTTGCTCCAGCTCGTCCTTGGTTACCTGAATATCTTTCTTCGGATAGTCAATCAGCAGATCTGGTGTTGGATACTTGTAGCGCGGCAGATCTAAAGTAGGGTCATAATTTTCGTTTGTGGTTACCCGTACCTCATCATCTTTCTTTTCTTCTACCACCAGGTCCATATCTTCCTCTTCGGCCTCTTTTGGCTCCTCCGGAGTGGGTTTTTCTACAGCGAGCTCTAATTCCTCCTTCGGTTCAGGCTGTTTTTTCAGATCCTCCTTGGTGACTTGCCATTCTTCGGTGAGATTTTCAGGTTCCTCTTCCTGTTCTTCATTGTTTTCTTCTGCTTCCACCTCTTCTTTTACCTGGGTGAGCAAGGATTCAAGACTGGAATTTTCAGAGCCGGGTTTGAATGAGAAATTCCTTAGTTTTTCACGACTGCTCTGAAGGAAATTGTTGACGGTTTCCAACTGTGTGATATTGAAGAAATACATGTTGAAAACAATGAACATGAAGATCAGGAACAATAGTGTTCCCCAACCCATCAGACTTTCGATGATGATGGCCATTTCAAATCCTACACCGCCACTTAGAAATCCAAGCTCTGAAACGTCATCTGAATTCAGCAGGAAATATCCAATGGCGGTACTGACCCACAAGAGGTAAAAGAGAGTGAATGAAAAGGATTTTATCAATGAAACGATCCTTGTTTTCCAGATGATCCGGTGCCCGACAAGGAAGAGTAATGGTGGAATGAGCAAAGACATAATTCCCCACCATCTGAAAATGAAATAGTGGGCAGTGAAGGCTCCAATGAGTCCAAACCAGTTTTTAACCTGCTGTCCGGATTCTTTGATCCCTGTTTCGGTCATGGCTTCTACCACACTTTGATCAGCTTTTCCTGCTGTCAGGTAGGAGATAAAAGATACCGCGAGGAAGATGGACGCCAGCAATAAAAATAATCCTATGGCGAGGTGGAACTTTCGGTCATTGAATAGCGAAATGCTAAAACTGAATGATTTGGGTTCTTTTGTTTTCTGCCTCTTATAGGTGTTTTGTGCCATGCTGAATGATAAACGACAAAAGTAATGGAGATTTTATGCTCCATCAAGATTTTTAAGGATTGCCAGGTTAATGTTTCGAATGAGCGCAGGTCCACCATAGATCAATCCGGTGTATACCTGGACCAGGCTCGCTCCGGCGTTCAATTTCTCAATGGCTCTTTCCGGAGAATTGATCCCACCGACAGCAATAATCACCAGGTTTTTATTTCCTTTTTTCAGGTATTTGATAATCTCCGTGGATCTGTCAAATAAGGGAGCGCCACTGAGCCCACCTGCCCCGATTTTGTCAATTTTCTCCTTATCGGTTTTCAATCCTGAACGATCGATCGTGGTATTGGTTGCGATGACGCCATCAATTTTGGTCTCTTTTGTAATTTCCAAAATATCATCCAATTGAGAATTGGTCAGGTCCGGTGCTATCTTCAGTAAGATGGGTTTTGGAGCGGGCTTGGTATCGTTCAAAGTCTTGAGTGACTGTAGCAGTTTCTGTAGAGGTTCTTTTTCCTGGAGCTCCCTAAGTCCTGGCGTGTTGGGGCTACTCACATTCACCACAAAATAATCTACATGTGGGTAGAGCGTTTCAAAGCATTTCTGATAGTCGTCCTGTGCCTGATCATTCGGGGTGACCTTATTTTTTCCAATGTTACCACCGATAATGACCTCTTTTGATTTTTTTCGAAGGTTTTGTACCACATTTTCCATCCCCTCATTGTTGAAGCCCATCCGGTTGATTAGCGCCTGGTCTTCTTTTAGCCTGAAAAGCCGTGGCTTTGGGTTACCGGGTTGGGGGAGAGGAGTTACTGTGCCAATCTCAATAAAGCCAAAACCCATGGCTGCAAATTCGTTGGTGAAGGAGCCG
>JAHCMM010000034.1 GCA_019192515.1 Cyclobacteriaceae bacterium SS2
CCCTGGGTATTGGTGATCGCAATCGTCTCACTGGCTCCTCCATTGGTGCCCAAAGTGATGGCTCCGGCTGTATTGCTGGTTGTGTTGATACTTGCTCCATTCGTACCACTCACTGCAAATGCACCATCATCTGTACTGATCGTCGTCTGATCTAATGTCGTTGCTCCGTCCACATCAAGGTCGTTGGTAACATCAACATTACCACCTGTAACAGCTACTCCATTGCCTGCAGTAACAGCTCCATCCTGATCTATTGTCACATCGCCTGTCTGACCATCTACCACAAAATCTCCTGTGCTGGTCAATTGTACCGTTGTGTTGGCTGTTCCAGCATTTACAATATTCAGCTCTTCTGCATTGTCCTGGGTGATCGTTGTGTTTTGAATGAGGTCTCCTCCTAGCTGAATGTTACCTTGTATAGGTCCTTCAGTTAAGCCATTGTCGGCACTTACACTATTAATGAGCGCTTCTCTAACGGCTGACTCTGTCACCAGGGTATTGTCATCGGCCAATCCATCAGCGCGAACTCCTGTGCCACCACCTCCGGTGGATGCCTGAATATTCGTTACTGTCGTCCCATTGTTCAGTTCAAATGATCCGGTCTCTACCTGTGTATTGGTTCCATTCAGCGTAACTTCTCCTGTAGTGTTCAAATCAATATCGCCTGTCCCTGCTACCAACTCTATACCTCCCGCAGCATCACTTGCTGTGATTGAAACCGCATCTGATGCAGCCTCCGCTCCGTCAATGCTTACCGAACCGGCGGCAGAGTTAATGGTAACATCACCTGCTGTACTTGCATCAATGGCTACTCCCTGATCTCCATCCAAGCCAAGACTTCCAGATTGAGCATCAAGTGAAACATTGTTATTGGTGGCTGCGATGGATACACCCTGGTCCCCATTTAAGGATACCGTACCGGCTGTCGCTGTTGTCGTTACATTTGTACCACCTGTAATGGTCACATCATCGGCCCCATCCAGAATCACATTCCCTGTAGATGAGGTAGTCAAACTTACATCTCCATCTGTTGCAACTGCAGCAATACCACCCGTTCCGGCTGTAAGGTCAATGCCTCCAGAAACATCGCTGGCAGTGATCGCTACAGCATCTCCTGCTGCTTCTGCTCCATCTATGCTCACTGATCCTGTTGCTGAATTGATCGTAACATCTCCAGTAGTACTTGCGTCAATATCTACTCCACTGTTACCGTCTAATACTAAGGTCCCGGCAATAGCATCAAGCGTTAGGTTATTGTTGGTGGCATTTACATTGACTCCCTGGTTGCCGGTCACATTTACAAGACCAGTAGCCGCTGTCACATCTATGTTATTATTAGCCGCATCAACGGATACACCCTGATCACCATCCAGGGTCAATATATTTCCCTGGGCATCAATGGTGACAGGTGCTGTATTGGAGACAATATCCAGACTTGTCGCTCCCGTATGAGTTAGGCTTTGGGCTGCCCCGGAAAGGGTAACATCTCCTAAAATATCTACATCCGTATCTACATCCAGTATACCAAGTCCGCTAACTTGCAGGTTAACTCCTGCCGCGGTGACCAGATCAGCTGTCTGATCCAACGCTCCGCCTAAATCTATTTCCTGGTTTAGTGCATCATAGGTCAAACCACTTCCAGCCTGGTTTCCAATGGCAGTTGCGAGGGCTGTCTCGGTAATAAGCTTGTTGTCTGAAGGTGAAGCGAGATCTACGGTAATATCATCCACAATTTCATCAACCTGGATACCTCCGTTGGCCAGCTCAAATGTACCGCTAACTACCTGTGTATTGGTTGCGTCGAATTCTATTTGATCTGGAGCAGTGACGAGTACATCGCTACCACCGCCTGCAGCGTCAATGGTTACATTGCCTCCATCAGCATTGATGTCTACTGTAGTGCCAGCTGTGATACCAACCGCAGCATTCGTACCCGTAATATTTACGTTGTCATCCGCAGTAATATCTACGTCATTGGCAGCACTTGTGATAGCTACCCCGGTAGCTCCATCGATGGCCACTGTAGTACCTCCATCCAGGTCCAGCTGACCGGCGGCATTGATATCTATGTCTCCTGATGAAGTAGTAAAGCTGGACCCTGTTGCACCCGTCATGGAAATCCCGTCACCTGATGTAAGGATGATATCACCGCTTGTAGTGGTAATATTGGTATTCTGATTAGCATCTATATTAACCGAGCCAGCAATTGCATTCAGATCAATATCGTTGTTATCCGCATCGATCAACACACCCTGGTTGCCACCTATATCAATTCCACCTCCTGAAGCATTGAGTTGGATGGCCTGAGCTGAAGCATTTGAGGTAGTCAGGCTTATCAATTGCGTTCCAGCTATGTTTAGATTATTATTGGTCGCATCAATGTCATCTCCCTGGACAGCATTGTCCTGGATTGCAATGACACCGGAGGCAGTTCCAGTCATCAATATATCCCCAGATAAAGGGAGAGAGGTTAAGCCTGATGTATTTCCAATTAAAATATGATTTAGATTAGCCGCAAAGGTAGGTTGAGCGTTACCATCACCATCTCCAACAAAAATAGATCCTGTCGGCAGATTGTTTGTTGCAAAGTCTGATAGTGGCTTTCCTATTATGGCACCATCCGTAGTTGTAGCAAGTACTCTTGAATTACCAATAGATGTCCAATGTACTAACTCATCTTCTCCAATTGTTAAAATCCTGTTGACATAATTGAATCCTGTGATCGGATTCAAAGGGGAAATCTTTGCCTCTGCATAAATAGTTTGATTGGCAATCTTTTGGTTGGTAATCCCCAAATCCTTTACCTGAACAATATCTCCAGCAACTTCCAATGTTGAATTATCCACATTTACATCCAGCTCCCTATTGGTCAGATCAGCGACTATTCCATCCCCATCAATATCCTCAAGGTCCACTTCAACCGAATCGGCTGCGATCTTCAAACCATTCCCGGCATTTACACCCAGGGCCCCTGTTGTCGGATTTGGAATTAAAGCTTCCCCTGCTACATCCGGATTGATTTTTATGGCCGTAACGGCATCGTCCCCAATCTTTTGTTCGGTCACAGCACCAGCAGCAATGTCTGCTTCAGCTACACTCAGGTCCATGATATCTTCGCTCTGGATGGTCTCGTTGTCTATCTCAACTGTTGTGACCACACCAATGCCTAGCTGAAAATCAACTGCTGTACCGGCATTGGTCACTGTCACATCACCACTTGCCGGTAAACCCTGCGCAACACCAGCAGCATCTCCTATGTATAAATAGCTGGTTGGAAGTGCAGAGGAGGTAAAAGCAGATATGTCCTCCCAGTAAATGGCACCAGTATCATCTGTCGCCAACACCTTGTCAGTTTCTCCTTCAGCATTAAGTTTTGTAATTGTAATGGTCGTATTGGCGATGTCTTTATTTAAAATGGAAGCATCATAAATATTGCTCGAGCCCACTCTCACAGATTTTTCAGTAACAGAAGTTACTCTTCCATCTACATCTACTGTAACGACAAGAATGGTTGAATCATTAGAAGAACCAAAAGTACCTACATTGCCGGCCACATCAGTCAATTCATCAGTACCTACAGCACCATCATTGATATATACTTCAGGAAATGTTCCGTTCAGATCTCCTGAGGCAGTGGTTTCATCCAATACACCGAGACCAGCTTTCCAGGCTGTTCCATTCCAGTACCAGAATTGTTGAAGCGTAACATCATAAACCATCATACCCCGGTCCGTACCGGTGAGTAGCATGGATTGTCTTTGTGCCGTACTTAATCGGGGTACAAGAAACCCCTGATTGTTGGTGAGTGAGACCAGTTCAAGTACTGCTTTGGTGTTGGGGGTAGACGTGTTGATACCCACTGAGCTTTGTCCCAGAGCAGAATAACCTGTGATCAAAACCAAAATGAGCGCCGAATATAACTGTTTCATAATCAGATCGGTGGATGCATTTTCAAAACTGCAAACTTCAGTACATTACAAAAATCATAATTAATATAAAAATATTACAATCAAATCGATAAGTTGTCACTTTTGCTCGAAGAATGAAACTTATTCATGATAGTCTGGGTGGTTTATATTATTCAGCTCAAGGTATCTTTTGGCGGTTACAGTCTGAATAGCGTCAAAAATAAACATTCCTTGTATTTCTTTTATCATATTTTCTGTTGAATTTGTAATAAAATATAGAACTATTTTATAATATATCATAATTATGTTCATTTGGTTAATTAGTTAGCAATGATGAATTAATTTCAAAGGCCTATTTGTTTAATGATTTCGCAATAAACCCGTAAAATATTGTGTAATATCAAATTTGAGATACTTAAATGAAGCCACTTTGATTATTTAATAATTCTATTCTTCAAAATGGGCTGTGGATGAAATTTTATTTTAAATAGCAGTCAAATTGAAGTAATTTTGCTGCGCTTAACCATTGATTAAACTGAAAGGATCACAATATGCAGGAGAAGGGTCTATACCGAGAGGAATTTGAGCACGATTCATGTGGTGTTGGTTGCATTGCCAACATCAATAATAAGGAGTCGCATAAGATCGTAAATGACGCACTTACCATGCTTGAGCACATGGAGCACAGAGGTGCTACGGGAAGTGACGAAAATACGGGAGATGGAGCGGGTATTCTCATCCAGATCCCTCACCAATTGTTTAAAGAAGAGCTGGCAAAACATGCCATAGAACTTCCTAAAAAAGGCTCATATGGTGTTGGAATGATCTTTTTCCCAAAAAACTATAAGATCCGGGAAGCATGTAGAAAGATACTTAACAAATGCATTTCAAACCTGGGGCTTACCCTCAATGCTTACCGACACGTACCCATCGATGAAAAGGTGCCCGGTCATGAATCCAAAGCAGTAGAGCCTACGGTAGAGCAGGTGTTTGTTACACCTAATGAAAAGATGACCCAGGATGAACTGGACCGCAAGCTTTTCGTCCTGAATCACTACGCAACGAATGAAATTAAAAAGGAAGTGTCAGGTGAAAATGATGACTTCTATATCTGTAGTTTTTCGACCCGAACAATCGTCTACAAGGGACAACTTAAAACAGACCAGGTAAAGAAGTACTATTACGACCTTCAAAACAAGAGCACCAAGTCTGCAATTGCTATTGTTCACTCAAGATTTTCTACCAATACATTTCCTAACTGGCGATTGGCTCAACCCTTCCGCTACATCGCCCATAATGGAGAAATTAACACCATCCGGGGTAACGTCACCAAAATGAAGTCTAAAGAAGCTGCTATGTCCTCCCCTCTCTTCACCGAGCAGGAGCTTCAATGGCTATTGCCTGTGACCAACCCTAAGAATTCTGACTCAGCAAACCTGGATGCGCTCGTAGAGCTATTGCGTATGGGTGGCCGACCGTTACCACACGTCATGATGATGCTGGTACCGGAAGCCTGGCAGGATAATTCCAAGATGGATACCATGAAAAAGGCGTTTTACAAATACCACGCCTCACTTATGGAGCCCTGGGACGGACCTGCTGCTTTATTCTTCACCAATGGTATCCAGGTGGGAGCAACACTGGATAGAAACGGACTGAGACCAGCCCGGTATTGCATCACCAAAGATGGTTACCTGATCATGGCTTCAGAAGCCGGGGTATTGAATATTCAACCTGAGAATGTATTGGAGAAAGGTCGATTACAGCCTGGAAAGATGATCTGGGCCGATCTTCCGAACAAGCGTGTCCTCAAAGACGAAGAGATCAAACGATACATCGTAGAAAATAAACCTTACTACGACTGGATCAAAGAGAAGAGAATTAAACTACACATGCTTCCGGAGGCAGACATGGAGCTTGTAGAACTTGACCCTGATACCCAGCTAAAACAGCTCAAGGCTTACGGCTATACCCAGGAAGACATCAAGTTGATTGTCAAGGTGTTGTCTGAGCAAGGCAAGGAGCCGGTAGGATCTATGGGTGCCGATGCACCACTGGCTGTACTTTCGCAGCAAAGCCAGCATGTATCAAACTACTTCAAGCAATATTTTGCCCAGGTCAGTAACCCTCCTATCGATCCGATCAGAGAACGATTGGTGATGTCACTGTTCACAAGAGTTGGTGAATCACTCAACGTACTGGACGAGACAGCAGATCACACCAAGCAGATCCACATCTCGCATCCGGTGTTGTCAAAAGAAGATTTCTTTAAGCTGACCCACTTGAAGGATTATGGGTTCGACTATGAAATCATTGACGCTACCTTCGATCCGCAGAAAGCATCTTTGTCTGAAGCCATTAACAAGATTTGCGCTACTGCCAAAAAGGCTGTTGAAAACAAGAAAAAGATCCTGATCATCAGCAACAGGAATGTGGATGAGGTAAAGGTTCCTATTCCGGCATTACTCGCCACCGGTGGTATTCACCATCACCTGGTGAAAAACAACATTCGTACCAAGGCCGGTCTGATAGTGGAAGCAGGTGATGCCTGGGAAACACATCACTTCGCCACGATCATCGGATATGGAGCAAGTGCTATTTACCCATTCAAGGTATACCAGACCATCCGGGACCTACACAAAAATGGCAAGTTGGATAATGGCCAGCCAGTAGAATACTATTTCCAAAACTTCGCAAAAGGTGTTGGGTCAGGATTATTGAAGATCCTTTCCAAAATGGGTATTTCTACCCTTCAGTCGTACCAGAGTGCACAGATATTCGAGTGCCTGGGGTTAGGTTCGGAAGTGGTAGAAAAATGTTTCAAAGGCACCATCAGTCGCCTTGATGGATTGACTTTCGACGATTTGGAAAAAGAGGCATTGATCAAACACAATGCAGCTTACAAGACTTATGACAGATTATTGGAAGTTGGTGGATATTTCCAATGGAAGCGAAATGGCGAGGTTCACCTGTTGAACCCTGAGACGATCCATTTGCTCCAGAAATCTACCAGCCTCAATGATTACAAGTTATTCAAGAAGTTTTCGGATCAAATAGACCAGCACCAGGAGAGAAATATCACGATCCGAAGTTTGTTTGAGTTCAAAAAGCGGCAATCCGTGCCCCTCGATGAGGTAGAGCCGGTAGAAAACATTCTGAAGCGTTTTGCAACAGGTGCGATGTCGTTTGGTTCCATTTCTCATGAAGCGCACTCTACACTTGCTATTGCCATGAACAGGATTGGTGGTAAGAGTAACAGTGGAGAAGGTGGAGAAGACGAGATCCGTTTTGAAAAGAAACCCAATGGTGACTGGGAAAGATCAGCCATCAAGCAGGTAGCATCCGGAAGATTTGGTGTGACCAGCAATTACCTGAAGGAAGCTGCTGAATTACAGATCAAGATCGCGCAGGGAGCGAAGCCTGGCGAAGGTGGACAGCTACCTGGACATAAGGTAGATGCCTGGATCGCCAAAGTAAGACATTCTACACCGGGAGTAGGTTTGATTTCCNCTCCCCCACACCACGACATTTATTCCATCGAAGATCTGAAACAATTGATCTACGACCTGAAAAACGCCAACCGACATGCCAGGATCAATGTGAAGCTGGTTGCTGAGGCTGGTGTTGGAACGATTGCCTCAGGGGTATCAAAAGCGAAAGCTGATGTGATCCTGATCTCAGGTGCTGACGGAGGTACTGGTGCTTCACCAATATCATCTATTCGTCATGCGGGTCTTCCATGGGAGATCGGACTGTCCGAAGCCCATCAGACGTTGTTGAAAAACAACCTGAGAAGTCGGGTAGTACTTCAGACAGATGGTAAACTGATGACTGGACGAGATGTAGCCATTGCTACACTCCTGGGTGCAGAAGAGTATGGATTCAGTACTTCTGCATTGATCGTGGAAGGCTGTATCATGATGCGAAAATGCCATCTGAATACATGTCCTGTAGGTATCGCAACCCAGAGACCTGAACTCAGAAAGCTATTTACAGGTAACCCTGACCATGTGGTAAACTTCTTTACGTTCATTGCACAGGAGCTACGTGAGATCATGGCTGAGCTTGGTTTCAGGACTGTCAATGAGATGGTAGGTCAGTCTCAGGTGCTGAAAGTGAAGCCAGATATTGAGCACTGGAAACTAAAGAGAATCGACTTCTCCCCTATTCTGAACAAGGTAAGTGTACCTAGCTCATACGGCCAATACAACCAGTTTGAGCAGGATCATGGCCTGGAGAAAGTGCTGGATCGCAAATTGATTCGGGATTATCTTAAAAAGGGAGAAAACAACAAAGTATACAATATCAAGAATACAGACCGGTCCGTCGGAGCGATGCTTTCGCATGAGATCTCCAAGCTTCACGGAAGCAAAGGACTTGGACTTTCTAAGATCACTGTTGGCTTCAAAGGATCAGCCGGACAAAGCTTTGGAGCATTCCTGGCTCCTGGAGTGAATTTTGAGCTGGAAGGAGAAGCCAATGACTATTGCGGTAAAGGATTGTCAGGTGGAAACCTGGTGATCAAGCTTCCTAAGGGATCCACGTTGAAAGCTCACGAAAACATCATCATTGGTAACGTAGCCTTCTATGGAGCCACTTCAGGTAAGGCCTATATCAGTGGTATGGCCGGGGAACGTTTCTGTGTGAGAAACTCCGGTGCTGAAACCGTGATTGAAGGAATTGGAGACCATGGCTGTGAGTACATGACCGGAGGTAAAGTGATCGTGCTTGGTGAGACAGGTAACAACTTTGCCGCAGGTATGTCAGGAGGTATGGCCTATGTATTCGACCAGAAGAGTGAATTCCCTGAGAAGGTGAATATGGAGATGGTGGGACTGGAATCGCTTGCAGAGGACGACCTGAAATATATCCACGAAGAAATCACAAACCATGTAAAATATACCGGCAGTAAGCTCGGTAAGCTAATACTCGACGATTGGGAGAGCATGTCCAAATACTTTATCAAAGTAATGCCAAACGACCTGAAGCGTGTATTGGAAGAAAGAAAAATGGAGGAACAAGAAAAAGTAGCTTAAATGGCAGACGTAGAAGGATTTTTAAAATACAAAAGAGAGTTACCCCAGTCACGGGATCCACATAAAAGAATTGACGATTACAAAGAGGTTTACGAGCCTTTTTCAGAGGATAAAACCAACAAGCAGGCAGCTCGATGCATGGATTGTGGTATCCCCTTCTGTCATTCCGGATGTCCGCTGGGCAACCAGATCCCTGACTTCAACGATGCAGTTTATAACAAGGACTGGGAAGCTGCTTATAAGATCTTAAAGTCGACGAACAACTTCCCGGAGTTTACGGGCCGTATCTGCCCTGCTCCCTGTGAAGGTTCATGCGTATTGGGTATCAACAAAGACCCTGTGGCCATCGAGTTGATCGAAAAAGAGATCATCGAGAAGGCTTACGAGTTGGGGCTTGTAAAGCCAAGAATACCTGAAACCAGAACAGGCAAAAAAGTAGCGGTAATCGGATCAGGCCCGGCGGGTATCGCAGCCGCAGACCAGCTCAACCAGGCAGGTCATGAAGTGACTGTATACGAAAGGGCCAGTAAGATCGGAGGCCTCCTACGCTTTGGCATCCCTGATTTCAAACTTGAGAAATGGGTTGTAGACCGAAGGATCAAGCTTATGGAAGATGAAGGGGTGATCTTCAAAACCAATGCTGATGTTGGTAACAATATTAGCGTGGAAGAAATCCAGTCTTCTCACGATGCGATCATTCTTTGTGGCGGATCAACCATCCCAAGAGATATCCCGATACCTGGCAGAGACCTGAAAGGCATTCATTTTGCCATGGACTTCCTCAGCCAGCAAAACAAAAGGGTATCGCAGGAAGATGAAGTACTGAAAAACCACGAAGGACGTCCTGTGAAAGAAATTTTGGCTACAGGTAAAAATGTAGTGGTGATTGGTGGTGGTGATACCGGATCAGACTGTATCGGTACCTCCAACAGGCACAAAGCCAAGTCGATCACCCAGATTGAGATTTTGGATAAGCCACCAAAAGGCAGATCTATTACCAATCCATGGCCGGAATGGCCGATGATCCTGCGCACTTCTTCCAGCCATGAAGAAGGCAGCGACAGAAAATGGTCCATCCTGACCAAGGAGTTTCTTGGGAATGACAAAGGCGAATTGACCGGAATCAAGCTGGTGGATATCGAATGGGGTGATAAAGGATTCACTGAGATCGAAGGCACCGAGCGTATTGTGCCTTGTGAGCTGGCTTTGATTGCTGCCGGCTTTNTGCATCCGCAAAAGGCCGGAATGATTGAGCAACTGGGTCTTGAGCTGGATGAACGAGGTAATGTGAAAGCCTCAAACTATCAGACCAGTCAACGCAATGTGTTTGTTGCAGGTGATATGCGTCGTGGACAATCTTTGGTTGTCTGGGCGATCTCTGAAGGCCGTGAAGCTGCCAGAGCCCTGGATACCCAACTGATGGGCGTATCAAGTCTACCTTCTAAGCAGCACAGCTATTTCGAGCTAAATTAAATCCCTGATTTCAAAGTCCTGACCCTTACCATAACGGGTCAGGTCTGACAATCTTGACGTTTCCAGGGTAGTAAGGTCTTTGATCACAAAGTCCAACGGGTAAAGTACTTCCAAAATTTCGAACTCAATTTTCTCTCCGAAATTGACTGCCCAGTATTTGTGTCCAGCCCGCAGGCTTGTATAGCTGATTCCACTCATCTCTCCTGATTGTACCTTTTTTCTATCAACAAAGTTTGAAAATCTTCCTAGTAAATTTCAATGCCACTTAAAAAAAGATTAAAATTGGGAATAAATAAAACCTAACTTGTAAATGAAACTTACATCATTCTATTCTTCCTGTGTAATTCTATCCATTTTCTTCCTGATGGGGTGTGGTGGTTCGGGAAAAGGATCAAAAGCTGATGCTGTTGAATTTTCCGCCTCCAAAGAAAAGTTGGTAGCAGATATCGATAAAGTATTGGCTGACTTGCCTAATCCATCAGAAGTACCCTATACCTTACAAGCTGCTGCCGCAGATTATAACGAGGATCTGATCAATGGGCTTTCAAAAAGCGCTTCATATCAAAACGATGAAGACAAAGCTGCCCTTAACCTGGGGGTTTACGCCACAGACATGGGCTATCTGATCTCATACGAGCAGGTACAAAAATCTCTGGACTACCTGGAAGCCTGCCAAAAGCTATCTGAGACAATTGGTGTATCATCTATTTTCAATAACCAGATGATCACCAAGTTTCAGGAGAGTGAAGGCAATAAAGATACCCTGTCATCTATGATCGACAAGGCGATCGACCAGGCTGGAAGAAACCTGAATGAGGCCGAAAGACTCAATGTAGGAGCACTGATCCTGACAGGTTCTTTCGTTGAAGGGCTTTACCTGGCTGTAAAAGTTATCGAAACCTACCCTACCGACGTCCTGGATGAGGACAACAGAAACCTGATCCTTGAGCCATTGGTAAAGATCGTTTTGGACCAGGAGAAACCTTTAATGGATGTAATTGCCTTACTGGAAGACATCCCTCATGATGAGACTATCCTGGAAATGATGGAAGAACTAAAAATATTGAAGTTACTCTACGATGGCGATCTGGCTGAGGTAGAAAAGAAAATTGCTGAAAATACCGGCGATTTCATTTTGACTCAGGATATGCTCCTTGATATCACCATTGAGGTAAAACGCATCCGATCCGAAATCGTGGGATAAAACTTTAATAACCAACCTATTCTAAATCAAACAAAAGCATTGAATACTTCTTCAATGCTTTTTGTTTTTCCGCCTAACCCTAATAACTGAAAATGAGTGAAGAAGTACTCAATGCAATCTTAAGACTCCTGGCAATTGTAGCTTCAGAAGATACTGTCTCCGAAGAAGAGCGCACTTTCATTCAAAATTTCCTCAGGGAGTCCCTGGATCAGGATACGGCCAGGAAATACATGCAGGTTTTCGATCGGCTGGTATCCGAAGATCATAATGTTGACCTTTCTAAACATATTAAAAAGATCTGTGATCAGATCAATTTCGAGCAGACTGCTCAACAAAAGGTAGTGGTCATTCTCAACCTGGTGATCCTGATTGCGGCAGATGGCGTGGTCACAGAACGTGAAAACCAGCTTCTCTACATGATCGGTGATTTTCTGAATGTCCCCAAGGACATCATTGACCTGATCAAGGCATTTATTATCCACCAGGAAAGAAGTAAAATCACCTCATCAAATGTATTGATCATTGACGATGGTAAGCAGCCTGTAAATCCGGCATGCAAACACCTGATCAATGAAGATGTTGATGGCTTTATCTTCGTTCTAAACATTCCAGAAGTAGATCTATTCTTTCTCAAATACATGGGTGAGAAAAATATCCTGATGAATGGAGAGATCATGCGGACGGATAAGATCTACAATTTCAGCACAGGTAGTGCTATCAAGTTCCAGAATTCAGCCATCTACCATTCAGAGGTCGTTGGTCTTTTCAGAGACTTATCCGATGAACATAAGCTCACGTTTGTAGCCAGGGACGTCACCTTTAAATTCAGGAATGGAAAGACCGGTCTCTTCAACATCAATGTCCAGGAAGAATCTGGCAGACTGATCGCCTTGATGGGTGGAAGTGGCGCCGGTAAATCTACCTTGTTGAATGTATTGAATGGAAACGAATCTCCAACCACTGGAGAAGTCAGAATCAATGGCATTGACATCCACAAGAAAAGCGTGGAAGGCATTATTGGATATGTACCACAGGATGACCTGCTGATCGAAGAACTTACCGTATTTGATAACCTGTATTTTGCTGCCAAGTTGTGCTTTAAAAAGCTAGGCGAGCAAAAACTGAAGGAGCTTGTCAATCATACCCTGGAATCATTGGGTTTGTTTGAGACCAGAAACCTTAAGGTTGGCTCTCCACTGGATAAAACCATTTCCGGAGGTCAAAGAAAACGATTGAACATCGGACTGGAATTGTTGAGAGAGCCCTCAGTC
>JAHCMM010000331.1 GCA_019192515.1 Cyclobacteriaceae bacterium SS2
ATGGTGATTATTGCGGTGGGGTCCACCTCTTCCCATTCCGAACAGAGAAGTTAAGCCCACCAGCGCCGATGGTACTGCAGTAAAATGTGGAAGAGTAGGTCGTTGCCAGATTTTTATTTTTTAGCTGCCGTAGGCAGTAAAAGGGATGTTGAGTAATCAGCATCCCTTTTTTATTACGCTTTACATAAACCCATCAGGTATTTTAAACCTGACTGGGTTTTTCTGTTTAAAATAACCTGACAGGGCTATTTATTATAAAAATGGACTCACCACTAATCGACCAAAATCCATTTTTCCGTTAATTTTAAGCAACTACTCCCTGAAGAGGACAAAGCGAATAAATTAACCCATATGAAAAGAAAAGCGGGAATTCACAAATTGTATCAATCACCCGAACAGGCTGACGAAAAACTGTGGGGCCGTCAAACAATTCCTGACTCGCGTCGGGGCTTTCTTAAAAAGGCTTCTTTGACAGCCATGAGCATGGCTGTAGGAGGCAAAATTGTTTTTGCTGAAAACATGCCTTCAGGGCTCATCCCAGCCATCCTGGCAGACGATGAACTTCCCTTTGAAATTCCGGGTAAAGATCCCGGGCTTGTCATCCTTAATGACCGACCAGTAAATGCAGAGACTCCCCCTCACCTGCTGGACGATAAAATTACGCCAGCTGATAAGCTATTTGTTCGTAATAATGGGATACCCCCTGAAAACATTGACGTAAACAACTGGACACTCACAATTGATGGTGAGTCTGTCGCAAATAAGAAGACATATACCCTCGCGGATCTTAAATCCAGATTTAAAAACTATACCTATCAGTTGACGCTTGAATGTGGTGGAAACGGACGAAGCGAGTTCAACCCTCCTGCAAAAGGCAATCAATGGACAACTGGCGCTGTAGGTTGCTCAAAATGGACCGGTGTTAGGTTAAAGGATGTATTAAATGATGTCGGAATTAAATCTGATGCCGTTTATATTGGATACTATGGCAAAGACACCCATTTATCAGGTGATCCGGAGGAAGTTGTGATCTCGCGGGGAGTGCCAATCTCTAAGGCCATGGAGGATGAATCATTGATAGCCTGGGCAATCAATGGTGAAGATATTCCCCTCATGAATGGTTATCCCCTTCGTCTGGTATTCGGTGGATGGCCAGCCTCTACCAGTGGGAAATGGCTCGAGAGAATATCAGTTCGAAATATAATCCATGATGGTCCCAAAATGGGAGGAGATTCGTACCGGGTACCATGTGAAGCCGTACCACCCGGAGCGAAAGTACCAGATGAAAATATGTGCATCATAGAGTCCATGCCGGTAAAATCTCTCATCACGTATCCGAAAACCGGGGCTCAAATTTCCGAAGGTCGTACATTGAATATCAGGGGACATGCATGGGCTGGTGATAATAGAGTCAATGAAATGCATTACTCGATTGACTTTGGGGTTACCTGGAAAAAATGCCAGCTTGAAGCTCCTGCAAACAGATTAGCATGGCAGCATTGGAGTGCGAAGATTGATTTCCCTCAAAAGGGATATTACGAAGTGTGGGCCAAAGCCACAGATGATCAGGGAAGGTCACAGCCTATGATTGTTCCGGGGTGGAACCCAAAGGGCTACCTCAATAATGCTTGTCACCGAATCGCAGTAATGGTTAAATAATGGATATCAAGAACCTATCAAGACTTGTCAACCTCTTAGCTGCTATTACCACTGTATTGTTAGTGCTTCTTGTCATGGTTGTACTCTTAAAATTTAATTTATTGAGTTTCCCTTCCCGGGATGTGATCACAGAGGACTCGAATAATACACCGGAGTCAGCGCAAGTTGAACGGATCGATGAAGAAGTTGTAGACCCATATACCATATTGGAAGCCGATGATGCGCTGCCTATTGTTGTTGGAAATTGTACCAACTGCCACTCAGCAAGACTTATCGCTCAAAACAGGGCTACACGTGAGGGTTGGCAGGATTTGATTCGATGGATGCAAAAGACACAGAAGCTTTGGGATTTGGGAGATAATGAAGACATCATCCTCGATTACCTGGCAGAGTACTATGCTCCGGAGAACATTGGCCGAAGGAGAAACCTTGAAAATATTGAGTGGTATGAGCTGAAGTAGGAATCCCTACTCATGTCTGATGGCGTCCACTGGGTCTAAGCGAGAAGCCCGAATTGCCGGATATGTACCAAATACAACACCGACAATAAGAGCCACAACAGTAATTATAAACATAGTGGTCCAGGTAAATTCTGCATGAAAGGGTAATTCTGAAATTCTGCTCACGATTGGAGTAAAAATCATCGTGAATGATGCTCCGATTATAATGCCAATGATACTCCCCAGAAAAGAAATCGAAATCGACTCTGCAATAAACAGATTAGCAATGTCACGTGGTTTGGCCCCTACTGCTTTTCTGATGCCGATCTCTGCCGTACGATTTGTGACTGAGATCAGCAATACATTCATCACACCTATGCCACCAACAAGCACCGAAATGCCCACTATTAGCCCCATCACAATTCTGAATACCAGAAAACCTTTTAATACCTGCCTGACCCGGAAATCATTGGTCCTTATACTGAATTCTTTATCAACGTCGCCGTACCTTTTATCTAGCCATGTTCTAATTTCATCCTTGGTAGCATCTATGTCTTCAGTGAGCATGGGTGTAACTATGAGATACGGAGGATGGGTATTCAACTGAACCGGTGAGAGTAAACTGATTGGGATCATTGCCCTGGGAGTTTCGTTTCCTCCGTCAGGGACTACCCCTACAATTTTTAATTTTTGATCACCAAAGACTAATTCCCGGTTGACCAGATCCGATTTTTCTGTCTCTAGTATTGTAGCAAAAGCATCACTTACCAAAATCACCTGACTTTTGGTTTGGATATCAGCAATAGTATACAGATTGCCAATCACGCTGGAACTATCGTGAATATTGATGGTGCTTGAAGGCATTAAAACCACCCCAATCTTTTTACCAGTTCCGGAAAACTCAAGTTCAGTTGAAATCTGGTTACTAAGCTCAATGGAGGCAATTGGTTTACTTAACCCAAGATCGCTAATTGCCTGAAAATCGATGAGTGAAAGGGTGTCTTTTTTCAACCTCACCCCATTTACTTCTTTATGTGTCTGAGAAGAGAC
>JAHCMM010000332.1 GCA_019192515.1 Cyclobacteriaceae bacterium SS2
CAGCATACAGGAATGCCATCAGGGAGAACAATCTAAAAACAGAGATGCTCAATTCCATTACTCAATCGGTTGTCTCAACAGATATGCAGGGTGTGGTCACCTATTGGAATAAAGGTGCTGAGAAATTATATGGCTGGAAAACAGAAGAGGCTATTGGAAAACCGGTTGTAGAGCTGACTCCGGTTATTTCCAAAGATCAGACTACCGAATTGCTGAAACAATTATTTAATGGGAAGAGTTGGGAGGGAGAAATTAAGGCAAGCAACAAAAAGGGTGAAGAATTCATCGTACATACCATCAACTCTCCCATATTTCAAGATGGAGTACAAACCGGGATAATTGGCATTTCTTCAAGTCTTGAACACAGGCTAAAGATAGAAAGAGAGCTGGAGAAAGCTAATATTGAAATCACTACTTTGCTCAATGAATTGCAACATAGAGCCAAAAACAGCTTTACCCTAATTTCAAGCATGATTATGCTGGAAGAAAGCAGCTCCTCTGATGGTGATTGTAAGAAATCTTTATCCCGGCTCAATAGAAGGATAATGGCTATCTCAGACATGTACGAGCTTCTTCATAAGAATGAAGCTTCTAACCGGGTAAGGCTCGACGAATACCTTGTGGAACTTGTACATCTTATTGAAAACTCTGACCCATCACAAAAAATTGATATAGAAACAGTGCCTGTTGAAGCTAAACTGGACGTTGCTTTGCCTATCGGGATTTGTGTAGTGGAACTGGTCACTAATGCAATAAAGTATGCTTACCCCAATAGTGAAAAAGGCATTATCCTTTTTAAGTTGGACAATCGCAATGGTCGACTGGTCATTAGTGTTTTTGATGAAGGCATTGGACACAAAATAACCTCAAACGATACTTCAGGAACCTCCGGGTTATCGCTCATCAAGGCATTTGTGAAACAACTGGATGGGGTATTTCATGTGTCAAATAAAAAAGGCACCAGGTGCGAAATCCTGGTGCCAAATGATCAACACAACTTAACATTCAAATCACAAAAGTGATTGTAACAAACATCGAGATTCAACTCATCTTCCAGTTTAACTAATTGAACTTAGTCTGTAATGTTTATTTCACCAGTCATTGCTGCATGAAATTCACAGTTATAAAAAAGTTTTGCAGGGGCGTCACCTGGCACGACGAAAGTGATAGTTCCGCTTGATTCGCCATTTCCTGTTACCCCTGAATTGTACGCATTACTACTTCCGGTCTCCTGGGTCGATTTGATCCAAAAAGGATGCCCTGGAGCATCTATGGTAAACGTATAGGTCTTCCCTCTCTGTAATGTAATATTTGGGTTAGATGAATTTGTCAATCCATTTCCAGTAAAGGTATAGGCTGTCATGCCTGAGTTAGCCACATCATAGTTAGTTGCAGTACCAGCTGCTGCACTTGATCCAATATTACCTTGTGCGACAAGTATTCCGAGGTCCCCCTCAGCATTGTGCACATTTACATACCCTGCATAAGTGATCAATTCACTATAAGTCACTGCTGTTCCATCACTAAATGCTGTCACATTTGTCTTACTGGCTCCATTTTTGACATTTGACAGGTGGATAACAATACCTCCAGGGCTTGTTGTGGAACCGGTATGAATGTGAGTTGGACGGTTGCTATCGCTAGCATCTCCGGTCAGACTTATAACCACGAGAGTATTACCATTCATTCTTTCACTAAATGTCACAGATCCAGAAACCCCAGAACCACCAACTTCAGACAGTAAATACTCCTCTGACTCTCCGGTCAGCTTATTTGAGCCGATGTCGCCTTGTGCTACCAACGTGCCCAGGTCTCCCTCGGCATTGTGCACATTTACATATCCTGCATAGGCAATCAAATCGTCATAGGTTACGGGGGTACCATCATTGAATGCTGCGATATTGGTTCTACTGAATCCATTTACAACATTAGAAAGATGAATGACTATACCTCCCGGGCTTGCGGCGGAACCGGTATGGATATGAGTTGGGTGATTGCTGTCGACAGGATCACCTGTAAGATTGATAACGACGAGAGTCTCTCCACTCATTCTCTCACTAAAAGTAACAGATCCTGAAACCCCAGAACTTCCAGCCGCAGACATTGTATACTCTTCCGATTCTCCGGTAAGTTCATTTGAACCTATATCTCCCTGCGCAAGTAGTGTACCCAAATTATCAGGAGCAGTATGAACATTGATATATCCATCAAAACCAATCAATGACTCATATGATACTGTAGTGCCATCTTTCAATTCTGTTACAATCGTTTCGCTGATGCCCGTAGCACCATCCACATTGGTCAAATCAAGCACTATCCCCCCACCCTCTGCAGCAGAATTAGCATGAATATGTGATGGATGGTCTCCCCCGGCTGAGGTTCCTGAGAGCGTAAGCGTAATTCTCACGCTTTGGTCATCCAGTTCTTCGAATAGTGCAGTCCCTGATACACCGGATGTGCCAACTGCTCCAAGCTCATAAGTTTTCTCCTCACCAGTTGGTTGAGGACCTTTATCCTCATCATCTTTATTACATCCGATAAACACCGCAGTCACCAGGATAGACAGTATAAAAGCGATAAAAGTTGTCTTTTGTGATTTCATCTTTTCATAGGTTGAATTATTGATAATACTCAGTTACCAGGTAGTACCTATGAAGCGATCAAAAAAGTTGTCTATAAGACGAAAACTTTTAACTGAATTGTTGGGTTGACCCCGGGCAATCTCAATCCTGACATTAAGATTAGACCTGATTAGATGTACGAGAAATCACAGTACAGGCTTTTTTGAAGATTTGCCCTGGCTGAATTGCTGCCACAATTGATCTATAACAGTTGGATCCGGTTTTCCATCAAATGAGACCACCCGATACCTTGCTATGTGTACATCCCCCGGCTTAAAGTCAAATCCATATTCGACTACCGGTGTGAAACAAAAATATGGCATGGTAGGGTGTATCCGGACATAGGAAGGAGATCTAAAATTCAAAGGATGTCCCATTACCGCCAGGTTTACAGGCTGATCATTTACATTGCCAAACATACTTACCCAGTTTGGTCTTGAATGGTTTCCTGATCTTCCCAAGCCTTCGCTTGTCAGGAAACCACCCTGCCCTTTTCCAGTCAATTCCTGGTCAGCAGTTGCAGTGGTATCGTTCCAGTCAGCACTACCTCTGAAAGCCATGCCTCCGTAGTGATATGGA
>JAHCMM010000333.1 GCA_019192515.1 Cyclobacteriaceae bacterium SS2
AAAGTATATCCCGTAGAGGATTTTGCTCTTGTTATAGAGCTCTGTCTCTGGGCTATTGAGATATTTAGGCTGCTTCTTCTCTTTTGTCAGAATCCGCGCACCGAAAGCAATTACTTTCCCAGTGAGGTTATGGATCGGAAAAATCACCCGGTTTCTAAACCGATCGTAGGATTTATCTTCCTTGGTGATGATAAGTCCAGCCTCTTCCAGGAGCTCTTTGCTGTATCCTTTTTCCTCTGCTGCCTTAAGTAGCCCATCCCAGGCTTCCAGGCTATAACCCAGCTCAAAGTCTTTAATCGAGTCCTCCGTGAAGCCTCTTTCCTTGAAATAGCTTAATCCAATGGACTTCCCTTCCTCATGATTCCATAAGGTCTCAGTGAAAAAATCCCTGGCAAATCCCAGAACGATAAAGAGGCTTTCCCGTTTGTTCTGTGCTTCCAGTGCTTCATCACTCTGCTCTTCTTCAATGATTTCAATGCCATATTTCTGCGCCAGGAATTTGATGGCCTCGATGTAGCTGAGTCCGTCAATCTCCCGGATAAAAGTGATGGCATCCCCACCTTTCCCACTACTGAAATCTTTGAAAATTCCCTTGGAGGGGACTACATAGAAAGAAGGTGTTTTCTCGTTGGTGAACGGGCTGAGTGCCTTGTAGCTTGATCCTGAGCGTTTTAAGGTCACAAAATCCCCTACGACCTCGACAATGTCGGCTTTGTTTTTTACTTCTTCAATCGTAATAGGGGAAATCATAAAGACAGAATTGTGCCGTAAATCTAAGGCTTATAATTCAGATAACCTGTCCCTAAACAGGATTGAGATCAGTTGCAATAATCAAAATTGAGGTCACAGGTACTCTTGCCTTCCTGCAGGACAATTTTTGTCTGTCTGCGTGTCCCGGCCAGCACATCAGTGGTCAGAAAATCATCAATTAAATGAATGTAATCTTTGCCCATGGGTTTACCTGCCCATTCATGTCCGCCATTACAATCTGTAACGAGATAATAGGTCTTATTCAACTCCGCAAGTTTATCTGATATCGCCTTTGCCCCATATAGCATCATAAATCCTTCCTTTTCAGGCTTGCAATAATGATGTGAGGCCATGTCATAAGGCACCAATGGATCGCACGTGCCATGAAATAGCTGTGTAGGAATCGCTGTGGCATCAGAGATCCAGCCGATGTCCAGTACGGCACCCGCCATGCTAATTACTCCTGCATATTGAAAATCATCGGATAGAATCCCCTTTTTAGTTTCCTTCCAGTAGGCTGCCTGAACAACAGCCTCGGCACCAGCACTGCTACCAGCTAGCACAATTTTACCTGGATCAATTTGATATTTCTTATCATCCAGAAGGAATTTCACGGCCTGGTGAGTATTCCTGGCAGACATGTCAAACGTCTTGATCTTATCTTGAATGGGAACATCACATCCAAAGCCCTTCCCTTTCCTGGTGAGATGATAAGATATGGTGGCAGTGATCCAACCCCTTTCTGCAAAATAACGGCAAAAATCCAGGTTACGCTGACTATCTCTGGTTCCACCTGAAAATCCTCCTCCATGCACATAGACCAATAATGGTTTAGCCTGATCAGTTCCTGTTGGTACAAAAACATCCATGGAAAGTGTATCTGTATAGTTTATGGTTATTCGCTCAATATCCTGGGCATGCAGGCTTGAAATAACAGCGAAAATAAGGCTAAACGTAAAAAAGGAATAAAGTCTCATGATTCAAAAATAAAGACAATGATGTCTAAACTTGAAAATTTGTCGTTTATATAGTTGATTACGTTTTGCTATCTTTAACTGTAAGAAATAGTAGATATCTATGAATCTTCTGGAAAACGGCCATATCCTCAAGTTTCCCGAACATCTCACCTTTACTGATGATGAGCTTTTTGCCTTTTGTCAGAAAAATCCAGAGTTAAATATTGAACGGGACAAGCATCTTAATTTAATTATTATGTCACCAACTGGAAGTTTAACTGGTAATATCAACAGTAAAATTCTGATTAGACTAGGTATATGGAATGATGAAATGAACTCCGGAAGGGTTTTTGACTCCTCAACAGGTTTTACTTTACCGGACAGATCAATGAGATCACCTGATGTTTCATGGGTGTCCAATGAGCAGTGGGATAAGTTGACTTTAGACCAAAAAATGAAATTTGCTCCCGTTTGTCCGGAATTTGTTGTGGAAGTAAAATCACCATCAGACTCACTGAAGGAGCTTAAGAATAAGATGACTGAATGGATGGCCAATGGAGTTAGGTTGGCCTGGCTGATTGACACAGAAGAACACAAGGTGAATATCTACAATAAGAATGGATCACGGCAGGTGATTGAAAGTTTTGACACAAAACTTGGTGGTGGAGATGTTTTGCCGGGTTTTCAATTCGACCTATCCCTACTGAAGGAAGTGTAGACTAGCTTCATTCCTTCGCCCAATGAACTTTTGCTTTCTTCACATCCGCTGAACTGGTTCCAATCATCACTTCAAAGTCACCAGGCTCCCAATCGTATTTCATCTCCAGACTTTCTGCCGAAGCATAATTATAGAATTTAAGATCATCTGTTGTAAGCTCAAAACTTACCTCCTTCCTTTCACCCGGGGCTAATCCAATTTTACGGAATCCTTTCAATTCCTTAACAGGACGTGTAACAGATCCAACAAGATCCCGGAGATAAAGCTGAACAACTTCTCTTCCGGCTACTCCTCCGGTATTTTCAACAGAAATCGATACAGTCAGCGTAGCGTCCTCCCCTTTCAGCGAGTTTGCTGATAGAGACAACTCACCATATTCAAACGAAGTATAGCTCAGGCCATATCCGAACGGATAAAGCGGTTCATTACTCACATCCAGGTAGTTTGAGGTAAACTTTTGGAACCAGTTTCCTTCCGGAAGAGGTCTTCCGGTGTTCTTATGATTGTAATAGATAGGTATCTGACCTGTATTTTGAGGGAAAGTTATGGGTAGTTTTCCTGACGGGTTTACATCCCCAAAAAGCACATCAGCTACAGCAAGACCAGCTTCGGTACCCGGAAACCAGGCATTGAGGATCGCTGGCACATTTTCTTGTTCCCATTTGATAGCCATGGGACGACCTGTTAAGAGCACCATAACAACCGGCTTTCCTGTCTTCAGTAATGCTTCCATCAGGTTCCGCTGATTTTCGGGAAGTTCTATGTTTGTCAAGCTGCTGCTTTCGCCGGAAGACTCGGCTGCCTCACCCAATACCGCCACTATAACATCGGATTGACTAGCTATACGAACTGCCTCTGATATCAGGGCTGCTTCAGAACGTTCATCTCTTCCTGTAGGCTTACCAAAAATACTTACCCGGGCTTCAAGTTCAGGATCGCCATAGACATTAGCTCCTTTGGCATAGCGAATCTTAATCTGATCACCTCCAACCTGCTCCAGGCCTTCTTTGATAGAGATAGCCTGATCAAAATTAGCAGCTACACTCCAGGTTCCCGACATATTAACACGATTATCTGCCAGAGGTCCAACCAGGGCTATAGTTCCATTCTTTTTGAGTGGCAACAGACTCCCTTCATTTTTGAGTAAGACCATAGATTGCGCAGCAATTTTACGAGCCCTCATTCGATTTTCATCAGTGAACACTTCATTTCTTGACCGCTCTACATCACTGTATCGATAAGGATCATTAAATAATCCCAATTGATATTTTGCTATCAGGATACGTCGCACAGCCTGATCAATAGCATTTTCAGCGATAAGACCTTCCTCCAAAGATTTCCCAAGTGTTGTCAGAAATCCCTCGCCAACCATATCCATATTAATTCCAGCATTGAGAGCTAATGCCGAAACCTTTTGTAAATCACCCATACCATGAGCAATCATTTCATTTACTCCGGTATAATCACTCACGACAAAGCCATCAAAACCCCACTGATTCCTTAAAATC
>JAHCMM010000334.1 GCA_019192515.1 Cyclobacteriaceae bacterium SS2
AAAAGGGTTTTAAGATAGACACTACGGAAAACTCATCCGTCATGACACAAGAAAATCTGGAGCAATATGCAGCCATCGTTTTTCTTTCTACAACCGGAGATATCTTCGATGAAGCTGAACAGGCAGCATTTGAAGGGTATATCCAAAACGGTGGTGGCCTGGTAGGAATTCACTCTGCTACAGACACTGAATATGACTGGCCCTGGTACGGCAAGCTTATCGGAGGCTATTTTGAGAGCCACCCCAAGCAGCAGGAGGCAACCATCCAGATCCTGGATCAGAACCATCCAGCCACCAAACATCTCCCTGCAGAATGGGTCAAGTTTGACGAGTGGTACAACTACAAAAACCTAAACCCAGAAGTAACTGTATTGGCTAACCTGGATGAAACCAGCTATGAGGGAGGAAAAAATGGTGAAAACCACCCTATCGCCTGGTACCAGGAATACGATGGGGGCAAGATGTTTTACACGGGTCTTGGCCACACAGAGGCCAGCTATTCAAATCCTGATTTTC
The DNA here is from genome assembly GCA_019192515.1 of Cyclobacteriaceae bacterium SS2. Lineage (GTDB taxonomy): Bacteria > Bacteroidota > Bacteroidia > Cytophagales > Cyclobacteriaceae > UBA7330. The sequence continues at coordinate 517 of JAHCMM010000334.1, forward strand.
TCCAGCATGTGTGGGGCGGAATTGAGTACGTGATGGACTAGTTCCAATCAGTATTTTAAAAGGAAGGCCTTTCCCTGGCTGATTGTGCTCATATTCACATCGTAATTCTCAAAGCCAGGTTCTGAGATATCGTATTCACCTGAGGTGAGGTACTGTAACGATCGTACGGTACTAGTGGTCCGCTTCTCGATTTGACAGGTCCATCCCATGGTTTCAATCCCTAAAAAGAAAAGGGCAAAAAAAAGGCGTTGAAGATTTCAACGCCCTTGTATCGATATATGAAACATCGACCACCAACCTTTTTGATTACTTTCCTGACTTGTAATTTTTGAATTTAGGTCCTTTCAAACCTTTGTCATATTTTGTTTCAGAAGCTTGCAGGTCAACTACTTTGTAGTTTTTCTTAGCTGCAGTATTACCGTCTGCGCTTGCAGTTACTACAGGTTTGTCTTCTTCAAAAGCTGCAAATCTATTGTTTTTGGCAACCGGGCCTTTAATAGCAGAAGGTTCGTTCGCTACTTTTACCTCACTGGTTCCCTGATATTTTTCGCTTATCGATGCATTTTTGTAAGCAGGGCCTTTCAACTGAGCCGATACATTGAATGCAAATAATGCTATCGCTATTGTTAGAGTTGTTGTTATTATCTTCTTCATGGTGTTTGTGTTTTTATTTTCTTATACAAATAAACGCACTCACATCCATGGCGTTGATCACGAAAAATGGGTATTCTAAAGAGGTATAATTACGTAATGGGAATGTGGTAAATACGTAATGCCACTAGATTAATTTGCGTTTATAGGCGTAATTGATCATTTCTGAGGCATTTGAGGCTCCCAATTTTTTCATGATCCTGGACCGGTGAGTCTCCACCGTTCTAACGCTAATAAACAGTTTATCCGCTATTTCCTTAGTGATTTTACCCTCTGCAACCATTTTTACGATCTCTACTTCCCGGTCGGACAGTATAGGGTTGGCGTTGCTATCAGGCTTTGACATGTCCTCCACCAGGAGATCAGATATTTTATCCTTAAAGTGTTTTTTGCCTTCATGCACGCCAATAATGGCATACTTGAGCTCCTGCTCACCACTGTCTTTCAACAGATAGCCATAGGCTCCTTTCTTCAGGCTTTCCTTCACATAGTGGATCTCTTCATGCATAGTAAGCATGATGCATTTGATATCGGGATACTGTTCCTGGATGTCTGTAAGGATATCCAGACCGGATTCATTAGGAAGGGAAATATCAAGGAGCACGATATCGGTTTTATTCTCCTTCAGGAGCTTCAAAAGATCTACCCGATTGTCCACACCGCCAATTACATGAAACCGATCATCATCATGAAGCAGTGCTTCAATTCCATTTCGAAACAGTTTATGATCATCTGCTACTGCAATGCTTATTTTATCCACATCATCCATTTTATAGTGGTATTATTACTTCAATACTTGTACCGTCTTCATCCGATTCAATCATCAGGTGACCATTCAGGGTTCGGGTACGCTCTTCCATGTTTCTGAGACCCAGCCCACCGCCTCTTAGCGTTTCATGATCAAAGCCTTTCCCATTATCTTTTACAAACATCACGATTTGATCGTCAAACTCCGTAACTGACAAGGTAATTTCGGTGCAATTGGCATGTTTCAATG
>JAHCMM010000335.1 GCA_019192515.1 Cyclobacteriaceae bacterium SS2
GTACCCAAAGGTCAACCGGGAGTGGTTGGCGGGGGAACTGTTAAGTATTATGCAAAAATCGTTCGGCAGGAACCTATCAATATGAGGGAGTTTGCTGATGAGATTGCGGAAAGGAGCACACTGACTACTCCGGTAGTATATACTATGTTGGAATGTCTATTAGACCGGATGCATTATCACATGAAAGCTGGTCGCCCCATCAAGCTAGGTGATTTTGGTAGCTTCTCACCATCCTTGTCTAGTAAGCCGGGGGATGTGCCAGAAGATGTAAATAAAAATACCATCAACAAGGTAAAGATACTCTTTCGTCCAGGTAAGGTACTACGTTCTCGTTTAGACAGCCTGGATTTCCGTAAGATGAGAACGCGGACCAAATAAGATACACTTGTGATGATTGTAATGTTTAAAATGTGGAAATTCCACTCTGCAAGCCCAGTGAAGCAGAGTGGTTTTTTTTGTTTCCTTTTTTCAGCGTTTGTGAGTATCAGAGTCCCTTCGGTGACTCTTCTATGTTGAAATCCCAATTTCAGAGAAAGAAAGTTTTAATTTGGTATTGCCTGCATTTGCCGCTATTCTATAAAATCAATCTTCTATAAGTAGTCACCCTTACCTAGATGCTACAAGCTACCTTTTATATTCTTAAAGAAGCGGATGCAATCTGAGGAAAGCAGTCATCCGCAGAGCTGCCGAGTCACCGTTGCATTGGTCCGCCTTAAATAGAATTTTTATAGTTAAGCAGCAAAACCAAGCTCATATTTTTCTTTATTTATCAATAGATGTCGTATTCTGTTTAACAATTTTCTTGTGATTCTGATAATAGCTTTATTACCACTCATCCTATTACACAACTGCTGATAGCTTAGACTTAGGGCGGGATCATTACGAACAGCAACCCAACTGCTTTCTATTAGTTGACTTTTTAAATGTTTGTTACCTCGTTTGGTAATATCTCCTATCCTTTCCTTATCACCAGATCCATAAACATTTGGTATCAACCCGACATATGAACATAGATAGTCCAGGCTCTTAAATCTTTTAACGTCCCCCACTTCAGTAAGCCACAACATCGCAGTGAAACGACCTATCCCAGGGACTGAGATTAATATCCTCACATCTTCTAAATAATTTTCTTGTTTTGATAATTTCAAAATATCTCTATCCACCTCCAGAATTAATGCTCTAAGGTTTTCGGCTTCCTGTACTAACAATCCTAGGGCTTTATTTCCACTCTGGTGACCTAAGTCGAGTTGCTTTAACCAGTCAATAAACCTTTTTGACCAGTGTCTTCCAGAGTTCTGAAATTGTTCAGGATAATCTATCCCAAAAAAGTAAAGCAACCCTTTGATCCTGTTGCGGGTTCTCGTTTGGTTTCCAACAATCTTTTGACGTAGTCTTACTAGACATCTATCTTGTTGAGTTGCTTTATCCGGAATATGAATGGGTGTTAATTCCCCATTTTTTAAACTCCTAGCCAATTTCCTGCTATCCAGAGGATCCCGCTTCTGCTTTTTCTCTTTATCAGTCGTAGGCACATCATTCGGATTTACCACAATGCAATTAATACCTTTGGACTGTAAGTATTCTTGTATCCAAAAACCTGCAAAACCTGCTTCATAGCAAGCATAATAAGTAGCACCCGGATAGTTCCGGTGAAGATACTTGACTAACACTGAAGGATCTGGTGGCTGATTAAATGTCTTGTAAGATAATTTCTCACCCTGGATTGACACGGTAAAATGCTTTTTATGGGTATCTATTCCCAGGTAAATATTTTGTCCTGTGAAATCTAATTGTTTACTTGTAGTTTGCATAAGTCTCTAAGTTTTTGTTTTGTAATTAGGTAATACCAAATTAAAACTTTCGGCTTATGCTTTTTTGCTACTTTTCAAACATAGTATCTGAGGGGAAAGATCAAGGGTTTCAGGCAAAGGTCTCATGTGCAGACGCAAAGGAGAATAGGGCTCTTGTGTGTCTTTGCGCCTATGTGGCTACAATAAATAACTCAAGCCCATTAATTTTAGGGGATAATCCCAATTCATGACCCGACAACTCATCCTACCGATTTTTCTATTATCCTTATTCACCCTGACTGAACATATCCTGGCTCAGCCATCCATAAAGCCCGATCAAATCCAGTTTGTCCGGCAGGGTGTCCGTCGGTTTATCTTTGATGAAAAGCAACAGATCCCCCTGGCTGCTCTCAACCCCGGGGAGATCATCGGGATAGAAACCATGTATCCTGTCAGCAGCTATTCCGAAAATGAGGCTTCAGTTACCATTTCCAATCATCAGCTGGTTATCCAATCCGAGCAGAATGCTGAAACATCCATCTGGTTTGGTGGTTTCAACCCGTTTGCGGTCTATACCATT
>JAHCMM010000336.1 GCA_019192515.1 Cyclobacteriaceae bacterium SS2
GTTTTTTCATGCTTCTACGGGCTCTTCATTTTCCTCATAGACATCTATGGGTAAACAGCTGCAGACGAGGTTTCGGTCTCCGTAAGCACTATCTACTCTACTCACAGCTGGCCAGAATTTATTTTCTTTCACATATTCTGCTGGGAAGGCTGCTTTTTCTCGCGAATATGGATAATCCCAATTGTTGGCAACCAATACTTTGTACGAGTGAGGGGCATTTTTCAATGGATTTTCCTTTGCATCCGATGTTCCATCAATTACCTCCTGCACTTCTTTTCTTATCGCGATCATCGCATCGCAGAAACGATCCAACTCTTCTTGAACTTCACTCTCTGTTGGTTCAATCATCATGGTACCTGGCACCGGGAAAGAAACTGTAGGTGCATGGAATCCATAATCGATCAGTCGCTTTGCAATATCTTCTACCTCAATACCAAACTTTTTGAATTCTCTGCAATCGATTATAAGTTCATGTGCGTTTCTTCCTTTGTCATTGGTATAAAGAACCGGATAGTGATCCTTCAACCTGACAGCAATATAGTTGGCATTAAGAATCGCAATTTTGGTTGCATTCGTAAGTCCGCTTGCTCCCATCATGGCAATGTAACCATGCGAGATTGGTAAAATACTTGCACTGCCGTAAGCTGCAGCTGAGATAGCTGGATTATCGCTATCGTCCGTTACGTGTCCAGGGAGGAATGGCGTTAAGTGTTCAGCTACTCCTATTGGTCCCATACCAGGACCTCCACCACCATGAGGAATACAAAACGTTTTATGAAGATTGAGGTGGCACACATCGGCTCCAATAATTCCTGGAGAGGTAAGACCTACCTGAGCATTCATATTTGCTCCATCCATGTACACTTGACCTCCATTTTGGTGAATAATTTCACAAATCTCGATGATAGCTTCTTCGAATACCCCGTGAGTTGAAGGGTAAGTAACCATCAGTGCTGCAAGATCTTCATAGTGTGCTTCAGCTTTTTCACGTAGGTCACTAACGTCAATATTACCATTATCATCACACTTGACAATGACTACTCTCATGCCAGCCATTACTGCACTCGCAGGATTTGTACCATGTGCCGAAGAAGGGATCAAGGCGATATTTCTATTGGGTTGACCCGTGCCTTCCAGATATGATTTGATGACCATCAAACCAGCATATTCTCCCTGCGCTCCGGAGTTTGGCTGGAAAGAGACTGAATGGAAACCTGTAATCTCTGTAAGCCAATCATGCAATTCGCTAATCAGTTCAGCATATCCCTCTGCTTGATTTTTTGGAGCAAATGGATGAATATGACCAAATTCTGCCCAGGTTACAGGGATCATCTCACTAGTAGCATTCAGTTTCATTGTACATGATCCAAGAGAAATCATTGAATGAACAAGTGATAAGTCCTTGTTTTCTAACCGTTTCATATATCGAAGCAGTTCATGCTCCGAACGATATTGGTTGAAAACAGGATGCTCCATGAAAGGAGTTTGTCTGGTCAATTCAGACGGAAAGCTTAATTCAAATTCTTCTGAAATGGGAGACGCACTTGAATTGTTCATTTGAGCGAACAAAGCAACAACATCATTGGCATCTTTTACGGTGTGCGATTCATCAAACGAGATACCAATACCATCTTCAAAATACCTGAAGTTAATTTCTGATTTTTCACTTAAAGATTTTATTTCTTTCATTTGATCAGCAGATAGAGCTATCCTAAGTGTATCGAAAAACTGATCATTCTTATTTTCAAAACCCAGCTTTGAAAGTGAGTTGGAAGTTTCTTTTGCCAGACCATGCGTGCGGGCACTTATTTGCTTAAGTCCTTCTGCGCCATGATATACTGCATACATACCAGCCATAACAGCTAGAAGCACTTGGGCGGTACAAATATTTGAAGTAGCTCGCTCTCGTTTAATATGTTGTTCACGAGTTTGAAGAGCCATTCGGTAAGCATCATTACCATGCGCATCTTTCGAAGCTCCAATTATCCTTCCTGGTATTGATCGTTTGAATTTTTCCTTAGTTGCATAATACGCAGCATGCGGACCTCCATATCCCATTGGCACTCCAAATCGTTGGCTAGTGCCCACAACTACGTCTGTTCCCCATTCACCGGGAGGGGTTAATTGCGTTAATGCAAGTAAATCAGCAGCACAAGCAGTGAATACACCATGCTCTTGAGCCGCGGCAACAACTGCCGACCAGCTGTTGATGGATCCTGAGTTGTTTGGATACTGAAAGAAGATCCCGAATACATCAGAAGCTGTTACATCAGTAGCGCCAAGATCAACGACTTCAAGCTCGATTCCGAATGGTAACGCTCGAGTCTTTAAAACATCCAGTGTTTGAGGGAACACTTCTGAGTCAACTAAAAACTTATTCGCCGATTTTTTTTCACCTTTTCTCAATCCAAAAAGCATAGACATGGCTTCAGCTGCAGCGGTTCCTTCGTCCAATAGAGAAGCATTTGCTATTTCCATCCCTGTCAAGTCAATGATCATTGTTTGAAAATTGATCAAAGCCTCAAGTCTACCTTGAGCGATTTCTGCTTGATAGGGAGTATATGCTGTGTACCATCCTGGGTTTTCCAAAATGTTTCTTTGAATAACCGTAGGAACCACACAATTGTAATATCCCTGTCCAATGAAAGAATTGAAAACCTTATTCTTACCAGCAATCTCCTTCATGTGATTGAGGTATTCAAACTCATTTAGAGACGGGGGTAGATCTAACGGTTCATTTTTTAGAATTGGTTTAGGGATGGCTTCATTGATTAGTTCATCTATAGACTGTAAACCAATGGTATTCAACATTGCTGAGACTTCACTGTCTGAAGGGCCATTGTGCCTTCTTTCAAACTCAACTCGATCGTTCAGATTTAATTTCATCAAGGGGTACCGTTTAGAGGCCGCAAATTTACTTAACGACACTCACTACAAAAAGTATTTTAACCCCTAACCACTAGTGTAATTGTTTGGTTTACCCGAATTAAAATTATTTAGCTTTACTGCTGATTTTTAACACGTTATACTACAATGAGAAAGATTACATATGTAATAGGCCTTTTAGTGGCCTTTGGACTGCTGGCACAGGATAAAACGGCCATGAAATATGCGAAGACGATAACCGCTGAAGACCTTAAAGCACACCTTTCTGTTTTGGCTTCTGATGAGTATGAAGGTAGAGAAACAGGGAAGAAGGGACAGAAAATGGCGGCTGAATATATTGCTAAGCATTTTGAGTCATTGGGTTTTGAAGCACCTGTTGATGGTTCGTACTTCCAAAAATTTGACTTAACCGAATCTGCAATTGGATCAGTTTATTTCCGTAAGGGTGATGAGAAGAAAGTAGGTTTTGAGGATTTTGTATACTACTCCAGCGCTGAAACAAGCGGAGAAGAATACATCAAAGCGATGATGATAGGTGAAGAAAGCGAAGATGCAGATTACACGGGGAAATATGTTGTGTTCGTTGCGGAAGCACTTGGGGGGTTACAGGAAAAGGCTGGAAAGCTAAAAGAGGCTGGAGCAGAAGGTGTTATTGTGATCTTGAAAAATGATCAAGAGTTTAATGCATTTATTACGAACTACTCTCCATACCTCAAAAGACCATCACTAAGAATGGAGAAAAGAGATAACGATGCTAATAAATTGATTCTTGTTAATGGATCAATGGCTTCATGGATGTACGATAAAGATTTTGAATCAATTGCAGCAGGTGATGAGGTAGAGATAATTTTTAATGCGGACTATCTGGATAAGCCCATCGGAACGGAAAATGTTCTTGGATTTTTGAAAGGAACTGAAAAGCCTGATGAGGTATTGGTGATCACCTCCCACTACGATCACGTTGGCATTATCAATGGTGAAATTCACAATGGCGCTGATGACGATGGCTCAGGAACGGTGACTGTTTTGGAAATTGCACAAGCTTTTTCTGAGGCTGCTGCTAAGAAGAAAGGGCCTAAAAGAAGTATTCTGTTTATGACAGTAACAGGAGAGGAGAAAGGCTTGTTGGGATCAAAGTATTATACTGATACTGACCCCATTTTTCCACTTGAAAACACCGTTGCTAATCTCAACATTGATATGGTTGGTAGAGTGGATGATGCTCACGCAGAAAATTCTGATTATGTCTACCTGATTGGATCAGATAAGTTGTCTACTGAGCTTCATGAGCTTTCGGAAAAAATGAATAAGACCTACACGAATCTAGAACTGGATTACACCTACAATGATGAGAATGATCCAAATAGATTCTATTACAGGTCAGATCATTACAACTTTGCGAAAAACAATGTTCCAATTATTTTCTATTTCAACGGTACACATCCGGATTATCACAAGCCGACTGATACGGTAGAAAAGATTGACTTTGAAACAATGGAAAAAAGAGCTCGTCTCGTATTCCATACAGGATGGGAAATTGCGAATAGGGCTGACAGAATAAAAGTAGATCAGATTAAAGAGGAGAAGGTTTCAGGAGATTAGAAGGTTAAAAGAATTGATCATTGTGGGGCATTTGCCCCACAAGATCTTTTCAACCAGCTATGGAAAGAAAGACTATTAAATCGATCTTCCTTCTACAAGTATAATTATTTAATGCGGTTTCCAAGTAAAAAAATGATCCAAAAAAATATAGATATAGTACAAAAGGGTCTTTTTTTCGAAAAAACATACATTGAGAGCTTTAAAAAAGCTCTTTTTTGTTTCCCCAATTCAAAACATTTTGTTTCAATTGGGCTTGCGTACGAATGAATTTTATAAAAATCAGCGACAAGAGTTTCCTGAATAATAATATTTTAACTTGATATAATTATATGTATTTAATTAAAGAGGCCAGTGTAGTAAATGAAGGAAAGGTGGAGGTATTGGATGTTCTCATCAAAGGAGACCTCATTGAAAAAATAGGACCCAACCTTAGTGTTGAATCAAATCATGAAGTCATAGATGGCAAAGGTCTCCATCTATTTCCAGGGGTCATTGATGATCAAGTTCATTTTAGAGAGCCAGGACTTACTCACAAGGGCAACATCTTTACAGAATCCAGAGCTGCAGTAGCTGGCGGAGTTACGTCCTTCATGGAAATGCCTAATGTTAATCCCCAAACGATTACCCAGGAATTGCTTGCTGCAAAGTATGAGATAGGTGCTCAGAATTCATTGGCCAACTATTCTTTCTATATGGGTAGTACCAACAAGAATCTCGAAGAAGTACTGAAAACAGACCCAGCGTCAGTATGTGGAATTAAGATATTTATGGGTTCATCTACGGGTAATATGCTTGTCGATGATCCGGAGACACTCGAAAGTATTTTTTGTAATGCACCCATTTTGATCGCCACCCATTGTGAAGATGAAGCGACTATTCGGACCAACACAGAAAAATATGTGGCAGAATATGGCGATAACATCCCGTTTAAGTTTCACCCTGTTATAAGGAATGAAGAAGCGTGTTATTTATCCTCTTCAAGAGCAGTGGAGTTAGCGACAAAGTGTGATGCACGCTTACACATTTTACATATTTCAACAGGAAAAGAAACTCACCTGTTTTCCAATGATCGGCCATTAGGTAAGAAACGGATTACTTCAGAGGCCTGCATACATCACCTTTGGTTTAGTGATTCGGATTATGATGAAAAGGGAGCTTTTATTAAGTGGAATCCTGCTGTGAAATCAGCAGTGGATAGAGATGAAATATGGAAAGCGTTGTTGGATGATCGAATTGATGTCATTGCAACTGATCACGCACCTCATACATTGGAGGAAAAGCAAAATCCTTATACCAAAGCTCCTTCCGGAGGTCCATTAATTCAACATACCCTCGTAGCAATGTTGGATTTTTATCACCAGGGAAAAATATCACTGGAAAGAATAGCAGAGAAAATGTGTCATGCTGTTGCCGAGTGCTTTGAAGTGAAGGATCGTGGATATATCAGAGAAGGCTATAAAGCGGATTTAGCTTTAGTTAATCTCAATAAACCTTGGACAGTAGATAACAGCAATATCTTGGCAAAATGTGGATGGTCTCCTTTTGAAGGGCATCAGTTCAAGTCTTCTATTGAAAAGACTTTTGTGTCTGGGCACTTGGCATATTCAGATGGCAAGTTGAATGATAGTCAATTAGGTCAACGACTTTATTTTGATCGAAAATAATCGTTTGTAGATTTAAAAAGGGGTATTAACTTTGCACTCCTTTTCAGGATTTCCTGAAGATACATGGTGATTGTAGCTCAGTTGGTTAGAGCGCCGGATTGTGGTTCCGGAGGTCGCCGGTTCGAGACCGGTCTTTCACCCACCTACTAAAGACAGCTAATTCGGCTGTCTTTTTTTATTGCTAAAAACTTAGAAAGACAGTGGAGGTCGCCGTCCAAAGGGTTGGCCCCGTCGTTCCCGGTCTTTCACCCACCTACTAAAGACAGCTAATTCGGCTGTCTTTTTTTATTGCTAAAAACTTAGAAAGACAGTGGAAGTCGCTGTCCAAAGGGTTGGCCTCGTCGTTCCCGGTCTTTCACCCACCTACTAAAGACAGCTAATTCGGCTGTCTTTTTATTGCT
>JAHCMM010000337.1 GCA_019192515.1 Cyclobacteriaceae bacterium SS2
AGCGCGAAACCCACCACAAGATGAGGCTTCTTTTAAGGGATGTTCTAGATGAGGACGTTGATAGGCTACAGGTCTAAAGGCAGTGATGTCATAGCTGAGTAGTACTAATTACCCGTAAACTTTCCGATACCACACTCGAATATTCAGCGAATCTTAATTCCTATTGTCTAATGATGACTACTTAAGAAGTAAGTAGTTATAAAAAGTATATATCTATCGTAGTCCATGTGATGAAGATAGAGACCACTGGATAATCCTGATAGCTAAAGGGAACAGTGGACAAGAGTTTATGGTGATTACCTGCCTGCCGGTAGGCAGGTTGCTGGTGGAGTCCACTGGCAGTAAACAGGTAAACACTTACGACTTTATGGTGATTATTGCGGTGGGGTCCACCTCTTCCCATTCCGAACAGAGAAGTTAAGCCCACCAGCGCCGATGGTACTGCAGTAAAATGTGGAAGAGTAGGTCGTTGCCAGATTTTTATTTTTTAGCTGCCGTAGGCAGTAAAGGGGATGTTGAGTAATCAGCATCCCTTTTTTATTAGACTTCACATAAACCCATCAGTATTTTAAACCTGATGGGTTTTTCTGTTTAAAATAATAATCGATTTATCCCTGTCTGGTTATTTAGGTAGTGTCCCAAAAAGTGTGTCTGGGAAAAAAGGTTATCCACGGAAATAACTTCAGTTTTCAAGTTATTAAAAGTTTTGATCGAATTTAAAATTGGTAATAGGAAAACTATATGATTTCTCGCCCATTTCCATGGCTACATAGCCGATTAAAGTAATAGCCGATTGTGGTGTTGGCATAGCATTCCTCATATTCAAGGTCCTTCTAAATGCTTTATTGAGTCTTTCAATCCAGTTAGTAGTATAAATCATCCGCCTGATCCGATAGTCAAAGTGTAAATAGGTAAATATCAATTCCAGATCTTTTCTACCAGCTACAGTCTTAAGTTTAGGATAGGTTTTTGTCCATCGAATCAATAATTCCTTAAGCCGGTTTACTGCCTGGTCAGCAGTATAAGTGGCATTGTCCGGATCAAAGACTTCAGCAAGTTGTTTGGCAAACACCTTTCTATCATTGACCCTTATGTGCTTATTAATATTTCGCTGAAAATGTAATACACACTTTTGCTGCATACTCTTACTGAAAACCTTACCGATCACACTGTCCAGGCCTGTTAAGTCATCAAAGACAAAAAGGCCAACATGCTGAACACCTCTCTCTCTGATAGAATTAAGTACTTCTTCCCACCCTGCAGCTGACTCCTGGGGTATATTGATAATACTCAAAACCTCTCTGGTTAGATCCTCCTTAAGTCCTAAGAGAATATAAAAAGCTTCTGTGGCTACTTGATCTCTTCTCACCTTAACATGGATTGCATCAATGTAAACTACAGGGTAGTAGTTATCCAGGTGACGCGATAACCATGCTTTTACTAGCGTTGAAAAATCAGTGGTGATGCGGGATATGCTGCTTTTACTATATGAGCTCCCATAAATGTTCTCAACAATCTGTTCAATCTGTCGAGTAGTTAGCCCTTTGCCATATAATTCAAAGCATAGACTCTTAACAGCTTCTTCCTGTTGATCTAATAAACCCAATACAACTGGCTTAAAGACTCCCAATCGATCACGAGGAATCGATAAAGATAGACGAGAGCCTATCCCAGACCTAAAGGCTGTACGGTAACCATTCCCTTTATTAGTTGGATCTTCTTTCTGTTCCAGAAAATGCTTACGCTCACTGTACATCAGGCCATTTACCATCATCGTAAACAGATCGTTAAGCCCATTTTCTTTTTCAAGTTCCAGATTGATGATACTTTGAACTTGTTTTTTACTTAAATTAATCTCGGTTTCCTGTTGAATTTTCTCCATAATTTTTGTCGTTATTAATTATGAAGTTATTCTGTGGGAAACCTTTTTTCAAATTTGACCTAAGACACACAATCTGGGACGGTATGGTTATTTAAACCTGACAGGGGTACAACATTAATAAAAGAATTAAATTGGATGGAAATTGATGATATGGAACAATATTCTGTACCACCAAAGACTCGGATTGGTCATGTCCATCTAAAAGTTTCTAACATTGAAAAAGCATTAGGGTTCTACAGGGACCTCTTAGGCTTTGAAGTAAAAGCTACTTATGGAGATCAGGCTGCATTTATTGCTGCAGGTGATTATCATCATCACATTGGACTCAATACCTGGAATAGCAAGGATGCTCCTCCTGCGCCTAAATATGGAGTGGGGTTGTTTCATACGGCGATCAATTACCCAACA
>JAHCMM010000338.1 GCA_019192515.1 Cyclobacteriaceae bacterium SS2
ATTACCCTGCAAAAAAATCCAAATTTTGCTGAGGCCTATCATAATCGCGGAGTTGCCACTAAAAACCTCAAGGACCTTAGCTCAGCTTGTAGTGATTTTCACGCAGCCAAGCATTTTGGTAGTCAAATTTCTGACAATTACCTGGAGGATTGTGATGGAATTGATTTTGATACACTGGAATATTTAAATCTCTCTGTACCAGTATATTTCAGCCAAAACATAGATTACTCTGATACGATAATTACTGACACCCTCTACTACGGACAGGATTGGAAGTTAACCACCAGGGAAAAATGTGCTTTTTATAGAATTGGATCAATAAATACCAGGATGATGGTCTTTAATGGGCCTTTTACGGACTACTATAAGAGTGGTCTGGTAATGCTGAAGGGCAGCTACGATTTAAATGGAAAGAAGAGCGGCTTGTTTGAGCGATATTATGAATCGGGCACTCCGTTTTCGAAAGGCACTTTCGAAGAAAACGAGATTGTTGGGATCTGGGAATATTATCATGAGAACGGTGAGCTTTCGGAGACCATTCAATTTGATGATGACGATTATTATGTAATCAACTCATGGGATGAAAATGGAAAAGCAGGAGTAGCGGATGGAACGGGAAAGTGGAAGAAAGTCATTGCTACCGAAAATGGGCTCAAAAATTACCTGATTGCCTATTTTAAAGACAAGAAGAAGGTAAAAAAATGGATGATCAGATCAGAAAATGGCTATGTATTTCATACTGAAGTTTACAAAGATGGCCAGTTCATCAAAGCAGAACAGGCTACGGGTTTTATGGGCGTGACCGTGCCTTCTCCCTCATTATTCACTAAAAAAAGCTTTTATTCAGAAGCTTTTCCTATCCTGGAGAGATTCGAAGCAACTTTTGAGGTTACAAAAAACGACTATCCGTATATCAAGGGCCTGCCAGAAGATAATTTCAGTTTACCATCTAAAAAATCAACAGCAGAAAACTCCAGCTCCGAACCCACCTATGCTGGTGGAATAGAGTTGTTTTACATGTTCGTTTCCAGAAACCTTCAGTACCCCCTAAAAGCCCGGAACAAAAAGACTTCAGGTAAAGTGCTGGTCAAATTCACCGTAGAAAAAGATGGATCTGTTAGCAACATTCATTGTCTTAGCAATATTGGCAATGGCCTGGAAGAAGAAGCCATGCGCCTTATTTCACTGACCAATCAATGGCAGCCCGCCATTGTGGATGGCAAGCCCGTCGTCAAATCCCTTACTTTGCCCATTGATTTCAGGATCAATTAGTCTGATATGTAAGGAGTCTAAGTAATAATTAAGAAGAAACCACCCTTCTGTGACCAGACTTAAAAAGTTTTGTGGTTTTTGCAAGCTACCCGAAATTAAAAAGCAAAGAATAAGGTGATTTAAGGAAACGATCATCGAAGACCTCCTGAATTCCTGCACGCCGGCAGGCAGGCTGATTTCTGAATTCTGCCTCCTTTAAAAAGAAAAAGGTCGCGGCACCCCTACCACGACCAGATTCAAATAAACAACATTAACCCAAAAATGATGGCTGTAGGAGAAGGATTCGAACCTCCACGAAGCGGTTATTCTTTCTTATTCACGAAGTATACCTGAGTAGCATTTCGTGAACGAGACAAGTTTTATCCCTTAATCTTCACCCCCGAGATAGGAGGGCATGTCTGCCTGTTTCATCATCCTACAGTATATATAAGAACTAATTATGATTCAAAAGTAATAGAACGATCCATACGTTGCAAATATTTTAACTAATTTAATTAATTATTATATTTAATATATTTTTTATGGTATTTATTTGCCATATTTTAAATTCGTGTTCTCACAATTACTCCGTTTTAAATTCTTATCAAGAAACTTTCCCAACAGGCATAAATCACTGTAAAATCATCTAATTCAATCATTAAATTTTTACTTGTACCCTCAGGTTATTACCTGTACCCTCAGGATTGTAGATTCAGATTATCCAGCTATTATTGTTGCAAAAGCTTCCCAAATAATGAAGGTCATTCAAATTCTTCTTTTTTCAATTATCCTGATCGGATGTTCTGATTCTGGTGTTAGTCCCATTGATCTTACCTGTGAGTACCTGAAAGATCCCACTGTTGTTGATGTGGCAAATCCCAAATTATCCTGGATCAATATTTCTACTGATAACGATCGTGCTCAAAGACAAACTGCCTACCAGATTAGGGTTGCTTCATCAAAGTCAGGGCTTACGGATCCTGATTTGTG
>JAHCMM010000339.1 GCA_019192515.1 Cyclobacteriaceae bacterium SS2
CATACGCTATGCTGGAAACTCATACATGCAATTTGCTGGGTATTCTGACATAGCAATTGGTTTTTCAATGTTATTTGGAATACGTATTATGGAGAATTTTAATTTCCCATTCCTAGCACTGAATATCAATGATTTTTGGAATGCCCCCTATATTCAGGACCATCAAAATATATTTCTCAATTCTCTCGTGAGAATGAGATTACAATGATCAATCCTGTTTCATCAAATGAAGCAATAATTGGGGGTAATCCATATTCATATCTATTTAAACCTTCTTACTCAACACAGGGTAGAGAGGCAGCAAAGTTTGCAGCTCAAAAATTTACGGACAACAAGAAATTATTCATCTTTTATGAGACCGATAGAGACAGCATTGTTGCTACCGCCTATCGGGAGACCATCGAAAGAGATAGTTTTAATGTGATTCGTTTTGAACGACTCACGAATGAAGATGCTCAACAAATTCAAATTGATTTCACAGATCAATACGAGGTACGACTGGATACTATGTATGCCCAAGCTGAAATGGACTCTATCGCTCTAATTCCTGGAAGAATAGTACGTACGAGAAGCTTAAGAAACGAAGAGACTGGAAGAATTATCAGAGACAATAATGGAGATGACGTTATTGAAACTTACGAGGTAAAATTTACAGTTCAACCTGATAGTATTGGACACATCTTTGCAGCTACATCCAGCAACCTATTGGCAAATAATTTTATAAGTATGGTCGAAGTGAGGAGTGATAGTATTGGAATTATTGGTTATAGTGATTGGCTCAATTTCTCATTGGTTTCTTATGCGCAACTTGAAAGATTACAAGTGGATTTTCTAAGCCCTTCATTCTATGATGTTGGTGATGATAATTTCGAAAGAATTAGGCAAGTTGTTATCGAAAACCTTGCTGAAGAACCCAGTGAATATCATATATACGGATTTGAATTGATTTGGCATTTGGGAAAAATGATGGACAAGCATGGTAAATATTTTCAACGAGGGCTAGTTAGTGGAGACCTTAGTCCCGGTTTTTTGATGCAGGGTTTAAAGTATGGACCATATAATGATAATCAAGTGGTGCCTATTACAACTCTGAATAATCTCGAATTACAAAACCAAAGTATTAAACAGGAAGTTGACGAACCCAATGAAGATAGCAACAAGTAAAGAACTTTTTGATAGAGCCAAAGATTACATTCCCGGTGGTGTGAATTCTCCAGTTCGGGCATTTAAGGCAGTTGGGGGAGACCCCATTTTTTTTGCAAAAGCAGAAGGTGCTTATATGTATGATGAGGATGGTAATTCATACATCGACATGATTAATAGTTGGGGGCCGATGATTCTTGGGCATGCTAATAAGCAGATTGAAGAGGCGATTTTTAAGGCAGTAATTGGTTCTCCTTCGTTTGGTGCACCAAGTCGGATGGAAGTTGAGTTGGCAGAGTTGATAACCGAGATGATCCCATCGGTTGAAAAAGTTAGAATGGTTAATTCAGGAACAGAAGCAACCATGTCCGCTATCCGACTCGCTCGTGGTTTTACCAAACGTGATAAAATCTTAAAGTTTGAAGGGTGTTATCATGGGCATGGCGATTCATTTCTTATTGCTGCAGGTAGCGGGGCAATGACTATGGGAGCTCCAGACAGCCCCGGTGTAACAAGAGGTACCGCACAAGATACTTTACTTGCGCCGTACAATAACCTGGAGAAAGTAAGAGAGGTAGTGGCATCAAATAAGGGTGAAATTGCTGCAATTATTATTGAACCTGTGGCAGGAAATATGGGATGCGTATTGCCCGAGCCAGGGTTTTTGGAAGGATTGAGATCCGTTTGTGACGAGGATGGGATTTTGCTGATTTTTGATGAGGTAATGACTGGATTCAGACTTGCCAGAGGAGGAGCACAGGAAGTATTCAATGTACGCCCTGATTTAACGACACTCGGTAAGATCATTGGCGCTGGAATGCCAGTGGGAGCATACGGAGGAAGAAAAGATATCATGGACTTTGTGTCGCCGCAAGGGCCGGTTTATCAGGCTGGTACGTTATCTGGAAACCCCGTTGCGATGGCAGCTGGTTACGCACAACTCAGCTATTTAAATGAGCATCCGGAGGTATATTCAACGATCGAAACAGCAACCAAGAAGATTATGAATGGCTTTGAGAAGGCCATTAAAAAGCATAAGCTGAATTATACCATCAATCAAATTGGAAGTATGATCAGTCTATTCTTTACAGATAAGAAGGTAATTGACTTTGAATCTGCCAAGACCTGTGATTTAGATATGTTTGGAAAGTACTTTCGACATATGCTAAATAATGGGGTTTACTTGGCCCCCTCTCAGTTTGAATCTCTATTTATCTCTAATTGCATTGGAGATACTGAAATTAAGCAAATAGTATCGTCTTTTGAGGACTTTCTTAAAT
>JAHCMM010000035.1 GCA_019192515.1 Cyclobacteriaceae bacterium SS2
TGTGGAAACGAGCATACAGATATGTCCAAATTGATGTTACAACTGGAGGAAGTCCGCTGGAAATAGTTAATCTCGAAAGTGAATATTCTGGTTATCCTTATCCTGAAATGGCCACTTTCAAAAGTGATAATGCCCGGCTCGACGATATGTTTGAGATCAGCCTGAGGACGTTGAGGATGTGTTCAGGAGAGACCTATTACGATACTCCTTTCTATGAACAGTTGAGTTATGGAGGTGACAACAGACCCATTTCTGCTATTTCCACCTACAATTCAACCGATGACCGTTTGTTTAGGGAGGTAATGAGATTATACCCTCAATCAGCCAACAGGGAGACAAAGCTTTTCAAATCTGCATATCCTTCCCGGTTTGACTTTGATATGGGTACCTGGAGCCTGGCCTGGGTACAAACCCTTTGGGATTATTATGAGATCAGAAAGGATGCCGATTTCTCAAAACAATTTGTGAGTGATATCGAAGGTGTACTGGCTTTTTATGAGCAGCATCTGGATGAATCAAAAGGTGTGTTAGGTCGGATTGTAGGCCATCAGTTTGTAGACTGGAGCATGATAAAAGGAAGTCTGCCTACCGGAACAGCAGAACGCAATGTGTTCGATCATTCTGCGATCCTTACTTTGTACTTCGCACATACCCTTGACTGTGTGGTGAAACTCTACAATGAAATAGGAGAGGAGGCCAGGGCTCAAAAATGGAAGGTTTTGGCAGCAGACATCAAAAAAGCTGCTTATGATGTTTACTGGGATCCTGAAAAGAAGATTTTTGCCGATTTCCCTGATAAGAGGCAATACTCACAACATACAAGTATCCTGGCTATCATGTGTGACGCCATTCCAAAATCAGATCAGGATGCACTTTTCGAACAGATCCTAACATATGAATTTGATGAGATGGCCAGTTCGTATTTCACTTTTTTCCTATTCAATATTATGGAGAAGCTGGGCAAGGAAGACCTGTATGTTGAAAACCTTGACCATTGGCACTATTTCCTGGACAAGGGTCATACTACTTGTGGCGAGACCGGATTTATGTCTCATGACCGTTCAGACTGTCATGCCTGGAGTGGGTCGCCCGGTTATTATCATCTCCGGTTTATTGCGGGGATCAAGCCAGCGGATTTTGGATTCGAGAGCGTCTTAATCACGCCCCACCTGGGTACGTTGAAAAAGGTGAATGCTACGATGCCTCATCCTAAAGGGAGGATCAGTGTTTCCTATGAGGTCAAAGGAAAAAGGTTGGTCGGTGAAATTAACCTTCCCAAGGGAATGCGTGGCGACTTTGAACTTGGAGGTACAACCCTCAAGCTTGAGCCCGGAATAAATAAAATCAAAACCCAACTGTGATGACGAAATTTGTAAAGGTATTCATGCCATTGATCATTTGCCTGGTGTTTGTTACCTGTAAACAAACAGATCAGCAGCTACCTCCCCCAAACATCATCTGGATCAATGCAGAAGATATAGGGCCTGCATTTGGGGCATATGGAGATACTTATGCTAAAACACCTAACATCGACGCTTTAGCCAGGAAAGGACTGAGGTATGACAAGGCCTATGCCACTGCACCAATCTGTGCACCATCCAGGTCTTGTTTGATTACCGGTGTATATGCGACTGCCATGGGTACGCAGCATTTGCGAAATGAGATACAAAGGACGCCCATTATAGGAGCGTTGCCAGAGTATTTGAGAGAGGCAGGATATTTCACCAGTCTGTATGGTAAAACGGATTACAATTTTACTCCTGAGGGGATTTGGGACCTCAGGGCTCAGCGATTGGCTCCCTGGAGGGAAAGGAAAGGTGACGATCCTTTCTTTAGCATGTACACCATCGGAAGTACACATGAAGGGCCGGCCAACTTTTATGAGAGGTATTTAAGTGCGGTTCAGGATCTACCTGACTCTATGTTCCATGATCCAGCCATAGCAAAAGTGCCTCCTTATTACCCTGACAATGATTCTTCTCGTTGGATGTGGGCCAGGTACTACGACCTTATCAGTGGGTTTGATCTGGATGTGGGAGCAATTATAGATAGTCTGGAAGCCGATGGTCTAATGGAGAATACGATCATGTTTGTATTTTCTGATCATGGTTTTGGTATGCCCCGATACAAAAGGTGGCTTAATGAAACGGGGATCAGGGTACCGCTGATCGTGTATGTTCCGGAAGCGTATAAAAGTGTTTTCAGGACAGGTGATCTTCCGGGTCAGGGGACCAATGAACTCGTAAGTTTCGTTGATTATGCGCCGACAGCACTCAATTTGGCAGGACTACCAATACCTGAACATATGCAGGGCCAACCTTTCCTTGGACCAGGGCTTCCTGAGAAACGGGAATATATTTTTGGTGCCAGGAGCCGTGCGGATGACATGTATGAGATCAGTCGGGCATCACATGATGAGCAATTCATCTATGTGCGTCACTACTTACCTCAGTATCCATACATTCAGTCCGGAAAAATCTTCAGCAATGAAAAAGAAGCATTCCGACTACTGAGAAGAGCGAGAGAAGAAGGTGATTTACCACCACTTGGAGAAGCCATGTTTAATCCAAAGCCAATTGAAGAATTGTATGACCTTCAAAATGATCCATATGAACAAGTCAATCTTGCTGAAAACCCGGGTTATCAGGATGTAAAGAAAAGAATGAAAGGAGCCATGCATGATTGGATGAAAACCCATCGCGATGCCGGATTGCTGATCGAACCCGAAATGATGAGAAGAGCAGACAAAGATTCGCCATATACCATGGCGCAGGATGAGAGTCGGTATCACCTGGATCGAATTATTGAAGCAGCCGAAGGTGTGGGTACTGCATCATTGGAAACACTGCTCACTGATTTGGACGATACAGATAGTGGGGTTAGATGGTGGGCAGTAATGGGCCTAGGTGCCATGAATCCATTCCCGGGAGAAGCTATTGCCCCGCTGGCCGAACTTCTAGGTGATGAGTCGCCATCTGTGCAGGTGGCTGCGGCTGAAGTTCTGTGCGCTTCAGGTAATTGTACCTCAGCTGCTCTTGACGCTTTGTCAAGGAATATGCGATCTGACAAACCATGGTTGGCGCTATATGCAGCGCGGTCTACTCAATTGATTGGAAGTGAAGCCTGTGCTATCAGAGACGTGATCCTGGAGGTACAGCAAAGTTATTTATCGGGTCCTGATGGCCCGCGGAAATACAAAGACTTCAATTTCTCATCTTTTATAGGATGGACACTGGAGGTGCCATTAGAAGCTTGTCCTGAGTAAAAGTTATTTCTTGGCTTCTGATGGGAACAATGGCCATTCAGGGTCAGTAGTATGTGCTGCTTTCATCAGGGATTGCAGGTTTGCCAGGATTTCAGGGTATTCATCAGCCACATTGTTATTTTCTCCGATATCATTTCTGAGATTATACAATTCAGCGGGTACGTTTTCATTTTTGAATACATCATTTCTTATCACTTTCCATTCATCCATGATCAACGCCTGACTTTTTCCCCCTTCATAAAACTCAAAATACAGGTATTCATGCTTTTTCTGAGGCTTCCCAATGAGAGCGTTATAGTAGGAAATCCCATCTGTGTGAGGTGCTTCAGCTTGTATGATGTCTGCTACTGTTGAAAAAAAATCATAAAAAGCCGAAGGATGGTCTGAAACAGTTCCTGCTGGGATCACACCTTCCCATTTGGCCAGAAAAGGCATCCTGATACCTCCTTCGTACAGATCTCTTTTAAATCCTCTTAACGGACCATTACTGTTAAAGGCGCTGTCTGATGAATAGTCCCTTTCTTTAATGGGGCCATTATCACTCGTGAAGATGATAAGTGTATTCTGAGATAATCCTTCTGAGGTGATTTTTTCAGTGATCATTCCTATATAATCATCCAGTTTTTCGATGCAGGCCGCATAACTTTTCCAGTTATTTGGCCAATCTTCATTTTTGAATCTACCGTTTGATGGCACTTCATGTCTTAGTGTATCCGGTGCCTCACCATTATCATGTGGAATTGTATAAGGGAGATAAAGGAAGAAGGGTGTTTCCTTATTTTGCTCTATGAAGCTCAGAGCTTCCGCTGTCATAAGGTCAGGCGAATAGTCCACTTTTTGAGTGGAATAGCTACCTAGTCCTCGGTGCCATGCTGTGGTATCAAGATACTTTACTTCGTTATCCAGGTAGATCTTCTCACCGTTTTTCCATAAAAATTCAGGGTAATAATTGTGTGCCAGAATCTGATCTGTATACCCATAAAAAAAGTCAAAACCCTGCTTGTTGGGGTCCCCCGTTGTTCCAGGTTCTCCTAATCCCCATTTCCCTATCATCCCTGTAGTATATCCATTTTCTTTCAGTAATTCTGCAACCGTATAGGTTTCAGCAGAAATTGGAACCTGACCGGAAGGAGGGGAGAAACCATTGCCCCGGACCTCGACATGCCCCATATGCATACCTGTCATAAGGACACATCTGGAGGGAGCACATACTGAGGTGCCTGCGTAGTGTTGAGTGAACTTCACACCATGCTCCCCTATAGCATCAATGTTTGGAGTGTGTATGATTTCCTGACCGTAAGCTCCAATATCTCCATATCCCAGGTCATCTGCCATGATATAGATGATGTTTGGATTCTTAGGACTTGATATTTTGTTGCATCCTGTTTGAATAAAACAGGATATTATGAGAAGTAACGTAAAAATGTTGTGCATGGGTTAGGCCAGGTTTTTGTAAGATATCAAATTTATACAGGTTACTGAAAACTATAAAAGTGCTTTTTACTAATAAAGGCATAAAAAACTTACCCCTTTTTATGATAACCCAATGTAATGATGAACAGAGTTCTATTAATAGTTTTCAGTATTTCTTCTTTAAATCCTTTGTTTGCTCAAGAGCCAGGTGCTGGCTGGACATTCAATCCTCAGAATGATGCTTTCAGTGAAGATGCTATTCTCGATTTGAGATTCCTCAATGAAGATGAAGCTGGTCAAAGCGGATTTATTGGTCTTTCCGAGGATGGTGAAAGCTTTGTAGACGGCAATGGAGTTCCAATCAGGTTTTGGGCTTCGGGAGGGGCTGGTTTATCAGAGAACCTTTCAAGCATAGAGCTCTCTTATTATGCAAGGTTTTTAGCCAAGCGGGGAGTCAATATCATTCGATACCACGCGGAGATCTCACCAGATGAGAGCGAAACGGATTTCAATATTCCAAATATGGAAGAGATTGATAATATCTGGAGAGCAGTGGCTGCATT
The DNA here is from genome assembly GCA_019192515.1 of Cyclobacteriaceae bacterium SS2. Taxonomy (GTDB): domain Bacteria; phylum Bacteroidota; class Bacteroidia; order Cytophagales; family Cyclobacteriaceae; genus UBA7330. The sequence goes on from JAHCMM010000035.1 coordinate 5,242, forward strand.
CAAGAAAGAGGGGATTTATGTTGTGATTAGTCCACATTGGCCATATGCCATAGAAAATCCGCCTGTTGAGTGGGGATTTGGCGAATACACCGGTAATGGAACAGCTAAACCGTGGGGGGCGCTCTATATCTCTGAAGCCTACCAGGAAGCCATGAAAAGTTGGGTGAGTGTACTCTATGGAGAGACAAATCCCTATACAGGGATTGCGCTAAAGGATGACCCATCCGTCGCCATTATCCAGATGCTCAATGAGGATGGTATTTTCTTTTGGACTATTAACTCATTGGCCAACTGGCCGGATCAGATGGCAATTATGGAAAATCTCTTTTATAGTTGGCTGATCAGTAAATATGGCACAATAGAATCAGCATATGCAGCCTGGAATAATGACACAAATCCTAATGACAATATCAATAACCAGAGGATGGGGATTGAAAACATCTGGGTAGCCACACTTTCAGTGGATGATCCTAATCTGCCCGGGGATGTGTCACAGGTTAGGATTAGCGATCAGATACAGTTTATGGCAGAGCAGCAGAGGTCTGTCTATGAGGAATTTTATGATCATTATAAAGTCACTCTGGGCTGTAAGCAGCTGATAAACACCACTAACTGGAAAACAGCTAGTTCATTGTATCTCAATGATGCAGAAAGGTGGACCAATGCGGCCGCAGATGTGATTGCCATAAACCGATATGTGAGTCCAACGCATGTGAATCCAAATAATGCAGGGTATGATGGGTATCGAATTGATCCGGGCGACTATTATATAGGGGAGTCTGTGCTGAAAAATCCTAATAAGCTACCAATAAGCAGTAAGCAAGTTGATGGCCATCCTTTTATTGTTACCGAAAGTGGATGGAATCTCCCGGCGAAATACCAGGCTGAAGGTCCCTGGCTGATTGCAGCCTATTCATCCCTCAATGGTGTGGATGCTTTCTTTTGGTTTAACCCATCGCATCAAGGTTTTGATGACAATCCTTACTATGATTTTTGGAGAGAATACGAAAATATCAATACCTACCCCATGTTCCGATGGACTTCTTCCATACCTGGTACCACGGCTATGTATCCTGCCAGTGCGTATATCTTTAGAAAAGGGCTTATTCAGGAATCAGATCCGGTAGTTTTGGAACAGCGGCCCCTTCAGAGTATCTGGGATCGGGAACTGCCGGTAATAGCCGAAGAAAATGGCTTTGACCCTAACCGGGATTCGTATGGAAATCAGAATGATCCGACAGAGACGGAAGTCATCCCATTCGCGTTTCTGACAGGCAAGGTAAAGGTAGCTTATGGTGGAGATGGAAATACTGTTATAGACGCTCAAATAAATACTCTTGTTGATCTTGGTAATAAAACCATTGGTAGTTCAACTGGTGAATTGAACCTGGATTATGGGAAAGGCCTGGCCACGATGTCAGCACCAATGGCTCAGGGTGCGACGGGGTTCTTTTCTGATGGAGAGTCAACGCAGGATGTTGAGTTGCCAGATATCACGCTTTCAGTGAAAAATGAATATGCAGCAATCTCAGTAGTATCGATGGACGATACACCGCTCGGTAACTCAGGCAAGATCCTTGTTCAGATTGGGACTGTCTATCGACCTACTGGTTGGGTGGAGCAACCTGCACAATTTGAACCCTCCAGTGGAGATGTTCGGAATGGGTTTCAGATCATCAATACGGGGAGAATGCCCTGGAAAGCTGCCAATAATATGATGAGTATAGAATTCCGAAACCAAAACATCAAATCTGCACATTTGCTCACCGCCAATGGAGAAAAATCTGACGAGATTCTACTCTTTCCAATTAATGATGGAGTGAAGATGTATGTGCCCAGCAATGCCATGTATATCATGCTTTCTACCGATGAGCCCAATTTGATTGCCGGCACAGAAACTAAAAACAGCCTGTGGAGTGTTTATCCAAATCCTTCCGACAGCCAGATCAGTATCAGGCTTGATAAGAAGCTTCGGGGACAAGTGGACGAACTGGAAATTATGGATATCCAGGGAAGATCTCAACTTAAAATGAAACTTCAAAAGGAAGAGCGTGTTGAAATTAATCCAACAGGGATACCACGTGGAGTTTATCTCTTAATTCTTAAAAAAGGAGGTAAAGCTTTTGATCAGCGGAAGTTGATTCTGGAATAGGGATCACTTATTGACCATAAAGGCATTTACACTTAACCATTTTTTGTCAAGATGAGTTTTTGCCAGACTACCAGAGTGAGGTTAACCATTAAGACATTTAGGTCATTTAGCTTCAACTAAGACCCTCAATGCTCTTAAATCCTTAATGGTTCAAAAATCTACAGAAATCCAAAGAAGGAGAATCATTTTTCCAGTAACCAATAAGCCATTAAGTTCATTTAGAGAAACGTAAACCCTCAATTTTCTTAATTTCTTAATGGTTCAAAAAAACTCTAAGCTATTGAAGAGATATAGTTTGATGTCATTTAATGTTTCGTGATACCTTTATGTACAAAAAAAGCCATGACTAAAAGACAGATAACTAAATTATCTTATGAAATAACTGGCTATGCCATTAAAGTTCATAGAGCATTAGGGCCCGGTTTATTAGAAAGTGTATATGAAAAATGTCTGAAGTATGAGTTAGAAAAGAATGGTCTTAATGTTAAGCAGCAAGTGTTAATTCCAGTTATCTATGATAATCTGGAAATTGACACCGAATTGCGACTTGACTTGCTTGTTAATGATAGTGTCGTTGTCGAACTCAAAGCTGTTGAAACAACGCTGCCAGTGCATGAAGCCCAGCTATTGACGTATATGAAGTTGCTAGAGAAACCACAAGGACTTCTTATTAATTTCTACACTCACAATATTAGTCATACCCTGAAACCAATGGTCAATGAGTTTTTTGCCAGGCTGCCTGAGTAAATGCTAACCATTTAGACATTTAGGTCATTGAGAATCATTTTCCCAGTAACCATTAAGCCATTAAGTTCATTTAGAGAAACGTAAACCCACAATGCTCTTAATTCCTTACCGGTTCAAACCCTTAAGGTTCAATCTTTCTTCCTGATCTTCTTCAGCCAGTCCGCACAATATTCCGGCCAGTAACCATAAGTATCATCGGTATTGATTCCCAGGGAGTATCCATGTCCACCGGTAGGGAAGAAGTGGGCATCCACGGGCACCCCTTTTTCTACAAGGCTTCGATACATTTCCAGACTGTTAGCCACTTTCACAGCTTGATCATCCTGTGAGTGAAAAATAAATGTTGGTGGGGAATCTGATTTGACCTGTTTTTCATTCGAGTAATAGATTTCAAGTTCTTTAGAGGGGCTCTGTCCGATCAGGTTTGTTCTGGAGCCCATGTGAGTAAACTCTGGATCCATGGAAATTACGGGATAAGCCAGGATCATGAAATCGGGACGAGCGCTCAACTTTTCAATTGGGTCGGAAGAAGAAGCATCCCCAGCATCAAAATGAGTGCCTAAAGTGCTGGCCAGGTGTCCGCCTGCAGAAAAACCCATCACGCCAATTTGGTCGGGATCAATGCCCCATTCCTTCGCGTGATGTCTGACTAATCTCATGCCTCTTTTGGCATCAATAAGCGGGCTCAACTCCTTCTTTACCTGGCTCTCTTCATTGGGGAGTCTATACTTAAGGACGATGCCTGCAATGCCCTGACTGTTAAGCCATTTGGCTATGTCGTAGCCTTCCCAGTCATAAGCCAGGACTCCATAGCCTCCGCCAGGGCAAATGAGCACAGCTTGTCCTGTAGCTTGCCTTTTAGCTGGCAAAAAAACCTCGATATGTGGAGTCACAACCTTCTTAATAACCAGAATATCGCCTTTCACTACTTCTTCTGTGACTTTAGAAGGTTTGCTGTTAGGGATTTTCCCGTCAAAGAGAGGTATGGTGAATGGTTGAGCTAGCATGGAATGAAATACAGAAAGGAAAATTATGGTGATTAGTGATCTCATCGCTTAAAAGATTTAGTTGTCCTTATTGATCCAAAAGGGTGCAGTGATAAACCAAAGGACCATTCCCGCTCCCATAAGGTTAATATGCATATCATGGCTAATCATGGTCATGTACACCAAAATAGAGGGAACGATTGTCAGGCCAAGTCCAATATAAGATAAGGTCTTGAGCAGCGAGGTTTTCAATGATTTAGACATTTTTTTGAAGCATTTTGTTGAGAATCACATACAGAAAGGCGGCCACAAACCAGCCTGGCAGTCCAAGAAAGAAGATGTCTACTCCAAAATTGATGTTGAACATCAGACAAAGCCCTAGGGTAAGTACCCATACCAGGCCTGGAGACACATTAAATTTAATTCCTTTGACCTGAGCATAGTACTGGGTGAATTTGAATTTGTCAGCAAAATAATAGTCTACGAAGATGATGGCTCCCATAGGCATAAGCATGAGGCCATAAAGAGCTACAAAATCAAGCAACTGCATCACCAATCCAGGAAAGCATGCTGCAATGGTGGTGATCAATCCGGTAAAGGCGGTCACCTTCCAGGTTTTAGAGCTAGGTACGATAGCCTGAAGTGCCAAACCAGCCCGATAGATTGTCGGAGTTGCAGTGGTCCATCCGGCAANGACCACGCAAACAGCACCTGCAATACCGGCTGCATTATAAGCGATAGGGCCAGGGGCAAATTCGGTGCTGTTGTTAGACTGGTAAAGGAACAGCGCATAAAGTATCCCTGAAGCCATCCATGCAATGAAGTGACCCAGGTACATCCCAGTTGCAGAAGAGAGACCGTATTGCCACTTTTTAGCATATCGGAAGATCGAAAGGTCTGCCATTCCTATGTGCATGGCCATGTTTGCAAACCAGGCGAAGAAGGTCACATGCCAGAAAGTAAATTTACTTTGTCCGTCCAGTGGCACTCCCTTCCAGATCACTTCATTGGCGATGGGCCAGAAATCCGAAAGCTGCTCAATTCCCAGTTGGGGGAAGACAGAGATAGCAGCAGCAATGAAGACCAGGATCATCCATGGTGCTGCAATATTGGCAAACTTCGACACCTGGTTATAGCCATACATTGCAATAACCGTAATTACCGACCCTACTAAGAAAACGACGATCACCCAGCTGATACTATTGGGGTAGGTATCACTCAGATGCGGCATCCGCATGTCGAAGGGAATACCCACAGCCGTTGCTGAAACTGCAATCATGGACCCCGCCAGGAAGCAAAACATCAGGGCATTTACGATGTTGTAAATGGTTACAAGGTTTTTACCACAGATCTTTTCGAGCTGAAAGTACAGTGTAATTCGCTCTTTCACAGCTATGGGAGCAGTGAGAAAGGTCCAGCTTAGTACGGCAAGTGTATTTCCCACTAACAGTCCCAAAAGCAGGTCTAATGCTGACACTCCGTGGGCAACAAACAATGGGCCGATCACAAATTCAGTTCCTGCTGTATGTTCTCCCGCATACATCCCAATAAAGTTTCTAAGACTCTTTAGCTTATTGGCTGGGACGGGTTGGCGCTCAAATTCCTCTACGGAATCAAGCTCTCCGATGATTGATTTTTTTTGGGTCATATGTTTAAAGTCCTGTAGCTACTGTTGAGGTTCCACGTTCCCTGATCAGGTTCTCTCGTACTTTCAAATCTTTAAAAGCTGATAAGGGGTGAAGCGCTCCACCTGCTCTGAGTCGGGCTTCAGCAACCAATGGTCTCAGATCAAGTTGGAAAGCATTTTGTAAAATTTCCTGACATTGTGCTACTTCATTGCTTTCCTGAGTGTCTTTGAGCTCATTCAGGTCCACAGTCAAAGCTTTTGCATAGTTCAGGTGAATGTTTTGTAAGGATTGAAGAAGGTCTTCCAATGGATCTTTCAGGTTGTGGCTGGCATCAATCATCCATGCAGGCTCCATATTTGTTTGTTCTCCTTTTACCAGCTCCAGAAAGATCAGGAACAAAGCATAGGGCTTGATAGAACCAACAGAGATGTCATCGTCAGCATACTTGCTATCATTGAAATGAAATCCTCCGAGCTTATTCAGCAGTTGGAGGGTTGCGACAATTTGCTCGATGTTGGTATTGGGCAGGTGGTGTCCAAGATCAACAAGGGTATTGGCTTTGTTACCCAGTGCTGTCACCATAGAATAGGAGGTGCCCCAATCCGGAATCACTGTGTGATAAAAAGCTGGCTCGAATGGCTTGTATTCCAAAAGCATTTGCCATCCGCTGGGAATTTTGTCATAAATATCCTCCAGGGAGGACAAGGTATTGCTATAAGCTGTCCTGAAATCCATTTGACCAGGGAAGGATGATCCGTCGGCCAACCAAACAGTGAGTACGTTGGCATCCAGCATTTTTCCATACTCGATCACCTCTATGTTGTGGTCGACTGCCTGTTTACGGACCCCTTTGTCTGTGTGACAGAGTGACCCAAACTTATAAGATTTTTTTTGTCCCGGCTGATCCTGGAAAGTATTGGAATTGACAGAATTGATTGTTAATCCTTTTGTTTTCAGTTCCTGCTTAATGGCATTCGCATCAGACGGGATATCCCAGGGGATATGCAATGAAATAGAATCGCATGCACGAGACAGCGTGTTTAGCACCCCTACATCTTCAATCTTTTGAATAAGATTACCTGGTTCTCCACCACCAGCGAACCTGCCAAACCGTGTACCCCCGGTTCCCAGAGCCCAGCTAGGTACTTCAATCTGCAGGTTTTGTACTTTTTTGATCAGGCTGTCAACATCAATATTGGATCTGGTCAGCTGATTCGCCAGGAAATCGAATTTTTCCTTGTGGTCAGGTAACTGTGACTCGTTGTGACTTGAAATCTGTGCCGGGTTGATGTTCATTGCTTTGATTTTAATATTTAATTACACGTTTGTACCGACTTTGCTATATTGATATTCGCCAAAGTCAAGAAATCCGGGTGCTTTGAAATCTTTGAATGCAAGAAGGTCCTTACTTAAGGGTTTTCTATTCCATTTGTCATGCAATACCATCGCCGCACCCAATGAAGATGCCCTGGATAATTTAGTAGAATAAACATTATAGTCAGGATAAAAACCTGCCAAAGTATTCAGGAATACCTCATTCGAAGTAAAACCACCTGAGACGATGATGTCCCTTGTTTCCTTTTCAATGATAAGATCTAAAGATAATTTTTGAATATATGTCAGATCCAGGATCAGTTGGTGGTAAGCCTCATTAAAATTTTCAAATTCATTCAGGTCAATTTGGTTACGACTAAAATTACCTGGTAGTGGTCCGGTGCCTTTCATCGTCTGAGGTAGGAATATTCGCTTCTCGGAAGGCTTGATCAGCAGGTTGTTCATGATCACCGGATCAAATTTGATACGTTTGTGATATCCGGTTGACTTATTGAAATGCTGTTCCAGCTTTTGTCGCCAGTATTCATATTCATTACCCAGAAAAACCCTGCTGGATTTGACCTTTTTGCCTTCATAACTGATGTAGCTTAGACAATCTTTTTTCAGCTCTTCCAGTGTCAGCGGGGACTGGTTAAAAGGGTTCATGCTGATGTTCCACGTACCAGAGGAAATCAGCACAAATTTTGATTTCAAAATCTTTAGGTAGGGGATGAGTGCAGCTGAGCTATCGTGAAGCCCAACACCGACTTTAAGCTTTTTTTTGCCAATCACCACATCTTCCGAGTGATCTGTGGGCATCAGATTTGGTAACAATCGCTGAATATCTTCCTTTTCTGTCCAGCTGTGATATTGGTTTTTCTTGAAATCCCACAGGCTGGTATGAGACCCTAAGCTGGTCATTTGTGAGAATTTCTTTTTTGTCAACAGAAAGCTACAGAATTCCGGGAAGTGAAGGGATGCTTTGATTTTGCTGAATATTTCAGCTTTTTTCTTTTTGATCCAATAAAGCTGCAAGCCGGCATTCAACATGCCCAGAACAGGGGATTCAGTCTCTATTGGGAGCTCTTTTTCACCATACTTCTGATAAAAGTCATTGCTGACATCTTCAGGCAGTGGCTTGAGGTAATTATACATCGTGGTCAAACGCTTACCATTCTCATCCAGGTGAACAAGCGATGCGCCATATCCGCTGAAATTGACTGCTGTGATGTCGTATGTATTGGAGTTGCAGAATTTTTCCAGGGTTTCCGGAATCCAACGCTCCAGTCTGTGGATATCCTCAGAGTGAAAACCGTCCTCATCATCCTTCTCATCAAACTTCAATCCCTTCTCAAAAATTATCTCATAGTTCTGATCAAAAATGATAAATTTCTTATTGGTCTTCCCTATGTCAAATACTGCTATGGTTTTCAATACTTCCTTCTATTTGGCTAATGTGAAAATATGGGCAAAAAATAACCGATATAGAAATGCAAATTAATTTCTATTCAGTCAGCTAACCCTCCTGTAATATCCTGAGAAAGGTAGCTAGATGGAGCTCCTTTTGATCAAAGAAAATGGGTTCTTGATCCTGTCTGTTTTTTTCTCCAGGATGAAGTTGGCGGCAGTTTCGCCCATCTTCTCAAAGTCAGTGGTGATTACGCTGATACCCCCGATCAAAATTTGCTTTACGGGTGTGTCGTTATAACAGATCACCCCGATGTCCTCACCGATTTTTAAGCCCTGTGCATTGGCGGTCTTGATGATCTCACACAAATCAGACTCTTCTATCACAATATAGAGATCACCATTTCGAAGCAGGTCATGCTTAAACGTATCAGTAATCTCGTAGCTCATGTGTTGTGATTCGCAGAATCTTGTAAACCCACTTTTGATGGCTGGACGGTAGTGATTAGTGAGCGGAAAGACCAGCTTAAGTCTTTTGTATTTTTTGATTGAATCATAGCCCTCATTCAGAGCTGATTCAATGTCATGTTCATAATCTTCATAAACGGACGAGAATCTGCCCTGGATCCCGTCTATCTCCTGGTTGATCAGGATGAGCTTTTCTTCAGGTATTTTGTTGATGGTATCCACAAGACTTTCTGTGACCTCATCTACATGTGGCATTACGACATAGTGATCATAATTACCAAGGTTTTCTATAATGGCAGACTCCAGGGTGTAGGGGTTGCAATTGTGTATGATCAGATCAATAGTTACTTCCTCGAGGTTGAATTTCTTTTCAAAGGCATTGTAGATAGTTTTCTTGTGCTCACTTAGCTTGTTGAGCAGCATAAGAATCCTGAGCTCTTTAGGTCCCCCGGTATTGGCTACAAAATAACCCTTACCCTTTACTGGAATGATTAATCCCTTTTTCTTGAGCAATTTGTATGCTCTTTCTACAGTATCTCTGGAAAGGTAAAATTCCTCACTCGTCTCGTTTATGGAAGGAATTCGCTCTCCAATTTTAAAGATTCCATTTTCAATGTCGGAGATGATCGTATCGACAATCTGTTTGTATTTTGGAGTCTTGGAATCTTCCTCGATTCTTAAAAAATTTAGAAACTTTTCCTCTTTTTCAGGTTGGTCAATGTGTTGTTTCATGAGCCTGGTTAATCAAATGGGGCCTTTAAATATAGTGGATTAAGCTTGTCAAATTACAAAATTCTAGATTTTACTTCCGCATTTTTATGAATTTTCAGAATCTTATAATTTACAGTGAGGTTTTTTGATTTGTTTGTAATCTGTCGCTGGAATTAACGTTAGATTCCAATTTTTGAGTACCTTCAGCCCCAAAATTGCTTTTACATATGAGGAGATCACCCCATTATGAATAACCATTCCTTCTTGTTGCTTTTAGCACTATCCTTTTCTTATCACTCAAAGGCACAGATTGATGTCACTTCCCTGGATTTAAATGGTGATGTGACAGAATGGTTTGACAAAAACATGGGGCTTGTAAATCTTCCGGTTACTGCCGGGTCGCATTATGCTGTTTATTACAGCTCCACCATCTCGCATCAATTTTTTTCACATAACAGATGGCTTGAAATCAAAATCAGTTATTCGAATCAGGTTTACACTGATTTTTTTGGTCTGTATGATGTTGAGTCTGACATCCTCTTACTGAGGCATCCCCTGCATAGTTTTTATTCACAGCCGGTGAATCTTAATCAGGAGAAAGTCAATTGGTTCACGATGGATAATCATTATTTCAAATATTATGAAAAAAGTGAATCGCCAGAGCAGAGGCAGGGATTCTATGATGAGTTATATATGGGTGAAAATGTGCAGTTGATTGTAAAACGGAAAAAAATTGCCTTCCCTTCTCAGGGAGATATGACACTGGATTTCAGAAATTATGATGCCTATTTTTTGAAGCGGGGAGGCACCTACAATCAGGTTTCATCAAGAAGGTCGATCATTAAGGAGTTGTGGGATCATAAAAAAGAACTTCGCAGGTTTATCCGAAAAAATATGCTCAGACCTAAAAAAGGGTACGACCAGGATATTGTCTCCTTACTTGAATATTATGATAGCTTAATGAGTGATTGATGTTAAATATTCGTGTTAATATTTTAGGAGGAGTCTTGCTGCTGTGTTGTATTGTTTTCCAATATGAAGGATTTGGGCAAAGTCAATCCAGGTTACCGATAACGGACGTCATATCAGAATTGGAAAGGACTCATGATGTTCAATTTTTTTATCAAAGTGATTGGTTGGATTCCTTAGATTTCAGCGGGGATCTTCTTGGTGATTCTTTGGAAGACAAACTGGATCACCTCTTTAGGGGTACTTCAATTAATTATTTTCAATATGAAGGTAGCGTAATTCTTACCCAGAATGTTGCCATTATTGATGATCCTGAAATAACAAAATCATTTCTATCAAAAGAAAAAGAGGTTTCAATTATAGAGAAAGGGTTGGTGTTTTCACGGGAATATATCAACCAGGCCGAATCTTCAGATTTGGAAAACTTCGTGTTTGAAATTGGAAATCGGAATCAACTGGTTTCAGGCGGGAGTTCGACCATCGCTGGTTACGTAAAAAACATGGAAGATGGAGAGGGGATAGAAGGTGCCCTGGTGTACACTCAGAACCCATTTATCGCTTCCAGCACAGATGAAAATGGTTTTTACTCCCTCAAGCTGCCAAATGGAAAGCATACATTGTTCATTCAGTTTGTTGGAATGAAAACGACCACGCGGAATATTGTTTTGTTTTCTAATGGCCGGATGGATATAGAAATGGCGGTTGATGTCATTGCACTCCAGGAGGTTTTAGTTGAATCAGACAGAGATATCAATGTTTCAAACGTCCAGATGGGTGTAAGAAAGATCGATATCGAGGAATCCAAAAACATTCCCATTTTACTGGGAGAGAAAGACCTGATGAAAGTATCAACAACTGAAGCGGGTGTACAAGCAGTTGGTGAAGGGGCAAGCGGTTTTAATGTAAGAGGAGGGAAGTCTGATCAAAATCTGATTATGCTCAATAAGGCTCCTATCTACAATTCCTCGCATTTTTTTGGTTTCTTTTCTGTTTTCAATTCAGAAGCCATGGAGAGCATGGAAATCTTCAAGAGTGGCATCCCTGCCAAATATGGAGGTAGACTCTCATCGGTTTTTGATATCCGTTCAAAATCTGGCAGCAAAACTGATTTTAAAGGGGAAGGTGGGATAAGCCCGATCACCGGAAGGCTAACATTGGAAATCCCTTTAATAGATGAAAAGACCAGCCTCCTGGTTTCCGGACGGACTACTTATTCCAACTGGATCCTGAACAAGTCAAAAGATGCTGAATTCAATGGAAATAAAGTGTCCTTTTACGATGTCAATGGAACACTGGATCATGAAATTGGAGAAAAGGATCGACTGGTTTTGACTGGGTATTACAGCAAGGATAAGTTTAAACTGGCTTCTGATACTTTGTTTTCCTTCTCTGATTTTGAATACACAAACTCAAATGCAACCCTTGATTGGATTCATCAATTCAATCCCAATTTTGACCTGAATGTTTCAGCGATATTAGTAAAATACCAGTACGACTTATCATTCACAGATTCTCCTCCTAATTCATTTAATCAGGATTTCACACTGGAAGAAAAGAACATAGAGGTTGAGCTAAATAATTTTGTTGGTGAAAGACACACTTTAAATTATGGATTTGGAGCAAAATATTATACAATCAACCCTGGCAGCAAACTGCCACTAGGAAGCGAGTCCATCATCGCACCACAGGTGGTACCCAAAGAGCGGGGTATCGAGTCTTTCATCCATATATCAGATCAGTTTGAGATTACGGACAGAATTTCTGTTTATGGTGGGCTCAGGTATTCGATGTTTAATGCTTTAGGTCCACAGACAGTATTTAGTTACGAGGGTTCTGTTGTGAATTCATCTACCCGGGCAGATTCCACATTATATGGAAGTGGAGAGATCATCAATTCCTATCATGGTCCGGAATTCAGATTGTCCGGTAGATTCAGTATCACTGACTTTTCTTCATTGAAGATTAGTTATAACAAAACAAGGCAATATGTACATGTGATGTCTAATTCTGCATCCTTGTCTCCTACTGACACATGGCGACTTTCAAATCCTCATTTACTTCCGCAGATTTCAGACCAGCTTTCACTTGGATTTTATCGCAATATGCTCAATAATAAAATAGAGACTTCAGTGGAGACCTATTACAAGTTCCTGCAAAATCTCAAG
>JAHCMM010000036.1 GCA_019192515.1 Cyclobacteriaceae bacterium SS2
TTTCTTATATAGAAAACTCAATTTCTCTGCAAGGTTCATTCTACCGGGTTCTTTCAAACAAAAGCCCTCAAAGAAAATTCTCAGACACTATACCAGGCCATTCCCGACCAGTAAAGAGCGGGAAGGAACAATAGCATTTGCTCGCTCGCTGCTCAACGACCAGGGCTGGTTCCAGCAGCTTTGGGATAAGAAAAAGCCAATCGAAAACAAAAAAACTTTATTCATCTGGGGCATCAGGGATACGATCCTTCCGTCCAAATATCTGAGGACTTTTGAAGCAGGCTTTCCTAATTCCAGCACGATAGAACTTGAAGCTGGCCACTTCCCCCATGAGGAAAATAGCGAGCAGGTATCAAATTCAATTCTTCAATGGGCTCAAACCAAATGATTTATTTTTTGCAGCACGGAATGTGTTTCATACAAAAATATTATTCAGTTATTCGGTAAAAAGCATTGAACTGATCTGGACTTTTCTTATTTTAATGATAAAATCATCAACCCTAAGCCCATGAAAAGATCCATAGTACTCCTGGCTATTTGCTTGCCTATCCTCTCCTTTGCTCAGAAAAGACCATTTAAATATGGTAAGGTCTCCCAGGATGAGCTCGAAATGAAATCCTGTGAATTTTATCCCGAAGCCGAATCCATGGTACTTGGCAAATTTGCCGATGTCACCTTTCAATATGTCAATGAAAAGGGATTTCAATATAAATATGAAGTCACAGTAAGAAAGAAAATATTTAAAGTGGCCGGAAAAGATGAGGCTAACGTCTCTATCCGGATCTATGAGCCTGCCGTAGGAAGCAGCAAGGAAGAACTCACAATGCTCAAAGGCTTCACATATAATCTTGTGGATGGTAAAGAGGAAAAAACGAAGCTGACCAATGACAAAGAGTTCAAAACCAGGCTCAACGATTATTGGGTGGAAATAAGTTTTGCCCTCCCGGATGTGAGAGAAGGTTCAGTGATCGAATACAACTACAGCAAAAGGTCTGACTTCATCAGCAATCTGGATACCTGGTATTTCCAGGACGATATCCCAGTTGCTTACTCCGATATTCACCTGGTGCTACCTGAATATTATTATTATCAAATCAACCAGGTAGGTAATTATTTTCCAATTGAAAGATTTGAAGAAAACTACGAAGAAAAATTCACTGTAACTACCAAGGGTTTGCCCACCAGTACAAACCCAAATCCTAAGTACACCAGCACCCTTACTTCCAATAGCAAGAAACTGCAATATATAGGGAAGAACATCCCACCGGTAATAGAAGAGCCTTTTATGAACAACAAGCCTAATTTGCCCTCCAGGCTGGAATTTCAATTGATGACCATCCAGTACCCCAATAGTACCCTAAAACATATGGCTGGCAGCTATGACAAACTCAATGCAACACTTCTGGATCGTGAAAACTTTGGTAAATCACTCAGAAAAGGCAATTATGCAAAGGAGAAGATTGATGAAATGACAGGTACTCCCCCGCTTGTCCAGGCGCAGGAACTCTACTACTGGCTTAGAAAGAATGTAGCCTGGAATGAGTTGTATTCCATATCCAGCGACAATGTCGGTAGAAAAACATTTAGTGATAAAGAAGGCAGTGTATCAGACATCAACCTTTCATTGGTGGCGGCTTACCGGGAGGCCGGACTTCAATCCCACCCGATCATATTAAGCACGAGAGGCCACGGCATTGTTCATCCTGCATACCCCAATTATCAGGATTTTAACTATGTGATTGCCTCCGTGGTAATAGATGACATGCTTTATCTGTGTGACGCCGCATCGGATATGCCTTTTGGTACCCTACCTCATCGATGCTTAAATGGAAATGGATGGATGGTAAATGAAAGCGGAGGACAATGGATAAACCTAAAAGAAAATGCCGCTACTACTTCATCGGTAAATTACGACATGAGAGTAGACGAAAATAAGGTTCATACAAAGGTAAATGTAGAACACCGTGACTACTCAGCTATGAGTACTTTCTCCAAATACAAGCGTTTGGGAGCAGAAGAATACACCAGTGACCTGGCCAAATCTTTCAGTGAATGGGAATTATCAAATTTTTCCCTAAATGCCACAGAGTTCGTCGATACAACTACTTTTGAATTTGAAATCTCAAGAGATCTTGATGACCCCGGCATCATATATCTTCAGCCAATCACTTATGGTGCCATCCTGGAAAATCCGTTTGTGAGAGAAGACCGAACCTCCCCTGTAGATTTTCCTTATAAAAACAGGAATGTAGTGATAGCCAAAATCGAAGTGCCCGAAAATTATGTAGCCGAGCTACCACAGACGGCCATTGTAAAGCTGCCCGAGGGAGCCGGACGGTTTACTTACTCTGCTACACAACTTGGAAGCACAATTACTATTCTGAGTAATTTCGAACTCTCCAAGCAGGATTTTTCACCCGATGAATATGCATATCTGAGACAATTCTATCAGATGGCAGCAGACAAAAACAATGAAGTGGTAGTCCTCAAGAAAGTTCAATGAAAGCTCGTGTCCTTTATGTCATAGCCTGGCTGTCCGGCCTTGTATCATTCGGTCAGCCATCGCTGGACAACCTTAAATTATTTACCGAAGGAGCCCATGAAGTCGTTCTGACTGACGAAACAAAATTTATCATCAAGGGTATCGATCAATCAAACCTTACCCGGAAATACATGTCATGCATACTGGATAAGTACGCCAGTAATACTAACACGCTTAAGTTGTTTTACGATGACTTCCAGAAAATTGAGTCAGCAAAAATAACGGTACTTGACAACAACCTGAATGAGATAAAATCCTATAAGCTCAAAGATTTTCAGGATTATTCGGCAAGCGGATCCAGTATGGCTACGGACAACAGGGTTAAATACCTTAAAATTAACGAACGTCAATTTCCGTACTTTATCACTGTTGAGTATTCTATCAATTACAGTGGATCTTTGTTCTATCCCCGATGGATTCCACAGGATGATGAGAAGTTGTCAGTTGTATCTTCAAGATTTGTAGTAGAAAGTTTTCTGGATCATCCCTTCAGATATAAATCAAACATTCCTGCCCGGGATAGTATCAGCGAACCAAATCACTTTCTGTATGAGTGGGAAGTCGATTCATTGCCGGCTTATACTTATAAAAGCTATTCATATGATATTGAGGACTATTCACCCTCAGTAATGGTAGCACCGGGAAAATTCCAAATGAATGGGATCGTAGGAGACCTCTCATCATGGCAATCTTTCGGTGAGTGGATCCACGGCTTAAACAATACTCAAAACACACTATCAGATATTGATAAACAACAGATCAGAGCACTCGTCAATCCTGATGATACCCCACTGCAAAAGACTAAAAAGATCTATCAATATCTGCAGCAAAACACCAGATACGTGAGTATTCAATTGGGTATCGGTGGATGGAAACCTTTCGAAAGTGGATTTGTCCACACCAACAAATATGGTGATTGCAAGGCCTTATCATTTTATACAAAATCCCTCCTGGAAGCTGTAGGTATTAAATCCTACTACACCCTGATTAAGGCCGGNCGAAGTACCAGCGCCATCAAAGGTGATTTTCCCAATGCACATTTCAACCATGCCATACTTACAGTTCCTCTCGAATCAGACACCGTATGGCTGGAATGTACTTCTCAGACAAATCCCTTTGGGTATCTGGGCACATTTACCAGTGATCGGGATGCATTACTTATTGANGGATCGAACAGTAAAATAATCCATACCCGATCCTACAAACCAGAGGAAAATATTCAACAAACCAATATCGAAATGTCCATTGATAAAAATGGATTCGGCACCTGTAAAGTCAGGAGGAATTTTTCAGGTATAGAAGTAGAAAATGATGGATTCATGTCTGTGGTTGACAAATCAGAAAAGGAGAAATCAGACTGGTTTGTGGATAATCACAGCTGGGGTGATCTCAAACTTCTTGAACTTTCTATTTCGAAGATTGACGGATCAGAAATTCCCCATGGAAGTATGGAAGCGACGTTAGAAATAAGCAATTCAGCTGCCTTAATGGGTAAGCGGATGTTCTACAATCCGTTCATATTCACCAACATCGATTATATCAATGTAAAGGAGAGTGAAAGAAGCGTCCCGATGGAAGTCAGGTACCCATACACCCAAATAGATACCATACAGGTCTCATTCGATCAGTTTTTCCATCCAGAAAGACCCATCCAGGATCAAAATATAGAGTCAGAATTTGGTAACTATTCTATCACCATCGTAAAAGACGATGATGAAAATAAATACACCTTCATCAGAAGTTTTTCACTTAATAAGGGGCATTACCAACCCACTGATTATGCAAGATTGAAGCAATTTATTGAGTCAGTTCAAAAAGCCGATCGCCAGAAACTGGTATTGATCAACAAAACTTAACACCTTTAGGGTAATCATCAGTCTTTCGGACTACCCTGTACCATGAAAACTATTCAACTAAGTCAGGAATTCTCTGTCTCTACCCAAACGCTGTATACTGCCTGGCTCGACAGTGAAAGCCATAGCGAAATGACAGGAGGAGAAGCACATTGCAGTGATGTGGAAGGTGAACCATTCACGGCCTGGGATGGATACATCGAGGGAACGAATATATCTCTTACTCCTTCTAAAGAAATTGTTCAGAAATGGAGATCAGCAGATTTTGGACCTGATGATCCTGACTCCACCATCAAAATTCAATTTAAAGACACTCCCAAGGGGTGCATAATGACATTAACACACTCCGAAATACCTGATGGACAGCCAGACTATCACCAGGGCTGGATTGATAATTATATTGAACCAATGAAAGCCTACTTCCAGGAGAAGTAGGCTTTCTATTTTATTTCGTCAGCTTTTTATACTTGATCCTGTGAGGCTCTGTATCTCCCAGTCGTTTTTTGCGGTTCTCCTCGTAGTCAGAGTAGTTACCTTCAAACCAGTAAACCTGTGAGTCTCCTTCATAAGCCAGGATATGAGTTGCTACACGATCCAGGAACCAACGGTCGTGACTGATGATCACGGCACTCCCTCCAAAATTCTCAATGGCTTCCTCAAGCGCCCTGAGTGTATTCACATCCAGGTCGTTGGTAGGCTCATCAAGCAGGATCAGGTTTGCCCCCTGCTTCAGCGTGATAGCCAGATGAACTCTGTTGCGTTCCCCTCCGGATAATACACCGACCTTTTTCTCCTGGTCAGGTCCCGTAAAGTTGAATCGGCTTACATAAGCCCGGGCATTCATCTCTTTGCCGCCAAGGTTGATAATCTCATTGCCGCCACTGATCGCTTTGAATACGGTGTCATTTGGATTCAAATCATGGTGTTCCTGATCCACATAGGCCATCTCTACTGTTGTGCCGACCTCAAAAGCACCTGTATCCGGTTTTTCCTTCCCGGTAATCATATTAAACAAGGTTGTCTTACCAGCCCCATTCGGACCTATCACTCCCACTATTCCTCCCTGAGGCAGAGAAAAATTCATGTTTTCAAATAGAAGGCGATCCCCGAATGATTTGCTCACATTATTGGCTTCGATCACTTTACTCCCCAACCTTGGTCCTGGCGGGATGTAAAGTTCCAGTTGTGCTTCTTTAGCCTTTGCTTCCTGGCCTAATAGTTTTTCATAAGCATTCAACCTTGACTTTCCTTTTGCCTGTCTTCCCTTCGGGCTCATGCGGATCCACTCCAATTCACGCTCCAGGGTCTTCTTTCGCTTAGATTCAGACTTTTCTTCCTGCGCGAGACGTTTTTGCTTTTGATCCAGCCAGCTGCTGTAATTTCCTTTCCATGGAATACCTTCTCCTCGATCCAAGTCCAGTATCCAGCCTGCGACATTATCGAGGAAATACCGGTCGTGCGTCACTGCAATGACGGTTCCCTCATATTTCTGCAGATACTGCTCCAGCCATCTGACTGATTCTGCATCCAGGTGATTGGTCGGCTCATCCAGCAACAACACATCAGGCTGCTGTAGTAGCAAACGACAAAGCGCCACCCTTCTTTTCTCCCCTCCGGATAGCTTATCAACCTTTGCGTCCCCGGGAGGAGTTCTCAAAGCGTCCATGGCACGCTCAAGCTTATTGTCCAGCTCCCAGGCATCCAGGCGGTCCAGTTTTTCCTGCACCTGCCCCTGCTTCTCGATGAGCTTGTTCATTTTATC
>JAHCMM010000037.1 GCA_019192515.1 Cyclobacteriaceae bacterium SS2
GAGTGCTTCTTCACGAAATAAAAAGCTTAACCCACCAGCTTTTTTGATGCCTCCATGACAGGTGATGCATTTAGAATTGATGATTGGTCGAATATGCTGGTTGTAGCTGATTTCTTCCTTTTGCCAGGAATAAATCGCGTATGTGGCTGTAATTAAAACAGCAACTACGACCAGATAAAGAAGTTTTTTTAGCATCAGCATCGGGGTTCATACCAGCCCATCTTCAAAGCTATCTCATTAATTAGTAAAGATCAATTTCTGTGTTAAGTACCCAGCTGATATGTCAATTTTTGCTCGTCTTCAGAATATTTATAAAATGTGCCGTTATTATTGAAATTTGTATTTATAAAATATTAACGAAGTAATTAGTTAACTTCATGGCGTTTAATACGTCTATAATAGATCACACATTAATTCAATATGAGTTCAGTAATATCAACCAAAGAGATCAAAAAAGAATATGTGATGGGAGCGGAGACGATTCGGGCCCTAAAATCCATCAGTATTGAAATCGAAAGAGGAGAGTACGTTGCCTTCATGGGTCCATCAGGATCCGGCAAGTCTACTTTGATGAACATCATTGGCTGCCTGGACACCCCTACAGCAGGTCAGTATGTACTCAATGGCCATGATGTTAGTGATCTCACAGAAAATGAATTGGCGGAAATCCGAAATAAGGAAATTGGTTTCGTTTTCCAGACTTTTAACCTTTTGCCACGGGCTTCTGCACTGGAGAACGTCTCATTACCCCTGGTGTATGCAGGGTATGGGAAAGAAGACCGGGAGGAAAAAGCCCTTGCAACGCTGGATGGTGTCGGTCTGGCAGAGCGTGCTTATCACAAACCGAATGAACTTTCGGGTGGTCAGCGTCAAAGGGTGGCCATTGCCCGAGCACTTGTGAATGACCCGAGTATTATTTTGGCGGATGAGCCTACCGGTAATCTGGACACCAAGACTTCTTACAGCATTATGGACCTTTTTGCAGAACTCCACGATAAGGGGAACACCATCATCATGGTAACTCACGAGGAGGATATTGCAGAATATGCTCACAGGATCATTCGCCTGAGAGACGGATTAATAGAATCTGACGAAGTCAATAAAAATATCAGGAAGGTAGAGCCAGTTGCATGAGTTTAAAGGTTTATACCCGCACAGGAGATAAAGGTGGGACCTCGCTTTTCGGAGGGACTAAAGTGGAGAAGGATCATGTGCGTATTGATGCATACGGTAATGTAGATGAGTTAAATTCCTTTATTGGTTTACTAAGAGACCAGGATGGGGTTGGGAAAGAAATTAGTGATCAACTCTTCGAAATTCAAAAGATGCTATTCTCAATAGGTACTATTCTGGCCACTGAAAAGCCTCCAAAGGGGTTTGTTTTACGTTCTATAGATACCAATGATATTCTATGGCTGGAAAATTCCATCGATAAATTCTCTGAGAAACTGCCTGAATTAAAGAATTTTATTCTTCCGGGAGGTCATCAGGTTGTATCTTTGTGCCACGTTTGCCGAACTGTCTGCAGAAGAACCGAACGGGGAATTGTGAAATTGGCACAGGAAAATGAGATCAATGAAAATCTGTTGGCTTATATCAACAGGCTTTCGGATTACTTTTTTGTCCTTGCCAGAAAGCTCTCCCAACAGCTCGATGTTGCAGAAGTAACCTGGCAGCAATGATAGATTTAAATTGAGAAGGCGATGGTTGAAACAATGGACATCAGGATTGAAAAGAATTCAAAATCCAAATTACAACAAGTAGATCTGGAGAATCCGGTATTTGGAAAAGTCTATTCGGATCACATGTTTATTGCTGATTATGAAAATGGAGAGTGGAAAGACCTAAGGATCGTTCCTTATGGTGACCTACAGATCAGCCCTGCCAATACCACCCTGCATTATGCTTCAACCATTTTTGAAGGGCTCAAAGCTTATAGAGATCGTAATGGTGAAATATTGGTTTTCAGACCTGAAGCCAATGCCAAGCGATTGATCAAAAGTGCGGAGAGGATGTGCATGCCTCCAGTACCGGAAGCATTGTTTATGCAAAGCATGACAGAATTGCTGAAGCTGGACAAAGACTGGGTTCCAAGTGCTCCAGGCACATCATTGTATATCCGACCATTCCAAATGGCTATGGATCCGTACATCGGCATCAAACCATCCCAGACATACAGCTTTTTCATTATCACAGGTCCTGTAGGTGCTTACTACAGCCAGCCAGTTAAAGTAAAAGTAGAAAAGCATTATACAAGAGCTGCAGCCGGAGGAACCGGCTTTGCCAAGACAGGAGGAAATTATGCAGCAGCCTTATATCCGGCAGTAAAAGCTCAGAAAGAAGGTTATGATCAGCTTATCTGGACTGATGCTAAAGAGCATGCCTATGTAGAGGAGTCAGGTACCATGAACCTGCTTTTTGTAATTGACGACGTGTTAGTCACAGCCCCAGCTGGCGATACCATCCTGAATGGTATTACACGGGATAGCATCCTTACACTGGCGAGAGATCAGGGAATGAAGGTTGAGGAAAGACGTATCTCAATTAAAGAGATCGTTCAGGCGATCGAGCAGGGAAGGCTACAGGAAGCTTTCGGAGCCGGTACGGCTGCGACTGTAGCTCAGATCAAGACCCTTCACAATGATGGTATTGACTACGAATTGCCGGATGTAGCTGGAAGAAAATACTCCAATCAATTCCTTGATACCCTGAATAAGATCAGGTACGGAGAAATTGAGGATAAGCACGGCTGGGTTTATAAGATCTAATGATGACGCTGGAAGAAGCAACAGCAAAGGTTTCTAAAATGGCCGAAACCCATGGAGGGAAGTTCGGATCAAAAGTCAATTTCAATTTCAAAGGTGAAGGAACAGTCCATTTGGACGATACTGTTTCTCCTGCTAAGGTCATCCTCGAAGATGCTGAAGCTCCGTGCACCCTGGTAATGGAGCTAGACAATTTTGAAAAGCTTCTAAAAGGCGATCTGAATCCCATGATGGCTTTCATGACCGGAAAGATGAAAGTGGAAGGGGATAAGGCGGTTGCTATGAAGCTTGCCTCATTGTTCTAACAGCGGCTTTTTGAAGACATAGTGCTCAAAAAGCAGGTAGGTGCCTATTGCGATCACCACACCAATCAACGAGCCGGCTAAGACATCCCTGAGGAAATGCTGCAGAAGGTAGATCCTGGAAATAGCAACCAGTATTGCACCCAGAAGTATGGCCACAGACAAGCTTTTATTCTTTCTAAAAACAATGGCGAAAAAAGTAGCTACGGCAAAAGCCGTGATGGTATGACCGGAAGGAAAAGAAAAACTTCCGTGATGCTTCACCCCTTCAATCAGATTGAGTTCCGCAATTCCATCGAAATATCGTGTGGGCCTTGGGACATCCTGAAAGACAAAACGCTTCAATCCTTGTGAGAATATAAGTTGAGCAAGACCCTGGGCAAGAAAAATGATGGCCAGCCGCCATTTCCAAATAAGAAGACCGGCAAATAGGACTCCGACAAAAATGCCATCGCCTAAATGGGTCCAGTATTTAAAAAAGAAATCAAATACCGGGTTTCGGTGAGCATTCAG
>JAHCMM010000038.1 GCA_019192515.1 Cyclobacteriaceae bacterium SS2
GACCAGATTCAAATAAACAACATTAACCCAAAAATGATGGCTGTAGGAGAAGGATTCGAACCTCCACGAAGCGGTTAGTCTTTCTTATTCACGAAGTATACCTGAGTAGCATTTCGTGAACGAGACAAGTTTTATCCCTTATCTTCACCCCCGAGATAGGAGGGCATGTCTGCCTGTTTCATCACCCTACAGTATGTATAAGAACTAATTATGATTCAAAAGTAACAGATCAATTCATATGTTGCAAATATTTTAACAAAAAAATTATTTTAATTTATTTCATTCAACAATTTCGCAATAACAGTGCGTAATTCATAATCAAGAGAAATTAGCCATATTGAATGAAAATAAGTATATTCTGAGATCTAAATACTCAGGTTTTCCAGAACATTACAATAAATAAAATCACAAGAAAATTTTGAGTTCCATGATGGGATCCTCCTTTCTTTGAAATTAAAAATACTTGAAAAAGCATTAGTGTTGAAGGAACAGGGCTAACACTATAGAACAAAGTATCAAGAAAAATTGGTAATCGAAGACCTACTAAATTCTGTATTCGAACCACCCTACTATTACCAGGCCAAGTAAGTTTAGCGGTTTTTGGGAGAAAGCCGAAATTAAGAAGCAAAGTATAAGGTGATTTTAGGAAACGATTATCGAAGACCTCCTGAATTCTGAATCCTGTATTCTGTATTCTGTAAAAAGAAAAAGGTCGCGGCACCCCTACCACGACCAGATTCAAATAAACAACATTAACCCAAAAATGATGGCTGTAAGAGAAGGATTCGAACCTCCACGAAGCGGTTAGTCTTTCTAGTTCACGAAAGGTTACTTAGGGTAAGCAATCGTGAACCAGATAAGGTTTATCCCTTATCTTCACCCCCGAGATAGGAGGGCATGTCTGCCTGTTTCATCATCCTACAGTATATATAAGAACTAATTATGATTCAAAAGTAATAGAACGATCCATACGTTGCAAATATTTTAACTAATTTAATTAATTATTATATTTAATATATTTTTTATGGTATTTATTTGCCATATTTTAAATTCGTGTTCTCACAATTACTCCGTTTTAAATTCTTATCAAGAAACTTTCCCAACAGGCATAAATCACTGTAAAATCATCTAATTCAATCATTAAATTTTTACTTGTACCCTCAGGTTATTACCTGTACCCTCAGGATTGTAGATTCAGATTATCCAGCTATTATTGTTGCAAAAGCTTCCCAAATAATGAAGGTCATTCAAATTCTTCTTTTTTCAATTATCCTGATCGGATGTTCTGATTCTGGTGTTAGTCCCATTGATCTTACCTGTGAGTACCTGAAAGATCCCACTGTTGTTGATGTGGCAAATCCCAAATTATCCTGGATCAATATTTCTACTGATAACGATCGTGCTCAAAGACAAACTGCCTACCAGATTAGGGTTGCTTCATCAAAGTCAGGGCTTACGGATCCTGATTTGTGGGACAGCGAAAAAGTATCTTCCGAACAATCATTTAGAGTCCTTTATAAAGGGAGCGCTCTAAAATCCGGTCAGGATTGCTGGTGGCAGGTCCGCACGTGGGACAAAAACGATAAACCTTCCGAATGGAGTAAGCCTGCCTATTGGGGAATGGGCCTGTTGCAGGAAACCGATTGGACAGCTACCTGGATTGGCGTACACTGGCAAGGAGAGGAAGCCTTACCCATTCCTCCCGGAGGTCCAAATGCTATTTTGGACACATTCCCCCCTCCTGCCCCAATGCTGAGAAAGTCATTTGAAATATCCAAAAAGATTAGCCGGGCGAAAGCTTATGTCACTGGTCTGGGGTATTTCGAGTTTTATGTGAATGGAAAAAAGATGGGGGATGAAGTTTTGATCCCTAATCAAACAAATTATGGTAAGCGACCGGGACTGGAAGATCAGTATATTCCTGTTGCTGATAATTTTAGAGAATACAAGGTGATGTACCTGACCTACGATGTCACCAATGAATTAAAGCAAGGTGAAAATGTGATCGGTAGTATTCTTGGAAATGGCTTCTATAACCCAGCTAAATTCTGGACAAGCCCATATGGTAGTCCGCGGTTTTTTGGTCAGGTTGAAATAGAATATGCCGATGGCACAAAAGAGATCATAGCCAGCGACCTTTCATGGAAAGCTGACAAAAGCCCTATCCTCATGGACATGGTTTATTATGGAGAAAAATATGATGCCCGCCTTGAACAGCAAGGCTGGTCGGCTCCCGGTTTTGATGATTCCGAATGGACCCAAGTAGTAAAAAGAGCAGCACCATATGGCAAACTGGTAGCGCATACTGCTCATCCGGATAAAATTACCGAGACCTTCAAGCCACTTTCCATCAAGAAGAAAAACGACAGTGTACATGTTGTTGATTTTGGCACAGAGATATCCGGCTGGGTACGGTTGAATAATGTAAACGGGCCTGCAGGCCATCAGATAGATATTGATTTCCTCAGCAACCAGTATTCCGGGGAAAACACTTATATCTTTAGTGGAAAGGGAAAAGAGAATTATGCTCCCCGATTCAATTGGTTTGTCTTCAGTGCGATAGAAATTACCAACTGGCCAGGTGAACTCAAAAAAGAACATCTCACGGCTGAGGCGGTAAATACCTATGTAGAAGAGACCGGCACTTTTGAAACATCCAATAAGCTTTTCAACGATATCAATAAGATCTGGAAAAGAAGCCAAACGGACAATATGCATGGTGGGCTCGCCAGTGACTGCCCTCACAGAGAGCGATCAGGTTATACCGGTGACGGTCAGGTCGCCTGTCTTACTGTGATGCACAACTTCGATGCACGAAATTTTTATCAAAAATGGATCCAGGATATCCTGGGAGCGCAGAATGTAGACAATGGATATGTGCCCAACGGGGCTCCCTGGCAACGGGGATGTGGTGGAGGTGTGCCATGGGGTGCAGCAATGAGTATTATGCCCTGGCACTTTTATGTTCAGTATGGAGCACTGGATATACTGGAAGACAATTACGAGGGAATGAAAGCTCATGTGGAATGGATGAAGAAATGGGTGGATGAAAAGGGCATCATGTTTTCCAAAGAGCCAAACGAAGACGATCCGGTGGTATGGATGAACCTGGGGGAATGGGCCGCCCCTACTGGACGAAACAGTATTCCTCAATCCATGGTGCATACTTTTTATTTCTGGAGATGTGCAGACTTCACAGCAAAGGCAGCCAAAGCCCTTGGTCAGGAAGCTGAATCCACACAGTACGCTTCATTAGCAGAGAGCACCAGAAAAGCCTTTTACCAGGAGTTTTACGACACTGAAAAAGGGTCATACGGAAATTATGGTGGAAATGTACTGGCATTGACAATGGGAGTGCCGGAAGACCAAAGGCAGAAGGTCGTTGCTGCATTAGAGAAAAATGTCGAAAACAATGACAGGCATCTGGATACAGGTATTTTCGGAACCCGATTCTTCTTCGAAGTACTTGCAGAAAATGGGTTGAACCATTTGGCATACGCTGCCATGAATCAAAAAACAGAACCCAGTTTTGGACGATGGCTGGAGTTGGGTAGCACCACAACGCGAGAGCATTGGAATGAGGATGGATCGCATAACCACCCCATGTTTGGAGGTGGTATCGTGTGGTTTTACCGAAACCTGGCCGGGATGAAGGCTGATCCAGGGCAACCAGGTTACAAGCATATCATTTTTAAGCCCCAACCTATCTCTACAATGGATTTCGTGAAATACAGTTATAAAACTTCCTATGGCAAGGCAGGTATTTACTGGCAAAACAAACCGGATGCCTTTCAAATGAAAGTTGAGGTTCCGGTGGGTTCGAAAGCCACCGTTTATGTGCCTGCGTCACCCAACAGCAAGGTAACAGAAGGTGGTATTAAGATAGAATCTGTTAAGGAAATCGCCTTTCTGGAATCTAAGAACGGCTATAAGCTTTATGAAGTCGGAAGTGGGATATATGAATTTAAGGTGGGGAAATAGGTTGATGGGTTGTTGGGTTAATAGGTTATTAGGTTATTGGGTTATTGGGTTATTCCACCTTCGCTACTACCTACGCTAAAGCTTCGGTAGTTTAAAAGCTTCGGCTTAAAAATGGGTTGATTGGTAAATAGGGTCTATCTAGTAAATTATATATAAAAAAAGAGGATGCTCCATTGGAACACCCTCTTTTAATTGTTACAATATATTATTTATACCGAGGTAGGTGACGGGATATCGAATCCTGCATTTCGAGGATCAGCAAGTAGACGATTGGCTTCAGTCGACCGATCACCGACAAAATGCTCTGCCTCACCATCAAACTCCAGCCACGGTCCTACCACGTATTCAGCTTTGTCTTCAGGTACACCCATGCCATCACGAGCAATCGCATGAATTTTCATGAATTCTTCATAAGCCAATTTGTTATCACCAAATTGACCGGCCTTGGCATTGAAAGGGACCTTCTCCCCTAACCTGTAAGAAGTATTCATCAGGTGACCCAAAGTACAGCTGTAGTGTGCATCTTTCATGTTACCATTGGCCATTGATGGGTCATTCGCTCTAACTGCAGTAATGAAACTACCCCAATTCCCACCTTCTGTCATGGGTACATCCTTTACGGTAACATTTCTTGGCTGACTTCCATTTTTAGAAACGTACTCTCCATTTTCTCCAATGAGTCTACCTCCATCTTCAAAATAGAATCGGTTGGTCACTTCACGTACATACCCTTCATGATTTACGTTTCTCACGTTGAAGAACACATACTGTCCATTGGCAAATTCAGCAAGGGCAAACATCGTGTTAGGTGTTTCACCCTGATCATCCCATTTGAATCGTCCACCCAGGGCCATTACTCGCTTAGGGTGGGTGTTTTCTACCTCGGGATCGAGTGCCCAATAGGCTACATCTAGTTGATGAGTACCCTGGTTGTTCAGTTCACCATTTCCAACAGCCCAGTTCCAGTGCCAGTTGTAGTGCACCAGGTTCTCATTGTACTTGTCGATAATCGCAGGACCTTTCCACAGATTCCAATCCAGGTGGGGCGGTGGTGCTGTATTGGGTTTAAAACCTATACCCTCACGCGGCTTACAGGCAAATCCGTGGGAAACAACCATTTTCCCATACTTTCCTGAACGAATTTCAGAAACCTGTTTTCTCCAGTGATCACTACTTCGCCTCTGAGCACCATGCTGAACCACAATGCCGTATTTTTCGGCTGCAGCAAGTGCC
This sequence comes from Cyclobacteriaceae bacterium SS2, assembly GCA_019192515.1. GTDB lineage: Bacteria > Bacteroidota > Bacteroidia > Cytophagales > Cyclobacteriaceae > UBA7330. Next base: position 5,215 of record JAHCMM010000038.1, read on the forward strand.
ACTCTGCCTTCGTAGATGTCGTGGCTTGCCGGCTTTTCTACATAAATATGCTTTTTAGCCTGAGCAGCCCAGATGACCATAAGTGAATGCCAGCTGTTTGGGGTCGCAACAGTGATAGCATCAACATTTTTGTCATCAAGTACTTTTCTTACATCAGCCACTCCTTTCACACTTTTGTGTAATCCACCTTCTTCTTGCTGCAAGGCTTTCACCCTGCTACCGAGGACTACACTATCAGGATCAACCAGGTATGCTATTTCTACATTGTCTAGTTTTCCAAATCCGCTAATATGGCTTTTGCCACGTCCATTCACACCACAGACAGCGATCCGTACACGGTCATTCGCTCCCATAATCTTTGAATAGGATTTGGCACTAAACGACATCGCGCCGAGTGTAATCCCTGTGGTTCCCAGGACACTTTTCTTTAGAAATTCTCTTCTTTGGGTCATGTTTCTTTGGGTTATTAAACTGCTAAAAAAATAATGAAGCTAAGGCTATTGAGCCTTAGCAATCATTGAATTGAATATTTCTAATTGCTCTTTCATAGCGGCAATCCTATCTGACGGAGAGGTTCGGGCTTCCAAAAGAATATATCCTTTGTAATTCATACCCACGAACAGATCCATCAGCTCTTGATAAGGATAATCTCCAACATTTAGCTCACGGATATGAACTGTATCACCAAACCATTTTTTTACTGAATTGAAATTCGCTTCCAGTCCAGGAGGTAATAGATCCTGGTCATTGCAGTTCCAGCAAATCTTTACACTTTTCTCTGTCACCTGATCGAAGATAGCCTTCATATTAGGCAGTTGCTGCGTGAGCTTACCATGTACTTCTACTCTTACTAATTGCCCCATATCACTGGCGTATTTTCCCACTTCATTAAAGGAGGCTGCAATCTGAGCTATGGTTTTTTCTTTCGATACCTCTTCTGGTAATCCATTTGGCTTCACTTTGATACCAGTGGCCCCAATGTCCTTACACAGCTTGATATATTCTTTGGTCCCCTCTATGTTCTTTTTTACCCTCGCCTGGTCTACATGGTGGTAGTCAAAATTAGATCCATAGCCCACGCAGGTCACATCACTATCAGCAAACCTTTTCTTCACATCTGCTCTTTGACTGGCAGACAGGCTGGTTTCCACACCGTGCGCATGCTCGGTCCTGAGCTCAACTGCCTTAAATCCGGCTTTTTCACAATTAGTAATCAGGGTAGGCAGATCCCAGTCTTTACCCCATTGGTAGGTTACAAGTCCTAAATTCATTTTAGACTTCTTGGCCACTTCAGCAAATGCAGAGGCATTCAGCAATGAAAGGCCAGCACCAGCCATTAAACTTTTTTGAATAAAATCTCTTCTCGATTGATCTTTGAACATCTTTAAACTAGAATTTGAATGTGATTAGGATTTCTTTTTGGCATATTCATCTGCCAATTTATTGATTTGTACATCAGACAGATCTTCCGATGCAACTACAAGTCTGTATCTAAAAGTGGCTGTCTCGCCTTTGTTAAGGCTAAAATTCAGCTCTTTCTCTCCATTTGAGAATATTTTCTGACCAAGTGTATTGGCAGCAAACAGACCGTAGTCCCGTGCATGCCAGTAAGTAGGATAGCCAACATTGTCCGGGTGATCTATAATTACCAGGGATACCTTCTCCCCATTGATCTCACTCCCTAGCTTCATCCAACGGCATCGTGTTCCCCATACTTCCTTACCTTCTACTCCCTCAGCACTTCTGTAATTTCCTTTCACATAAGTATTGTCCATCTTGTCTACTTTGGTGGCAACACCATGAGAATCTACCAGCGTTGTAGGTTTATCAGATGGCAGCTCCAATTCACGACTCACCCTGATGGCAAACATGCCTTCTTTATTATCTGTAAACTCTACTTCATCAATTAGTGCTTTGAGGCTTGTGGTCCGATCGATGATTCTCGTATTTCCTTCAGATACAAACTCAAAACTTGTCATATCTTCAAGCATGGAGGTATTATCGGGAGCTTTCCAAAGTGATTTTGTTGTCAATACTGCACTTCCCTTTCCGCTTTTTGCTTTTTCGATGGACTGATGATAGATCGATCCATACTTACTTTTTCTCTCCGGAGAAATGGCTTCGGAGTTATTCCAAAAATCCAATCCATTGACATCACCGTAATTAAGCCAGATACCTACATGGTGAGGATGGTCTGTCCTGTCACCGGCTTTTTTGATGAGTGGGTAACTTCGGGTAAGCATGTTTCCGCCAGCTGAGTTGACTGGCCATAAAACAGGCTTCATAATATTGCTTGGATAGATATATGAAGTGAATAGTTTTCCGTCTATCAGCACATCTACTTTTTTCTCTCCTTCCTTCACANCCAGGTCTATGGCATCTTTTTTCTGAGCAAAAAGCAAGGGTGTGCTCATTACCAGTGCCATATATAATAAGGTCTTGATTCTCATTTTTAAGGTTTCAAATTGTTTGGGTAACTAAAAATACAAATTAAAACCTGTCAGGACTTCCTGACAGGTTTAATCAAATAACTATGGAAAAAACGGTTAATTATACCAATTCAGGAACTTCGTAACCATTTCTGTAATTACGAGTCAACATTTCATCTGCTTCAGGGTCATTGATAAATGACTCAGACTTAGGATTGAAATTCAATACACGCTCCAATCGGTAAGCAATGTTTCCAAGGTGAGCCAGTCCTGAAGACAGGTGAGCTGTCTCTACTGGTCCGTTTAGGATTGTTTTGTCATGCTTACGCACGGCCTCGATGAAGTTTGCAAAGTGTCCGTCTGTTCCACCGGCTCCTCTGTCAATACCTGTAGCTGATGGTCCTCCATCTTCACCAGATTTACCAGGAGTCCTGTCTCTACCCAGGTAAGACTTGTACTTATCATATCCGTCGACTACGATAATACCTTTATCACCATAGAAGATATTTCCTACAGTCGCATCATCTTCAGCATTTGTACACCAGTGACGAACTTCAAATTGAATGATTTTGCCTTCATCTGGATACTTATAGACAGAAGTCAATACTTCCGGAACTTCTTTGGCGTCATCCCATAGGAATTTACCTCCCATGGAAGTGATCTGACTTGGCAGTCCTACGTCAAGGCCCCACATACAAAGGTCAGTTTCATGGATACCCTGGTTTCCTACATCTCCATTACCATAATCCCAGTGCCAGTGCCAGTTGTAGTGAACAAGGTTTTTAGTGAACGGCCTTTTTGGTGCTGGCCCTGTCCACAAATCGTAGTCTATTCCTTTTGGAACAGGAGAGAATCCGGCATCTCCGATTGATGGTCTCCATCGGAATACAAGACCTCTGGCCATGTAAACTTTTCCAATATAACCGTCTCTCATTAACTGGATTGCTTCCTGAATAGCAGGAGAGCTTCTTAGCTGAACACCATGCTGTACGATTCGGTCATATTTCTGTGCTGCTTCAACCATTTTACGTCCTTCCCAGATGTTGTGAGAACCTGGCTTTTCAACGTAAACATCTTTTCCTGCCTGGCAAGCCCAGATAGTGGCCAACGCATGCCAGTGGTTAGGTGCAGCAATACTTACTACATCAATATCTTTGTTATCATATACTCTTCGCAAATCCTGCTCGAGTGCTACGTCCTTCTTGTATTTTTCCTTAAAATCTTTTTGTCGATCCTTAAGGATATTCATATCCGGATCACACAGAATGGCAACATTTACATTGTCCTGATTCATGAGGCTCTGGATGTGATTTTTTCCACGTCCATTTACTCCCAAAACTGCAGCATTAATACGATCGTTTGCACCGAACACTTTTGATGATACAATAGTAGGCGCTACGAAAGCGGCAGATCCAGCAACGGTTGTTTTCTTAATAAAGGATCTTCTAGATTTTTCCATGTTTAGAATTTGAGTTTACTTCTTGATTAAGGTTATTTATTAAGTAATACTATCTTTTATTTATCTAGTACCAACTTCCCAGTAATTAATTCGGATTTTCCTTCGGAATCAAGGAATACGAACTGGTTCACGTGATGCATAAATATGGGTTAATTTAATAAAAAATAGCATATCATACAATAAAAAACTTATCTGGCGAAGCTATCGCCAGATAAGTTAAAGGGGTTGTTGTTTATTTAAATCTGATCTTATTCACCAATGGCACGCATTGGGTCTTCATTTGGAATTCCTACTGCCTGAACAGCATGAGTAAGAGGCTCAATATTATTTTCAGAACCATCATACCCTGTCGTTTGATTCAAAGTAGCTTCCACATTACCTACTATATAATCAATATATACCGGCCAGAAAACATGTTTCGGATCCATTGTATATTTAGTAGTATTATAAGTCTGCCAAGGCACTTCATTCCTGAAGAATGAATTCTTATCCATTACTCTATTATAGTAAAAACTATTTGTTGAAAGTGAGGTCTCTATATTGCCACCACTGATGGAATAAGTATTACCCATATAGTCTGTTTTACCTGTTTTGGCAAAAATGACAGACATACGTACCAACTCATCATGACGATACTCTTCACCAAACAATTCTCTATTGCGTTCATCCAAAACAGCCCCAATTCCATCATTTTGCACGTCTGCAGCTGTATACATCTCAATTGCATTAGATCGCTGACGAATGATATTAATATCATCTGCGGCTCCCTGGAAGTTATCCTGCCAGAACTTTGCCTCAGCCCGAACAAGATAAGCTTCAGCAACTCTCATGATATACATATCCATTTTACCTCCGTCCTGTCTGTCAGGTCGTGACTCCTGATTCACTGAATAGAATTTGTATCGTGGATATCCATACCAGCATCGGATAGTATCAAGGCAAGTCAACTCACCATTATATACCAACTGGAGAGGTTGCAGATAGAATGGGTGAACCGCATCTGGATCATTTTCATCATATTTACCAGGCCCAAAGCTTGGGTTATCATACAACACATCTTCCATCTCCATATAGTTTAGGTCACTATGTCGATAATCCTGCTCATCCCAGGTTCCCTTGAATGCCCATTGATCATACTGTGAATAATCAGTTGGTCGTGCAAATCCCTGACCTCTACCCCACTTCTTCATCATTCTTCCTCCTGCATCAGAAGTTGTTTGCTGCACATCAGTACCGATAGTGGTTGTTCCTGGTAACCAAACTCCAAGGTTTGTACTCACGAAGTTTGGCCCCCAAGCCCTGATCCTTGCAGACCTACCCTGAGATCCAAGAACAAATGGTTCATTCACCACCAACCAGATGCCTTCAGGATTACTGGTCTTTTGTTGTCCCTTATCCATATGCAAATAGTTTTGTGCATTGGCAGGAGCAAACCCACTTCTACCGGGTAAAGGATTTCCAGAATTAGGATTATTAGTATTAGCCACTTCCACTTCCGTAACATCTCCAGGAATCATGGCATCAGTGAACAAAGTAGATTCACCACCGTTAATCACATCGTCCATTAAAGCTTCAGCTTCAGCAAAACGTGTATTTAACATATAATACTTAGCTAACAGAATCCGGACTGCATCTTTTGGAGCCTGACCAGCTGGCAACTCACTTTTTGGTTTTACCCACTGCTCGGCAAATTCAAGATCAGCAATCATCTGATCCCAAATTCCTTGCATATGAAATACTTTGAAGTCCCTTCTTGCTTCAGCAACCACATTCAATACAAATGGCACATTACCAAACTGCATGGTCAATTGCATGTAGAAGAATGCCCTAAGAAAATAGGCTGAACCCAACAAATGATTCCTTTCAGGATCTGTTTCTCCACCATCCCATTCAGGCAAATCAATGTAGTCAATTACCGTATTTGCATTCTTGATGTGCTCATAGTTTTCTGCATAAAATGATCGGGCACGACCCGCATCATTATTTCTAGCATTGATTGGAGTAGCATAAGTACGCAAATCTACCCAGGCATCCGGCTTATCCGTTGCACTAACTACTGTTGCATCACTCATATTACTATTAAACATCAATTCACGGGTATCACCATTCCATTGACCAAACACTCCTCGCAAAGAAGCATCCAATACTGTCTGCAAACCAGCAGCATCTCCGAAAGTATTTTCCGGACTCAGAAAAGATAAAGGCTTTTCCTTCAGAAAATCATCACCACACGAGAACGATAGTGTCAACACTAAAGCAGTGATTATCCCTTTTATATATTTTATTTTTCTCATTTCTAATTTTTTTCTATTCAAAAATTATTTTCAAAGCTGAAAACAGTTTAGAAAGTAAAATCTAAGCTGAAAGAATACGTTCTGGGCATCTCTCTTTCTGACTCAGGATCTCCATAGATCCATGGTGTCCAGACTGCAGCATTTTCAATATTCAGAGCAAGCCTAACTCTTGTGAAATTGATATTTTCTAATAGAGCAGAAGGCAAACTATATCCAAGAGATACATTTTGTAGTCTTACATAGTTTTTAGACAATGCAGCCTGAATACCTCCAAGTCTAATTGAGTTAATCCTTGCGGCATCATCTATTTGATTATTAGGTGTCCAGTATGGGACTTTTCTCCAGTTGTGATTTTTAATGTAACCCTGTTCCCAATTGAATGGCTGAATAGTTTGTCCTAACCAACCTAACTTACCTAAGAAAACCAGACCCAAATCAAAACCATTCCACTCCACATCGTTTCTTAGTGTAACATACCATGGGTTCTGATCTAATCCAAGGAAGACTTTATCTTCAACATTGATCAAGCCATCGTTATTTTGATCCACATGTCTGAAATCACCGGGCGACAAGCCGTAAACTGCTGCTTCTGCTTCTTCACCAATCTTATAAACACCATCTGTTTCAAAATCCCAGATAATGTCCTTGTTTTTGCCAATAAACCAGCCATTTTGCAAGTCATCAGGCTCAGCAAAAGAGCCATCTGGTTGTTCGATTGGGTCATTACCAAATGTAACAATCTTATTCACTTTATAGGTTACATTCAAAGTACTCGTCCAAACAAAACTCTGGGAGGTCATATTTATTGAATTTACTCCAAGATCAAAACCCATGTTTTCTAAGGTTCCAACATTGGTTTTCGAAGAAGAGAAACCTGTATTGGTCGGAAGAGACTGGTCCAAAATCAAATCAGTAGTTTGGGACTTATAGAGATCCAATGAACCAGTTATACGATCATTGAAGAGCCCATAGTCGATTCCTAGGTTTACAGCTGATGTTCTTTCCCAGGAAAGGCCTGGAAGTGCAAATCTTGAAAGCTCAGTATATGGTGCTGCAAAGTATCCACCATCATAGTTAAGATAAGTACCGCTACTTAGTCTTGCATATGCATTGTAAGCTTCAAGTCCCGAACTGTTTCCATTAACTCCCCAGCTCAAACGTAACTTCAAGTAACTAAGCAAATTGCTTGATGGCATAAAGCTCTCATTAGTCACAGTCCATGCCGCTGATAAGGATGGGAAGTTACCATAAAGGTTATCCTCTCCAAATCTGGAATAACCATCTCTCCTGATTGAAGCAGAGAAGTTGTATCGATTGCCATAAGCGTAGTTAACTCTTCCAAAAAGTCCTGTTCTTGAATTCACTTCATCGCTAGATTGGGTAAATTGATTCAACCCCAGATTCATTGCATTAAAACCTAGTGCTGCAGTTGGAGAGAAGTTATTTGCTCTGGCCAACGTCTCCCAATAAGAATTTCTTTCAGCATTATAACCACCAGTAACATTAAATCGGTGATCTCCAAAGCCCTTATCCCAACTTACAATGGTATTGGTTTGCCATAAGAAAGCATCATTATGTCTTCTCTCTGCCTGATCAACCGCTCGTTCAGGATTACCAGCCATATCAAAATCAAATCGCTTTCTGGTATCAAATCTAGGTGTGTAATCTGCTCTAATGCTAAACCCAAATGGAAGTGTAAATTTGGCAAACATGGTAGGGTTTACCATAAAACGTGTATATAACCTATGATTCCATGATGGCGTCTGATATGGGTTTCCCTGATTTGAACCAGCAGATTGTGCATTTAAGTTTTCAGGCGTTCTTGCACAACCATTGCACCACGGTTGATCGTAAGGTGATTTTGTAGTATATCCACCATTACCGATTGGTTCTTGTCCTTCATCCTGATAGGTCACCCCAATATTCGCACCGATGTTTAGAAATTCTGCAAGATTTACATCCAAATTCAATCTGGAAGTAATGGTTTCAAAAGTTTCCCACAACTGAACAGATTCACGATTACTATAACCAACTGAATAGTAATACGACACCCTTTCATTTCTTCCAGAGACACTTACGTCATAATCCTGACGTACTCCAGTATGAAAAAGAAAATCCTGCCAATCGTAAATTGTACCATTAGCAAAATTTTCAAGCTCAATATCCCAAAAACCGAAATTTGCAACCCTGGCCAAGCCAATGGCTGTAGGATCTGTTTCACCAGGGATACCATTTGCAGCCAGCCAATCATCTTGATATTGCGGATCAATCTTATAATAGTCATCAAACCTTGACCACGGATCTGTGCTTGTACTTGTGATGGTTTCGTTCATATCTGTCAACCAATCCAAAACCTCTTCTCCTCCTTTATAGGTCTCCATTCTTTTGGCCCCGGTAACCAACCCTACTCGAGTGCTGAAGGTAATCTGAGGTTTACCATAAGATCCCTTTTTAGTCGTAATGATCACTACACCATTGGTTGCCTGTGATCCATAAATAGCCGCAGAACTGGCATCTTTTAACACATCAATACTGGATATTGTATTTGGATTAATCTCAGCTAGGTCACCACGGAAAATGACTCCATCCAATACCACAAGTGGTCGGTTGGAAGCTCTTTCCTCTTCGGTATCACCATCGTCATCCAAATCAGCTTTTATGGAAGCGTCTCCTCGAACATTAAAATCAGGAACATTCCTTGCATTGGTAGAATATCCTACTGAAAGACCAGGAACCGTAGTTCTTAAAATCTCTGAAACACTTGTAGGCTTATACTTCTCTACTTTTTCAGCTTGCACATTAACGATGGCTCCCGTCAGGTCTTTTTTCTGCTGAGTACCGTATCCAATTACAACCACTTCTTCGAGTGCTGTCACATCTTGTGCCAGCCCTACATCAATGGTTGACCTGTTACCAATATTCTGCTCAACCGTCTGATATCCAACTGAGCTGAAAACCAGGGTACCGTTACCATCAGGGACATTTAAAGTATAATCCCCATTGAAATCGGTGATCACCCCTGTGGTGGTTCCTTTCACCACAACGTTTACACCAGGAATACCTTCACCATCCTCACCGGTTACTTTCCCTTTAACCGTCTGTTGCACTGGTTCTTCAGTACTGTTCTTCGAATCGGGTGGATTCGATGTTGCTAGAGCCCAATCCATAGTACCCACAGTAAATAATACTGCCAGTACTAAAGCTCTACTTGATTTCCAAAGTAGTTTTTGGTTCATAAATAAAAACATTACGTTAAACATTGATTTAAAAATAGTAGGCTTACCTACCAGAGTCTTTATACAAATACATTGAATTACGCTTGCTGTAACTCCTTTCATACTTGGTGTATTTCTTTACTTTATCTTTCGTCAGCAATAGCTTAAAAAGGAGCCTTTTGATAACTTCCAGATATCCATTTTAAGATTTCGTTTCCGATCAAAAAAAATGGTCACATAACACCTTATTTCCCTGTCAAAAAACTCTGAGAGATTTCACTTGTAGACAACTTGCAAAATCAATCAACCCATTTGTAAGGTAAAATTCTAGATTTAAAATGCTGAAAAAACAAACTTGAAATTTTCAATAATTACAATTTCATCATGTTATTTTCAAGTTTTTTAAATTATTTTCATATTTCCACTCATTTTTATGCGTTTTTGATACTGAAGTTTTCATGATTTTTACAAGATTTTGTCTAATAATCGCTATTCAGACCCATCGTTAACGTACACGAAAAATCAGAAAACAAGCATTACCAAACCGAGTTCCGTAAATAACGGATTATAGTCATGAAGAATCAGTAATCTTCAGCGTATTTATTCTATAAACTTCATTGTCTTCACACAACGGTATAAATATGCAGCCAATCATTTGTAAACCTTAATCATACATATGTTGGCTTATATTTAATCCATATTACTCATCAAAGAATAGATGAGAGTTCCTGGACCAGATATATAGGCTATAATGGATTGCAAAATATACCTGACAAGGACTGAGGAAAAAGTAAAATTCTTACATGATAGAGATAAACTGTAATAGCCACTCAGGGATTCCATCTGCCCAGGGCATCTGCTGAGTCGCCGTCACCACTGTAGTGGAGACTTTGGCAAATCCTTAATAGTTCTGGTGAAGAGAGAACACCAGTATTAAAAGGAGTGTGGAGCAGGTGTGGAGGAAGTGTGGAGCTACATTGGAAGGATTGTAGAGGGATTTTCGGACTTTCGGATGTTCTGATGTTCCGATGTTCAGACAATCAGATGGTAAAATTTAAGACTGATTCAATGAAGGGTTAAGAATGAGCAAGGAAGAAAAAGATAAATTTCAGAAATTTTCAATTCGAAGGACTACTGATTTCCTGCCCGCCGGCAGGCAGGCTGAATCCTGAATTCTGATTTCTCCTATAAAAAGAAAAAGGCCGCAGCACCCCTACTACGACCAGATTCAAATAAACAACATTAACCCAAAAATGATGGCTGTAGGGGAAGGATTCGAACCTCCACGAAGCGGTTAGTCCCGATGATTCACAATAATATACTAAGGTAAATTATAGTGAATAAAACCGGGATTTCTCCCTTATCTTCACCCCCGAGATAGGAGGGCATGTCTGCCAGTTTCATCACCCTACAGTATGTATAAAGAACTAATTATGACTCAAAAGTAACATAACAAGTTATTTTTTAAAAATATTTTAATATTTTTGGTAAATATTTATACCTGAGTTAAGATTGTAGAGTCATTGTTGCGTATTTAAAAATATCACCTGTTTAAAATGAGTAAAAATTACGAAATTGATAATGTAGACCTAAAAATCCTCAATTTATTAATGGAGGATGCCAAAATCCCATACACTGAAGTTGCAAAAAAAGTTTTTGTTTCCGGCGGTACTGTTCACGTTCGAATGAAAAAACTCGAAGAGATGGGTGTCGTAAATGGTACAACACTGAAAATGGACTACTCAAAACTGGGATTTGATGTAACTTGTTTTATGGGAATTTTCCTCCAGAAGAGCTCGCTTTACGATCAGGTAGTAGAAAAACTCAGGGACATTCCGGAAATTGTTAAGGTGCACTACACTACTGGTAATTACAACATCTTTATTAAGATCCATTGCCGTGACACCAGACACCTAAAAGATGTACTGCATGATAAGATCCAGAAAGTAGAAGGAATAGAGCGAACCGAAACATTCATTTCTCTTGAAGAAAGTCTGAACAGGCACCTTCAGTTCTAAGCCTACTGGGGTTTTCAGTTTATCCAATTTAGCCCACTTCTCTTTGTGGGTTTTACTACTCTATACTAAATTACTACACCTTGTTATATATAATAGGTGTAAAAATGGAGGCTAGCCTCCTACCCAACTAACTTAACACCCCCAAAAATGAACATTGATAAACTGATCGTCGTCAGCATATTTTTTATTGCTGCATGTGGTAAAGTAACACCCGAATACTCCACGGTACAAACCTGGGATGAGCTGGTTGCAGGCTCTGACTTTAAATATGTCACTCCGGTAAGGATATCGGACCCCGGAACCGAAGAAAACCCATCCTATACTGGCTTTTGGTTTTACGACGAGCAACAATTTGATCCTACCGGAAGGTACATGCTTGCTATGAAGGTCTATTTTAAAGAAAGAGAAGTGACCTCATCGGATGTAGGCGATATTGGGTACTTTGACCTGGAAGCCAATAACAAATGGACCAAAATCGGAGAAACAACAGCCTGGAACTGGCAGCAGGGATGCCGACTACAATGGCGTCCGAATTCAGATGAAATTCTGTGGAACGACCACAATAACGACAAAACTGCCTTTGTATGCAGAGCCTATAATTTCAAAACCGGGGAGACCAGAACTTTACCCAGGGCTATCTATGACGTCACTGATGATGGTAAAATGGCTTTAACACATGATTTTGCCAGGATGAGGCATGCCGGCACATCTTATGACGGAGTGCCCGATCAGTATGTCGACAATGAGGCGCCTGCTGAATCGGGAATTGAGCGAATGGACATGGAAACAGGTGAGACTACCTTCCTCATCAGCCTGGAAAGAATGCGCGATATAGCTTTCCCTGACGGATATAATGGTGAAACCAACCTCTACTTTTTCAGAGAAGGATGGAATCCATCAGGAACTCGATTTATTGCATTCCTGAGAAATATGGACAGTCCCAACAGACATGTCTCGGGGTGGTCTATATCTGCCGATGGTCAGGATGTTAGATATTTCTTCAATGATCCCAGTCATCATGTTTGGCTGGATGATAACACCATTTTTGAAGGGCGATACTTTGGGTATTTTAAAGATGATGGCTCAGGCAAGATGGTGGATCAGTATGCAGAAGTAAAGGCCAATATAGACCCGACTATCCTCCCTACCCCATACAATGACTGGATCCTGGGGGATACTTATGTACTTGAGGGGGTGCAACATCTATTCCTTTTCCATATACCCACAAAATTGTTTGTTCCCCTGGCGAAGCTTAAGGCCACAGGGCCCGATGGGGGAATTTTTAGGGTAGATCTTCATGCCCGGTGCAGCAGAGATGGCAGAACGCTTTCGATTGATGCGACCCATGAAGGAAAAGGCAGACAGCTATATACGTTGGATATAGGACATATACTGGACAATCCACCAATTAATTAACGATAAGCCCCGCTCATTAGCGCGGAAGTTACTTCCTTGAGATTGATTAACCTTCAACTCCAATACTTAGTTAGCTTCATTGGAAATGAAACTGAACTAATCCCCCCTGCCTGCCTTTAGATTTAGCTGTCCTTAAAAAGTTCTATTTTCAAGTGTTCTTAAGAGATTAAGAAAGCAGAGGTGAACTGGCCTGCCTGCTAGATGTAAATATCTAACTGCCGAATTAGTCCTCTGCCTTCTAATTGAACGGACCA
>JAHCMM010000039.1 GCA_019192515.1 Cyclobacteriaceae bacterium SS2
GGCTGTTGGATTTATCAAACCTCACCTTCCATTTGTGGCACCAAAAAAGTATTGGGATCTTTATGATCCTGATAAAATAAAGATCCCGGCCCGTAAGAATCCCGATGGTATGCCAGACTTCAGCCTGGCCAATTTTGGTGAGCTTCGAAAATATCACAACATTCCTGCGGATGGATACCTCGATGATGAGACATCAAGAAATCTGATTCATGGGTATTATGCTGCAGTGAGTATGATAGATGCTCAAATCGGAAAGCTCCTCGATGCGCTGGACCAAAATGGATTGACTGAAAATACCATCGTTGTGCTCTGGGGCGATCATGGATTTAAGATTGGTGAGTACGGCAATTGGTGTAAACACAGTAATATCGAATTGGACACTAATGTCCCGTTGTTGATCGCGGCACCTGGGATAAAGAAAGGGGTGAAAACCACTTCACTAGCTGAGCTGGTCGATATTTACCCGACCCTTTGCGATCTGGCCGGTGTTGATAAACCAAAGCATCTGGAGGGGCAAAGTCTATTGCCAGTCCTGAAGGATAAAGATGCAATTGTCAACAAAGTGGCAATCAGTCAATATCCCAGAGGCAAAAAACTGGGGTATGACCAAAAGCAAGAGCTTATGGGATATGCAATTTGTACTGACAGATACCGATACATCCGCTGGCAGAAATATGAAAATCCCACAGAAGTGATTGCCCGTGAATTGTACGACCTAAAAAAAGGAAGAGTAGCCAGTCAGAACCTGGCGGTCATGCCTCGATACAAGAAAGAGCTTGCTCAGCTGGATCAGCTGATGAATGAAGAACTAGGGAAATACCGCATTTTGAAACCATCTAAAACTGTTGCAGAATGAATAGAAAGCAATTTTTAAGGTATTGTTTGGCGGGATCTGCAGTACCTTTTATACCAGCTTCCTTATTTGCTCAGGAATTACCCAATGTCCTAATCCTCGGAGATTCCATTTCAATTGGTTACACACCTTTTGTGCAGGAGCTAATGAAAGGGAAAGCCAATGTTTACCGACCAGTATTCCCCGATGGAAAGCCTGAAAACTGTGCTGGCACTACCAATGGCGTAGAAAATATAGATTATTGGCTGGGAGATACTAAATGGGATGTGATCCACTTCAATTTTGGTTTGCATGATCTCAAGCATGAAGATCCACTGACTGGCAAAGCCACAAAGAATCCGAAAGACCCCTATCAGGCTAATTTGAGGGCTTACAAGAAGAATTTGAAGACAATATTAGAACGATTGCAGCAGACAGAAGCCAAATTGATCTTTGCCACGACCACTCCGGTACCCAACAAGCAGGTCTCCCCACTTCGTGAACCTGAAACAGTCGTGAAATACAACAAAGCGGCTGTGAAGATCATGAAAAAGGCTACAGTTCCCATCAATGATTTGTATGCCCTGACCCTACAAAAGCTTTCTGAGATCCAGCGAGAGAACAATGTTCATTTTGTAGAAGCAGGTAGCAGGCTGATGGCTGAGAAGGTGGTGGAAGAGATTACATCATTTATCTAGTCAGTTCTTATTTTTTATCTAAACAAACTGTTTGATAAATTAGGGGTATGAATGACGATGGTATTTGAATATCCCGCCGTCTTTCAATTACAAACAACCTTAATTCAATCGAGTGAACCCCTTTCGAAAAGCGCTCAAAGAACCAATTGCAGCAATTGGTTTAATAGCCTTATTATTTTCCTGCTCCACAGAAAAGACTCAACCTTTAGACACCTATAACTGGAGTTATTACCTGGGTGGATTAGATAGGAATCAGTATGCACCACTAAGCCAAATCAATAGATCTAATGTCCAGGAGCTAAAACCCGCATGGGAATATCATGCAGAGAATGGAGATTCAACCAGAATGGGCATGCTGGAACATAATCCCCTGATCATAGATGGTATCTTATATGGCGCATCTTCTACCGTCAAGGTTTTCGCCCTCAACGCAGTCACAGGTGAGCAACTATGGAGCTTTGATCATCAAGCGGGTAATACAAACCCCAGAAGGCAAAACCAAAGAGGATTGGTGTACTATTCGGATGATGAAGTGAAACGAATTTACTTTACTACAGGTAATGAGTTGATCGCCCTGGATGCCAATACCGGTAAGCCATTGGCTTCGTTTGGAAACAATGGTAGAGTTGCTTTGAAACTCACTATTGAGGAAATTGGTAAGGAGTATAACCTAAGGGCTTCATCACCTGGTGTGATTTACAATGAGCTTTACATTTTAGGGTCACAAGTGGGTGAGAGTCTGGGTTCACCTCCGGGAGATATTCAGGCTTATAACATCCATACCGGTGAATTGGTCTGGTCGTTTCATACCATCCCCCGACCGGGAGAATTTGGATATCATACCTGGCCGGAAGATGCGTGGAAGTATATCGGAGGTGCCAACGCCTGGTCTGGGCTGAGCCTGGATGCAGCAAAAGGAATAGTCTATGCGCCCACTGGCTCAGCGACTTTTGATTTTTACGGTGGAAACCGTCCCGGTGCTAACCTGTTTTCCAATAGTGTGATAGCCCTGGATGCCAATACGGGAGAAAGGATCTGGCATTTCCAGATTGTCCACCATGACCTGTGGGACAGAGACCTCCCTGCTCCGCCCAACCTTGTAACAGTAAACAGAAATGGGACACGAATTGATGCACTAGCCCAGGTCACCAAACACGGATATATCTACATGTTTGACAGGTATACCGGTGAACCTGTATTTCCAATAGAAGAAGTGGCAGTACCCATGGATACCGAGCTTATTGGTGAACAAACCTGGCCTACACAACCAATCCCAGTCAAACCCCCACCATTTACAAGGATGTCGTTTCAGGAACATGAGATTGGTAATTTGGACCCAACAGCCAAAGACAGCCTGGTAGATATCTGGAGAAGAGCTAGAAAAGACCACCTCTATTCTCCACCTGCAAAAGACGGAACATTGGTTTTTCCGGGGTTCACCGGAGGGGCCGAATGGGGTGGTGCAGCTGTTGATCCCACAAAAGGCATCATGTATGTCAATAGCAACGAGATGCCGAATGTGATTTACATGAAAGCGACCAATGAGCTGCAAAATCAGGAACTATCTGCCGGTGCCAGGATTTACCAAACCTATTGTGTTTCCTGCCATGGTCCCGATATGCGTGGCAAAGGTACCATTCCACCTATTGTAGATCTGAAAAACAAGATGAACATGGGGCAACTTGATTCATTATTGATCATGGGTCGAAATATGATGCCTACCTTTTCTCATCTTACTAAAGAGCAAAGAGATGCTGTGAGTAAATACCTGTTTGGGTTGGAGTCAGCAGGTGATGATGTACACCAGGTAAGTGAAAATGACAAAGTGCTTTCACGCTATAATTTCACTGGGTATAATCGATATGTCGACAGCTTTGACAACCCTGTTATTGATCCGCCATGGGGTCAACTGTCAGCCATCGACCTGAACAAGGGTGAGATCCTTTGGCAGGTTCCTTTGGGAGAGCTGGATGAGTTGACGGCCAGGGGGATTCCGAAAACAGGAACAGAGAACATGGGAGGTCCCGTTGTTACCGCAGGAGGACTGGTATTTATCGCGGCAACCAAAGATGAGTATTTGAGAGCGTTTGACCACGAGACGGGTGAAGAAGTATGGAAATATAAGCTGCCGGCAGCTGGGTATGCTACGCCTTCTACCTACATGGTGGATGGAAAACAATACCTTGTACTAGCTTGTGCAGGTAGTAGGATGGGCACTGTAAAGAGCGACCTGTATGTGGCTTTTGCTTTACCTTAATCAAAAAAAACTTAATTGATCGGATGAAAAAACAACTATTGCTTAGCCTGCTGATCCTTGGTGTAGCCTTTGCTTACGCCCAGGAAACTTATGAAACAAAGTCAGACATCTTTTATCGATCCGAACAGGATAAAAAAGATGCCTACATAGATGAAAGGTGTCGCCTGGATCTTTACTACCCCAAATCCGTTGAGAAGTTCCCGACGATTGTTTGGTTTCATGGGGGAGGGATTACCGGAGGCAACAAACACCTTCCCGAAAGACTCATGAATCAGGAGGTGGCCATTGTGGCTGTCAACTACCGACTTTCCCCAAAAGTGAAAGCACCGGCATATATCGAAGATGCTGCAGCGGCTACAGCCTGGGTCTTCAATCACATAGAAGAATTTGGAGGAGATCAGGACAAGATCTTTGTTTCGGGACATTCTGCAGGAGGTTACCTGGCCACGATGGTGGGTCTTGATAAAAGCTACCTGGAAAAGCATGACATAGACGCTAACCGGATTGCCGGATTGATTCCCTTCAGCGGCCACACCATTACCCATTTTACCATTAGAGGTGAGAGAGGGATCAAAGGAACACAACCGATTGTAGATGAATATGCCCCGTTATTCCATGTAAGAAAAGATGCTCCTCCATTGTTGTTGATCACCGGAGACCGTGAGCTGGAGATGTTGGGGAGATATGAAGAGAATGCCTACCTGATGCGGATGATGCGAGTGGTTGGTCATCAGGATACACGTTTATTTGAGATGGATGGCTATGGTCATGGGATGACGGAGCCGGCATACCCACTTTTGCTTAATGAGGTGGATAGAATCCTTGATTCAAAAGGTCAATAGGTCTTCTTTGGCTATATTACTCCATTGGAATATGAAAATACTTTACTGACGAGACCTATCCATTTATTATGAACTATAAGCAGCGAATTCACATTGTTTACACCAATCTGGTATGGATTGCATTTCTCTTTACATTTTCCTGTAGTCCATCGAGTGATGAATCATTAGATATCATCCTGTGTATTGGCCAATCAAACATGGCCGGGAGGGGCGCGATCGAGGATCAGGATACGCTAACACTGGAAAACGTCTATCTTTTCAATGCTGAGCAGGAATTTGAACCTGCCAAAAATCCGCTGAACAGGTATTCCACAGTACGGAAAGTTATCGGTATGCAGCGGTTAAGTCCGTCATGGACCTTTGGGATCGACTATCAGTTGATCAAAGGAGGAAAAGTGGGCCTGGTTGTCAATGCGCGTGGGGGGAGTAAGATCATGGAATGGCAAAAGGGGACATTGCACTATAATGAAGCGATGATCCGGGCATTGCAGGCCCAAAAGCATGGAACCATCAGGGGTATCATCTGGCACCAGGGAGAAAGCGACCGCAATGAATCGGAATTGTATCTAGACAGATTTAATCAGATGATCACTGATATGCGAAAAGACCTTGGCGTACCGAACCTCCCGGTGGTCGTGGGAGAAGTAGGAAACTGGCGAGGCAATTCCGATCCAATCAATGAAGTGATCAGAAGTCTGGAAAAAGAAATTCCCTATGTGAAAGCAGTTTCTGCTGAAGGTCTCAACCACCTGGGCGACTCCACTCATTTTGACTCCGATGCTCAACGGAAACTTGGAAAAGCATATGCTGAAGCTTTGGTTGCGCTCCAGAAGAGAGATTGATAATTTAGTTTTATACCAGTAGGCACCATATTCACCCACGGGTGATTCTGAGTAAATACCGCCGTGTGAGAAGCGATCTTGTAAAATAATTTTGAAATCCTAAAAAAATGTCTCACATTAGGGGTGCTTTTTGCTCATTTTGCCCAAAAGATGAATTTAACTGGAAAATTCGAAATAGATCAGGATTTGGTAACTCGTCTTAGAGGGGGTGATGACGTCGCTTTTGAAAAACTTTACGAGAAATACGCCGGTAAAATTTTTAATATTAGCCGAAAGATGGGCCTTAGAAATGAAGATGCTGAAGGAGTCGCTCAGGATGTCTTTCTTCGAATCTGGCGAAATCGGTCTAACCTGGATAGCTCGCTTTCTTTCAATGCCTATATCATAGCGATCGTCAGGTCCATTGTGTTAAAAGAATCCCGCAAGTATGCCCGGTTTATAGCTTTCCAACATTACGCCATCCAGCATTTCCCCGGGGGTTCCAATGAGACTGAGGATTATGTGATTTTCACCGATTTGGATAAAAAATCTACCGAAGCCATTGAGCAATTACCTGCTAAGCAAAAGCAGGTTTTCATGATGAAGAATTTTGAGTATTTATCTGTTGAGGAGATCTCGGAGAAATTAAACCTATCAAAAAGAACCGTAGAAAATCAAATCTATCGGGCTACCAAACATTTGAAAGAATCTCTTTTAGGTCAAAAAATCCTGTAAGTCCTCCATCTTGCTTCAGTACTTCTTTCTTGAACACCTTCAAGGGTCATTAGCCAACCATATTATTTCTTCACAAACTTGGTTTTGTAGAGTTGCCTTTTGATGTGCTTATCGGCCAGGAAGCTCATCTTTACCCCAGTGATATCCTTGCTCGTCACTTCTTCCGGCTTCGACTTGCCTATACCTGAAGCATGCAGGTTAAAGTAAAGTCATCTGCTAGACTCAGTATGATTCTATCCGTTGCATCTCACAGAAGATTTAGCTAGTTTAGATTTTAATTGCCTCGGGAGGGCCACTCGCTCTATCCGTGCATTAGGCACCATAACTCACTCAAAATTATTAACTCATGAACAAATCAATCCCAATGCTTTTGTTGGCTCTCATCTGTTCCGAATGTAACCAAGCACCTAAGGAGTCCTCAACTCAATCTCAAATGGAAGCCTCAACTGAAACTATTAAAACTGAAACTTCAAAACCTGAAATTGAGGTAACAAACGAACAAATTGCCAAAGCTGCAGTATCGGCTCTTTTTTATCAACCAGTGAACATTATGACTGTTAGGACAAGTGGAGACATTGTTTTTGTAAGTTATAAGAGACCGGATGATGGACAAAAATTTGACTTCAAGATTCAAGTGAGGAACAAGTCCATTAATTGGGGTAGCTCTGATGGAAGATGGCGAAATTCTGCTTTAGATGAAAAGTTATCTTATTCTATTGATGGACAAGAACTCATAATTACTACTACTTATGACGATAGGTCCAAAACTGTAGAACGATTTAAAATCAATGAACTTTAGCTATGTAAAATTCCCATCTGTTCGACATGTTCCATTGGGCATGTCGGACATAGAATAAAAAGGGATTTCCAAATCCCTGCTAGATAAACCATATCACATTGATTATTTCTATTTATCCGAGCACTTCTTAACATCAAAGTCCTGAGTGGCAATTGGGGAACAGTCAAAGTGGCTTGACAAATGCGACCATTTGCCCCTGATCCTAGAATTGTCAAAATAATATCATACCAACATTATCCATACCATCTCACAAGCCCCATTCGCTGATAAATTGCTAATAAAAGATATATTTTAATGATTTACTGTGCAATAGATCAATGCATATGCTGAATATAATGTAAATATTTCAATCGGCGTGAGTATTCTGTATGAGTTAGGGCTATATAATAGCGACGCTATCTCATATGGATCGGAAAACCCAGATAAAGCAGTACTTTGAAGGTAAACTGTCACGGCAGGAAGCTCAGGAATTTTTAAGGTGGTTCAATTCAGCCGAAAATGAACACGAAGTACATGCTGAGATTGACAAACTCTGGCATGCTGACGATAAATCCTCAAAAGAATGGGATCTGGCAATGACATTTAAGGACATCCAGCAAAGAAAAAATAATGGACGTTCTCTCAAACTGCAGAAATCTTCTAGCTGGTCAGTAAAAAGAACTCCCCGGATTCCACTTCTTAAGATTGCCGCTGTAGCCGCTGTAGTGATAGTGAGCACACTGATTTACCTGAAGCTCGATACACCGGAAGTGCCCCAGGAGCCGGTAGTCTACAGGGAAATCGTGAAATCGAATCCTCCTGGTCAGAAGTCTCGTGTGTATCTACCCGATGGGTCTGTGGTAAACCTCAATTCAGGTAGTTATCTGAGCTACACGGAGGGTTTTCATGACGGCAGAGTTGTGTACCTGGAGGGAGAAGCTTTTTTTGATGTAAAAAAAGATTCACTGAGGGCTTTCACCGTTCACAGTGGAAGATTATCTACAACAGCCCTGGGGACCAGTTTTAATATCAATGCCTATGGAGAAGATGAGGAAGTGGTACTGGTCACCGGACAAGTGAGTGTAACGGATGCTGGCTCCAGGGATGAAATTTTACTCGATCCCGGAGAGAAAGTGATGATTAAGGCAACTGATAGCACTTTGAAAAAGGAAAGGGTAAACATAGCCGCATATACCTATTGGAAGGACGGAGTCTTATATTTTGATAAGGCCAGCATGCAAGATGTGATCAAAGTGCTGGAGCGATGGTATGGGGTCTCGATCAGTGTGGAAGGGACAATTCCGAATGACAAATGCACAGGATTGTTTAAGAAGAATGAATACCTGACAAATGTGCTCAATGTCTTAAGTCACTCTGTAGCATTCAATTATAAATTAAACGATAATCGAGTAAAACTAATGTTCAACTGAGAAAACCAAAGCCTATGAAAAAATCCTGACAAATAAGAAACCGGGAATCAAAGATCCCCGGATCAAACAATTAATCGATGGAAGGAAAGTTGCCGCTCTCCTGAAATCCAAAAGACTTATTGTTCATTTTTAAAGCACTACAAAAGTATGGAATACAAAATAATTCAGACCATTGCCATGGTTACAAAATATTCCTTGTATGTATTTTCTGCCTTGTTCATAACCATTTCCTCAGTTTTGGCTGAAGGTGTATTGGGGCAGGTAAAGAGCATCAAGGAGGTAGTTATAGATATTGATGAGTCCAGTGAGAGGCTGGGCGAGGTATTAAAAAGCATCGAAGCCCAAACGGACTTCCGCTTCTTTTATACTGACAAAAGCATCAAGCAAAACAGCGAGATTTATTTGTCTAATACCAACGGAACTGTAGCTGAAATACTCAAGGAGATTTCAAGTCAGGTTGGTGTTAAGTTCAGACAGGTAAACGCCACCATCAGTGTTAGCAGAAAGCAGAATTTAATAGCATCAAATAAAATTGAAGTTGTAATTGAAGAGCAAAATACAATCACTGGTAAAATCACCGATGAGAATGGAGATGTATTGCCGGGGGCATCGGTTCAGCAAAAGGGTACGACCAATGGTACTATTACCGATGCAGAAGGAAAGTACTCTTTAAGTGTACCTGATAATACTACATTGATTGTCTCATTTGTTGGTTATGAGGCCCAGGAAATCGCGGTGAATGGAAGATCTGTCATCGACCTTTCTTTGAAACCTGATATCACTGCTCTGAGTGAAGTACTGGTAGTTGGTTACGGAACGCAGGAAAAGCGGGATGTTACCTCTGCTATTTCAATGATAAAGGGAGAAGCGCTTACCGTGATCCCGACCTCCAATCCAATGGACGCCATGAAAGGACAGATTGCGGGTGTCGACATTCTGCAAAATGGTGGCCGTCCTGGTCAATCCCCTACAATTACGATTCGAGGTAGAAGATCACTCACGGCTTCTAACGATCCCTTATTCGTAATCGATGGTATCCCAATGACTGCAGGAACAGCTACACTGGGAGATTTTAACTCAGCGGATATTCAATCTGTTGAAGTATTGAAGGATGCTGCATCGCAAGCTATTTATGGTTCGAGAGGATCTAATGGTGTGGTGCTGGTTACTACCAAGAGAGGTGATCCGGGTGTGACGCGGGTCAATTTTACAACCAGTTATGGTATTTCTCAGCCTTTCAGAACCATTCCGATGATGAATGGCGCTCAATTTGCGGATCTGAAACGAGAGGGTAACAGGTTGGATGCCAATGGCCAATCAGGACGGGCCGCCTGGGGAGCTCCCGGTTCATCCATACCTGATGATGCAGCAGTTTTTAATGATGCCGTTGAGCTGAATTCTGTACAAAATGGTTTTTCTACTGATTGGCAGGATCTGATCTATCAGAATGGCGCCCAGTTGAATAATCAGCTGAGTGTATCTACCGGAACGGAAAAAACACGTGTTTTATTAGCCTTTAGCAATTTTGATGAAAAGTCACTGATAGAAGGCGTCAATTATAAACGGTATACAGGACGTGTCAATGTGGACCATGACATCAGCAAAGTATTTAAGGTAGGTGTGTCCACTATTTACTCTAATGTAACAGATAATTGGGGTTCCGGATCAGTCATTTCTGAAGCTGTCAATCAAACTCCGCTGGGTTTACCTTATGATGCAGAAGGCAATATCATCTTTTTACCTATTTCTGATGGTATTCGATCAAACCCACTCTCTGAATTGGTTCCCGGAAAACGTGTGGATGAAAGAAAAACCGAGCGAATGTTTTCTTCGGTCTATTTGGATGTTAATATCATGGAAGGACTTCAATACAAGTTCTTAATCGGTCAGGATGTCCGAAATTACCAAAGAGGTATTTTTGAAGGACAATTCACCAATACACGGAAGAATGGTTCACCATTTGCTTCTCTCCAAAAAGCACAGGAATCCGGTTACACACTTGAAAACCTGCTTACTTACAATAAATCATTTGGAGTACATAATTTAGGTCTTACTTTCCTGCAAAGTGCTGCTGACCAGAAGTTTAATACCAATTTGTTAGCAGCTCAAAACCTTCCTTATGAGTCAGCACTTTGGAATAAGCTGGATTTGGGTACTATCACTGCCTACAACAGCGATTTTGCAGAATACCAGTTGCTGTCTTACATGGCGCGTATCAACTACTCCTTTAGAGGTAAATATCTCTTGCAGGCTAGTATGAGATGGGATGGATCTTCTCGTCTGGCAGAAGGTAACAAGTGGAATA
Organism: Cyclobacteriaceae bacterium SS2; assembly: GCA_019192515.1. Lineage (GTDB taxonomy): Bacteria > Bacteroidota > Bacteroidia > Cytophagales > Cyclobacteriaceae > UBA7330. The sequence continues at coordinate 10,699 of JAHCMM010000039.1, forward strand.
GTTTCCCTGGGGTATCAGCTGGTTGGAGATTGAAAGATGAAGCATTTTTGGCTAACGTCGGCGTCATCACAGAGCTTAAATTAAGAGCATCATATGGTAAAGTTGGTAACACTTCTGTTGCTCCGTATCAGACCCAAGGTACTTTAACCAACACTTTTTATGATTGGAACAACAGCGACGCAAAGGGATTCAGACTGGATCTGATTCCAAATGCTGATCTTAGCTGGGAAGTTTCCGAATCTTTTGATTTGGGTGTTGATTTTGCATTCTTCAATGGCAGACTCAGTGGTTATGTTGATTATTACAGAACCTCTACCGGTACTTCATTATTGTTAAATCGTCAACTTCCGCAAACTTCCGGTTACGCTTTCATCCTTCAGAACATTGGAGGAACACAAACCAATGGTTTTGAAATCACCCTTCAATCGACCAATGTCGACATCCCAAGTGGGTTGAAATGGAAAACGGAATTCAACCTGGGTAGTTTGAAAGAAAGGATCGTTGACCTTGCGCTGCGAGGTGAAAATGGTGAGCTGATCGATGATATTGGTAACGAGTGGTTTATTGGTCAACCCATCAGAGTTTTCTATGACTTCAATAAAATTGGAATCTGGCAGGCTGATGAAGTGGCTGAAGCTGCTTCATATAATCAATTCCCTGGTGAAATCAAGATTGAGGATCTGAACAATGATGGTAGAATTACCGCTACTGACGACAGAAAAGTACTGGGTAATGATGTACCCAAAGCGTATGGAGGTCTGACAAACAGTTTCTCATACAAGGGAATCGACCTTTCCTTTTTTGTCTATTACAGACTTGGTTTTATGATCAGGAGCCAGTTCAGTAACGGTCAGGCTACCATGCAAGGCAGGTACAACAACCTGGATGTGGATTATTGGACCATTGATAATCCAACCAATGACTATCCAAGACCAAACAAAAATCAGGAGAGCATCCAATATGGGTCTTCGCTGCAATATGTGGATGGAGGTTTTGTGAAGCTTAGAAATGTTACGTTGGGCTATACCTTCCCTGAAAGTATTGCAAGTAAGCTTAAAATGACGAAGCTGAGATTGTTTTTTACAGCACAAAACCCTCTTACATGGTCTGACTATAAATTATTTGATCCGGAAAGAGCGGGTAATGTTACCAGTGGAGAAATGCCTTCCAATAGGATGTTCTTGAGTGGTGTTAACATTTCTTTCTAATCAATGACTAAAAAATTGAAATGATCATGAAAATGAAAATAACAAAATCAATATTCATAGCGATCGCATTGATTGCATTCAGTTCGCAGTCGTGTGATGACTATCTGAACGAAGAATTAATTTCCGGTGTCTCTGCCGGTGGTTATTATTCCAGAGCTGCCGGGTTAGAAGATGCCGTGGATGCTACCTACTCGTTTCTGCGTGAAATATATAGCAATGAGCGTGCTCATTCACTGAGCATTTTTGGTACGGATACCCATACTAACGGTGCTGATGGTGGTTACAAGGGGTTCAATAGATACGACAACGAATTGAATTCAACAGTCAACATCCTGGATCAACAATGGACATTCCTGTATCAAGGTATCAATCAGGCCAATGCAGTATTAAACCGTATTGACGGAGTTGCAGACATGGCAGAAAGTGTAAAAATTGTGCGTCGTGCTGAAGTAAGCTTTTTGCGCGCATTTTATTACTTCTATCTTGTTCGTACCTGGGGTGATGTTCACTTTACCCTGGAAGAGACCGTAGGTGCTGAAGTGAATGCCAATAAGACAGCACAGTCTACCATTTATGCAGATGGGATTATCCCTGATCTTGAATTTGCCATAGATAACCTACCTGTCACACAAGGTAACTATGGAAGGGCCACTAAGCCTGCTGCAGAATTTTTATTAGGGCACGTTTATCTGACAAGAGGTTATCAATCTTTTGGCACTCCCAATGATTTTGTGGAGGCAGAAGCATTATTATCCAATGTGATTGATGATTACAGTTTTGCATTGATTCAGTCTCATAAGCAGTTGTGGGATCAGGACAATCAGCTCAATAGCGAGGTCATTTGGGCCATTCAATATTCAACAGATCTGATCCTGAATTCCGGTGTAGGAAACCGTGCCCATTTGTATTTTGGAAGTGAGTACGATGTGCAGCCTGGAATGATCCGGGATATTGCCAATGGACGTCCCTTTAAGCGCTTCAGACCTACAGACCACATGATCGATGTTTGGGCTACCGAACGTGTGAATGACCAAAGGTACGAGGACACTTACAAGCATGTCTACTACAGCAATGACAACCGGACTGCTGGTAATGGTATCCCTTTATGGAAACAAGTTCACGTGGATAAGGGAGCCAGAAAAGCAGATGGTTCAATTGTGACTGCTGCTGATATAGGACAAAGGAGGTTTGAAGTGGGTGATACAGCACTTTATTACCCGGGTCCTGGACAGGATGCCAACTGGCTGGGTGACGAAAAACTCACAGTAAGGTACACGGTAATTACAAAAGATAAGGCCTCTTATCCGGCAAGTGATCTTCCAACTTCAGATCCTAACTATTATCCTTCGGATCCATTCTTTTACAATGAGCGACTGTTCCCAACCATTGCTAAATTCTTCGATCCACGAAGACCAGCCATCCAACATGAGGCAGGATCACGGGATTGGTTTGTGATGCGGTTGGCAGATGCATACCTGCTGCGTGCAGAAGCCCGGTTCAATGACAACGATGCTGCAGGTGCAGCAGCCGATATTAATGTGGTCAGAACACGTGCTGCAAAACCTGGAAAAATTGCGGATATGCAAATTGCAGAGGGAGATGTAACGCTCGATCGTATCTTACTTGAACGCGCATTGGAGTTGGATGCCGAACAAGTGAGGTGGTTTGATTTGGCCAGGACAGGCAAACTGGTAGAATATGTAAGGCTATATAATCCTCTTGGAGCGCCTAATATTGAAAATTATCATATTTACCGACCCATTCCTCAGACCCAAATCGACAGGACCCTGGGAGGTTATCCTCAGAATGAAGGATATTGATATTAGTGTCTTGTTTTGATAATGTAACTAGAAAAATTGGCCGGAGGATGCGTTCCTCTGGCCAATTTTTGATTTTAATAACGACTGGTCTTGATGCACAGAAAATGGTTGAACAGCACCTGGATAAATGAGTCGTGCTGGTTGTTGCTCCGATTAAAACGTTAGAAATGGAATCACTTAAGAAACCTAAAAATTATTTGAGACGCGCAATTAGAGCTTCTGAGCTATTGATCATTTCAATGTGCCTTTTCGCTTGCGTGAAAGAACAAGCAGAATCAGTCAGAGAAGTAGAACCGGTGTTTAAGCGCATACCTTCTGAGGTAAGCGGTGTAACTTTTCAAAATAACCTCGAAGAAAGTGTAGAGACTTTCTTTGATTACTTCACTTATGTATATAACGGCGGTGGTGTAGGAATAGGAGACATCAACAATGATGGACTTTCTGATATTTACTTCACAGGTAACCAGGTATCCAATAAGCTCTATCTCAACCTGGGTAATATGAAGTTCAAAGACATTACAACATCTGCCGGTGTGGAAGGTGGACTGGGGTGGAATAATGGAGTTTCCATGGTAGATGTCAATCTTGATGGTTTCCTTGACATTTATGTGTGTCGGGGAGGCTGGCAGGATACAGATGAGCAGCGCAGGAATCTCCTGTTTATCAACCAGGGCGACCTGACTTTTAAAGAACAAAGTGTGGAATTCGGACTTGACGAAAAGGGCTACTCCATCCATGCTTCCTTTTTTGATATGGACAATGACAACGACCTGGACGTATATATCACAAGCCGGCCAGACTCTTTTGATCTTCCATTGACACAGATGGTGAAGCAGAAAAAGCTTTCACCAAAACATAGTAGGGATAAATTGTATCTCAATGAAAAAGGAAAATTCAAAGAAATTGGCTTGCAGGCAGGCATTACGAACAATTACGGGTATGCGCTGAGTGTTGTGACAGCTGATGTCAACAATGATGGCTTTATTGACATTTTTGTGGCCAATGATTTCGCTGAAAGTGATTACCTGTATATCAATCAGGGGGATGGAACCTTTAAGGAAAAAATAAAGCAGGCAACCAATCACGTTTCCATGTATTCCATGGGTACTGACATTGCGGATATTAACAATGATGGTCTCGAGGATATTTTTGTGAGTGAGATGCTCCCCGAGGACTATAAACGCTCTAAAGTGTCGATGCCATCCATGGATGTGGAGGGTTTTTATGCGATTGTCAATAGCGGCATGCACAAACAGTATATGCACAATGCATTACATCTCAATCAGGGTAATCTCTTCTTTAGTGATATATCACAGCTGGCAGGAGTTGCAAAAACAGAATGGAGCTGGTCATCTCTTTTAGCTGATTTTGACAATGATGGATACAAAGACATTTTCGTTGCGAATGGTTATAAACGCGATGTTTTTGATGGGGATGTTCAGGATAAGTTGACCAACTTTATCAGGAATAATAAGCATAAATATAGTTCGCCCCAGGATATGCTTGATAGGGGATTCAAAGAGTTTATCGATGTGTATGATCCAATCAAGGTCAAAAATTATCTCTTCAGGAATAAGGGCAATCTGGAGTTTGACAATGTGAGTGAAACATGGGGCTTCAATGAAGTCAGCTTTTCCAATGGAGCAGCGATAGCTGACCTTGACAATGACGGAGACCTCGACCTTGTGGTCAACAACATTGATGGAGAAGCTTTTCTTTATGACAATACCTCGTCGTCCCGAAATAGTTATTTAAGAATAGAGTTGATTGGGCCAGCAGGAAATGCAGATGGGTTGGGAGCAAAAGTGACCCTGTATTATGATGGCAATATTCAGTATTTCGAAAACAAGATCGTGAGGGGATACCTTTCATCCTGTGAACCTGTTGTTCATTTTGGAGTTGGGAATACCCAAAGAGTAGATAGTATCAGGGTACGTTGGCCTGATGGCAGGGGGAATCTCATCAAGGATGAGGCTGTCAATCAGGTACTCCAGGTAAAGTATGCTGAGTCTAAACTGGAATCTTTTGAAAAGCCAAATGAAAAATCCCTGTTTATAGAAACGACCGAAGAACTATTGCCTAGTCCTTTTATTCACCGGGAAAACGTGTTTAATGAATATAGCGAGCAGATATTACTACCCCATATGTTTTCCCGTAGCGGACCATTTATCGCAGTGGGTGATGTAAACAATGATGGTGCTGAAGATTTTTATGTGGGGGGTGCTGCCGGCCAGGCAGGCAGCTTATTTATTCAGAGAGATGGAAAAATGGTCAGGACTTCGAAGTCTGTATTCGATGCTGACAAAGCGTATGAAGATATGGGCACAGTTTTTTTCGATGCTAATAATGATGGAAGTCTTGACCTGTATGTGGTGAGTGGAGGTAGTGAATTTCCGGAAGGATCTGAGCTATATCAGGACAGACTCTATGTAAATGACGGCAAAGGGAACTTCAAAAGAAAAGAGATACCAAAGACTGTTAGCAGCGGCTCATGTGTGGTGGTGTCCGACATCAATGGAGATGGCTATAAGGACCTATTCAGGGGTGGTCAGGTGGTAGCTAACAGTTATCCCAAAGCTCCGCGTAGCTACTTGCTGATAAATGATAATGGGAATTTTGTTGACAAGACCATGGATATTTCTCCTCCACTTTCTGAGATAGGGATGGTGAACTCAGCAGCCTGGGTTGATTTGAATGGCGACAATTCATCAGAGCTGGTGGTGGTAGGAGAGTGGATGCCGATCACGGTTTTCGAATTTAGAAATGGTAAACTGGAAGATATCTCAGGTGATCTTGGCCTCCAAAATACACAGGGTTGGTGGAACAAAGTGATTGCCAACGACATTGATGATGATGGCGATATGGATCTGCTCCTGGGTAATTTGGGGGAAAATTATAAGTTCAAAGCAAGTGTTGAAAAACCTTTTGAGGTCTTTGCCAAAGACTTCGACTACAATGGAACGAACGATATCTTTCTAGCCCGGTACTATCAAAACACTATGGTTCCGATCCGGGGTAGGGAATGCTCTTCTCAACAGATGCCTGTGATCGCACAAAAATTTCCGACCTATCTCTCATTTGCCGAATCTGATCTCAGAACGATTCTGGGTGCCGACATTGAGCAGGCTATTCACAGGGAAGCATATCTTTTTTCCAGTGTCATATTGATCAATGAAGGCGGGACATTAAGGTTAAAAAAGCTGCCTGTAGAGACCCAGCTCTCCACTGTAAACTGTATTGCAGTGGAAGATTTTGATAAGGATGGAAAGAAGGATATACTGTTAGCGGGTAATAAATTCGATGTGGAAGTAGAAACCACGGCGGCAGATGCTTCACCGGGTGTGTTTCTGAATGGAACAGGGGGCCTGGAGTTCAAGAGCCTTAAACCCATGGAAAGTGGATTTTTCGTCCCTTACAATGTGAAGGATATGCAGCTAATTAAAATAAAAGATGAGTGGACTGCTATCGTAAGCATTAACAATGAAGGGTTGCGAATGTTCTCGACAGCGACGAATTCTGTAGTTGGTTTTGGCACGGGGAAGTAGTGCGACTGTAACCTCTTAAATTGAATTAAAAGAATAGATAGAGGGCCAAAATCATGATTTCATGCCTCCTAAAAACCTTTCTGAATAGATCTAAGGTTAGGGTGATATGAGCTTCTACGGTTTTGATAGAGATGCCCATTTCATGTGCTATCTGCTTATTGGACAAGCCATCAAATCTTGACATTTGAAAAACCAGTTTCCGTTTTTCAGGGAGGGTTTTCAATACCTCCTTGATCACCTCCTTTAGCTCATTTGCTTCTATGCTGTCTTGAGTTTCATTTTGTGGCTCAAGCATGTGGATCTGATAATCAGCAGATGCTTTTTCCCGGATGCGTTTCTTAAACTCATCATAAATTACATTCCTGGCTATCTGATAAAGATATGAGCTCACGTTTTGAGAGACATCAATCAAATGTCGCGAGGTCCATATTTTCACAAAAACTTCCTGTGTGATTTCCTTCGCCTCGTCATCAGTTAGCCCGTGCTTGATACAGAAAAAGTAGACTTTAGAATGAAAGACTTCATAAAGCTGATTAAATCCCTCAATGTCATTCTTCTGCATTAGAAGAATTGCTTTTTCAATATCAGGTTGACAGTTTACCACAAAATAAAAATAATGGGAATTTAATTCTTTGGGTGATCGATGAATGTTATCCTTAAAGTACTGGTGCAATTTTTACTTCAATATTTTTATCAAAGTGTACATTTAATTATCTAATTATTAAAATAAACCAATAATCACAGTAATAAATGTAAATATTCAATTTCAGTATAGGGTAGGGTGTGCTTTAGCAAGTATTAGAGATACAACACCCAATTGAATTGAAAGAAGATCTACTGATAAAGTTTTTTAAAGGCGAATGTTCTCATGATGAGGCCTATGAGGTTTTGAAATGGATGTCCACAGAACAGGGCAAACAAGAATTTCATCAGGCTTTTAAGGACTTTCACTCCAAAGATCAGGTGTCTGATCCGCAAAAGACTGAGATGTATGATGCGGTCGTCACTAAAATCAAGTTTGAAGAGATCGCCAGAAAGATCCAGGCAGAGAATGAATCAGTGCAATTGGTTTCCTCTGTTCATAAATCCAATCGAAGATTCTACCTGGCCAAAGCAGCGATTGTTACTTTGATTTTGGGGTTCGTTGCCTCGGTTTTACTCTGGAAACCGTCCGCAACAGATGAAGAGGTAATAAGCCAGGTGGTGCCGATCGTAATCACCAAGAGTACAGAAGCCGGCCAAAAATTAACCGTTCACCTTGCCGACGGCTCGGTGGCGGTATTGAATGCCAACAGTTCTATCAGCTACCCCAAACAATTTGTTGATTCCATCCGAAGTATTGAAATGACCGGAGAGGTATATTTTGATGTGGCCAGGGATCCTTCAAAGCCTTTCGTGGTCCATACTTCACAATTGTCCACTACTGCCCTGGGTACTTCTTTCAACATAGAGGCTTTAAGCGGGCAAAACCAACAGGTAAGCCTGGTCACTGGAAAAGTTGAAGTAATGTCACTGGCAGATGACGCTATCGAGATATTGAATCCGGGCCAGGCCATATCTTATGATGGGCAAAAACTCATCAAGTTGTCCTTTGATCCGGAAACCAAAGTCCTATGGAAGGATGGCATTATTTATTTCAATTCCACTCCCCTGGAAAAGGCTTTCACAGTACTGGAAAACTGGTATGATGTAAAGATTCAAGTCGTGGGAGATAATCAGACAAAAGGTCGATTGATCTCAGGAAGATTTGATAATGACTATCTGGTGAATGTATTAAACAGCTTAAGCTATGCTCAAAATTTTGAATATACGGTGGACCAGAAACGGGTTACCATAAGATATAAAAAATAAAAAGACCCTTCTGAAATGCGCTAACATTTATTCAGAAGGGCACTTTGTATATAGGTTCAATTAAACCCAATCAAATTTATGAAAAATAACTTTTACTACAGTTTAGTAATGTTAGGGAAGTATTCAATTTATGCTTATGTATTTGGGGTTATTCTATTAAGTACCGCTTTGGCGAAAGATGGAAAGGCCCAGAGTATTCTAAGTGTCAAGGATGTAAGGATATCCCTAAACTTCTCAAAAAGCAGTCTTGTTGATGTTTTCAAAACGATTGAAGCTGAAACAGATTACTCCTTTGTTTATGATCCCGACAACTTTGATGTTGTATCAAAAGATGGGATAAGCCTTCGTGTTAGAAATGCCACACTTGAAAATGTTCTGCTCGATATCTCCCGCCAAGCCAAAATCGGTTTTAGGCAGGTAAACAACAGGATCAGTGTAAAGGCAACTCCTGGGACCCAGGAAGAGATAGAGATTGTGATAGATCAGCAAACCATTATCGGGACGATCATCGACGAAACCGGTGAAGGATTGCCTGGAGCCACCGTGCTTGAGAAAGGTACCTCAAATGGAACCATCACCGATGTAGATGGCAAATTTACGCTCTCAGTTAACGAGAATGCCATCCTGAATGTGTCATTTGTCGGATACAAACCTGTAGAGGTACCGGTAAATGGGCAAACCTCCCTGAGTATCTCTTTGGAGGCGGACATTGCCTCATTAGAAGAGGTAGTTGTTGTTGGGTATGGTACTGTCAAAAAGAGCGATTTGACCGGAGCTGTTTCCAGTATCAATGAAGAAGATCTGACCGCATACCCTTCAGTAAATGCTTTGCAGGCTATCCAGGGAAGAGCTGCAGGTGTGGTGATCCAGTCAACAAATGGCGAACCTGGTGGACAATTCAAAATAAGGGTCCGGGGTGCTACTTCTATCAATGCAAGCAGCAACCCACTGTTTGTGGTAGACGGATTGGTAGGGGGTACATTGCCTCCTGCAGATGATATTGCCTCTATTGAGATCTTGAAAGATGCTTCAGCTACAGCTATTTATGGATCCAGGGGTGCTAATGGTGTGGTGATGGTGACAACCAAATCAGGCAAGAGTGGAAAAACGCAGATCAGACTCAATAGCTTTTATTCATTCCAGAATGAAATTGGTCGGATGGATGTGTTGAATGCTCAGGAGTTTGCGGAGTATATCAATGATGCCCGTGGCACTAACTTTTTCGACCTGAATAACATTACCGATGATACGGATTGGCAGGATCTTATCTACCAACCGGGGTACACTCAAAACTACCAGCTTTCTGTTTCGGGTGGATCGGATAAAAACCAGTACTACGTTTCGGGGATCTTTTTTGATCAACAGGGGGTGGTCAAAAAATCAGCATACGATAGGTATTCACTTACGACAAATTTTAAATTCAACCCCCTCGACAGGCTGAAAATTGGACTCAACACCTTCCTGCAGGGATCTGTTAACGACGGTGTTATTTCACAGGGCGGTGCCGGCCCTACCAACCTCGGAGCTATCAACTCTGCCCAAAGATTTGATCCTAATCAGCCGGTACAGGAAGCTGATGGAACTTACACTACGAGTGCTGTGGGTATTGCAGCATTTGACAATCCCGTAGCCATTATCGATGGAAGAGAACAGCAGGAGAGAGCAGACAATATCCAGGTAAATGCAAAAGCCGAACTGACATTGGCTGATGGGTTAACTTTTAATAGCACTTTTGGAGCCATAGTTAGAAACAGGAGAGATGGTGAGTATAATAGTAAGATCAATACCACGGGGATTTCCAATAATGGACTTGCTTCAATGGGATACGGCAGAAACTATAACTTTTTGACAGAGCAATATGTGGATTACAAACTGACTCTGGGTGAAAAAAATAACATTAATGTTGTGGGTGGTTATTCCTACCAAATCTTTAAGAACGAGTCTTTTTCAGCCAGCAACGCCAATTTTATTTCCGATGCCCTGGGTTATTGGAACCTTGGCGTTGGAACAACTCTACAGATTCCCAGTTCAGGATATTCTGAATCAAAAATCGCATCCTTTTATGGAAGGATAAATTACAATTTTGATGATAGGTACCTGGTGACTTTCACGAGCAGATACGACGGGGCATCCCAGTTTAGTGAAGGAAACCAATGGTCTTTCTTTCCTTCCGGAGCCCTTTCCTGGAACATGCACAATGAAAGCTTCTGGGTAAACAATCAGGTTGTGACAGGTCTTAAGCTGAGAACAAGCTATGGATTGACTGGTAATCAGGCCATAGGTCCTTACCAGTCTTTAGCCAGAATTTCAAAGTCATTTTTTGTGATCAACAGCACCAGTGTCAATACGGTAAGACCAACATCCATAGCCAATTCGGATCTGACCTGGGAGACTACCGCTCAGTTCAACATAGGTGCTGACATCGCTTTTCTTGATGACAGGATCAGTCTGACGGCAGAGTACTATCGCAAAGAAACCAATGACCTGTTATTTAGTGTGCCGATTCCGATATTCTCAGGATATCAGACGAGATTGGAAAATCTTGGATCAATCGAAAACAAAGGGCTTGAGCTTCAATTGGATGCACAAGTGCTGGTGAGTACATTCAAGTGGTCAACCAACTTTAATGTAACACTCAACAAGAACAAAGTACTGGAATTGCCGGATAATGTAGATATCCTTTATTCCAGTGCCCCTAGTAACAATGGGGGTACCATGGAGACTTCACTTTTAAGGGTAGGAGAGCCAGTTGGAGTATTTTATGGATATGTCTATGAGGGAGTCTACCAAACCGGGGATACTTTTATTCCCGGTGGTGGTTTCGAGACAAACGAAGGTGGAGAACGGTTTTCGGATATTGATGGTAATCAAATCCTGGACTCGGAGGATCGAACCATCATTGGCGATCCGAANCCAAAAGCTGTCTGGGGATTCAATAACGATTTCTCCTACAAAGGCATTTATTTAAATATGTTTTTTCAGGCCTTTACAGGAGGCGACATGCTAAACCTGGTGAGATTGGATATGGACAGGTTGAGCGGGAACACCAATGCAACCAAAGATGCTTTGAGGAGGTGGACCCCTGAAAATACAGATACAGACGTGCCAAAAGCTGCCGCCGGTAGGGTCTCCAGGGTTTCGTCCCGTTTTGTGGAGGACGGATCGTTCCTAAGGCTGAAGAACATCTCACTTGGGTATGACTTTGATTCATCAGTTTTAAAGAAGCTTGGAGTAGGTTCAGCCAGGGTATATGTAAGCGGTCAGAATCTGCTGACGATCACAAATTATTCAGGTGTTGATCCGGAGGTAGGATACCGCTCCAGCAATGTGAATCTTGGGCTAGATTATGATAGCTACCCCAATACCAAAGCATATACTATAGGGATCAACCTCTCATTTTAATAGTTTCATTAAAGTCTTAATGCAATGAAAAATATTACATATATAAGTTTAACTCTAATCGCTTTGGTGATCCAAAGCTGTACTGATCTTGTTGAGGAGCCAAAGGGTCAGCTGGCTCCGGAAGGTTTTTTCAAGACACCTGAAGATGTAGAGGCTGCCATCAATGGAGCCTATGCTGAATGGGTTACTACCCAGGTGGAGAAAGAATATTTCCTGGCTCTGATGCTGCGCAGTGATATGGTAGATATTGGTGACAGAAACACATCCGGAGATAGGATAGCTCTGAATGATTTCAGCATGGATGCCAATAATAACCTGATCAGGCAAACCTGGATCAGGCTGTACCAGTCCATTTCAGCAGCCAATACGGCTATAAAAGCATCCAGGAATATTGAAGCTGATGAAGAGGTGAAAAGTGAGCTTGAGGCTAAGGCAAGATTTATCCGGGCATTCACCTACTTCCATTTGGTAAGGGCCTTTGGCAACGTGCCTTATCTCGATGAGCCTATCGAGAGCTCAGAGGCATTCGACGCCATTACCCAGACTTCTTCTGACGTCATTTATAACATGATTATCGATGACCTGATCTATTGTAAGGCGCACTTGCCAATAGCACACCAGTCTGGTACGCGAAACCTGGGAACTCAGGGTGCTGCGATTACGCTCCTTGCTGATGTGTATCTTACCAGAGGGATGTTTACTGAGGCTGCTGATGAAGCTCGATCAATCATCAACAATGTTGCCTCTTTTGACTACAGTTTAGCCTCAAACTACCAGGATTTGTTTAATGCCAACGTGGTAAGAAACCTCAAAGAGCCAATTTTTACCTATGAATTAAAAAATACCCTGAACCAGGGATCCTATAACCAGGCTGATGGGATGATCAACCTCACTCGGATCAGGGACACAGCTCCCCGGAGTTTATCTGTTGCAGTGCCATCACTTGCGGTATATAATTCATGGGATAATCGGGATTACAGAAAGGCTGTAGCATTCGAGGATTCAGTGATGATAAGTGGTGTAAAGACAGCCCTGGTCGACACCAATATCAGGGTCCCCCGGCCACATATTGCAAAATACTTCAGGTATCCGGGACCACAGGAAGCAGGTGACGACAGGTCAAGTGATCACCTGTATCACCTGTATCGTTATGCAGATGTATTGTTGATTGCAGCTGAGGCAATAGCAGAGAGTGAAGGTGCTACTGCAGAAGCGATAGGCTATGTGAATGCAATCAGGGCCCGTGCAAGATTCAATGGAGTATCTACTTCCACATATCCTGAAGATGTGTCTGCAAGCATAGCCGATAATGATTTCATTGATGTGGTAAGAGAAGAGAGACGATTGGAATTTGCATTTGAATTCAAGCGCTGGTACGACCTGAAAAGGTGGGGTGTGCTGAATGAAGCTTTTGAAGGAGGTGGAGCGTTGGAGCCTCATACGGTAGATGTCACCAGGGATTATTTATTCCCACTGCCGCAAATTGAGGTGGATGTCACCGGGTTTAGACAGAATGACGGTTACTAACCAGATTTAAAAACTTAAAAAAGGCCACAAAATTTTTTCTGTGGCCTTTTTTATTCTAGATCAACCTTTCAAATCAAGGCTATAAAGCCATCCAAATAGTACCTTACTACCTCTGGTTTTTGTAAGTCAGTAGAATCAACCCCGCCTGAAGGTGAAAATATTTTACAATTAATTATATTGATGTGCGATTAACCAGTTAAATGCCCAAATTCTACCTGATTTCAACCCTTTTTTTCGTTTCTATCGCTTGCTATGGACAACAGGGAACCCTGGATCCCCTGCAGATGAAAAGTATCAGCGAGTACAATATTCAGAATTGGTCTACAGAGAATGGATTAAACCAGAATAGCATAAATGACCTCCTCCAAACCCGGGAGGGATATCTGATGTTGGCCACTCACGGTGGTCTGACAAGGTATGATGGCGTAAATTTTGAAACCTACACAATCGGTAATACACCTGGTTTAAAATCTAACAGGACCTTTACTTTGATGGAAACAGATAGTGGTACTTTGTGGATTGGTCATAGGGAAGGGGGGATATCTATCTTAAAAGATGGGAATATCCAAACACCGAAAGCATTAGAGGACATTGCTAATGAGTTTGTCCAGGACTTTTGCGAGGATTTGGATGGAAATGTTTGGATAGCAACAACTAATGGCCTTTTTAGGTACTCAGGTGGTCAACTTGATAAATATCATCTTGAAGAAGGGCTGCCAGGCAAGGTAGTCAGCAGGCTGTTTCTGCATAAATCAGGCGTGGTTCACTTTTTCAGCGAAAATGGCGAAGATCCCGCTTCTACTCACGGTTTTATTCTTGACGGAAAAATTAAAGTGGTGAAGAAATACACGTCTCCCGAACAGTTTAATATTCTGGATTATAATAGCAAAGGAGAGTTGTGGATAGCTTATCCCAATAAAATTGTAGTAGAAAAGGACGGTTCTGTAATCAAATCCCTTGATTTAGGCAATCATGATCTAGGGGAGATTCATAAGTTTCTCTTGGATCGCGATGAAAATATTTGGCTTGGATCTCCACAGGATATCGTTTTGATCACAAAGGAAGAAGTCCAAAAGGCACAAAATGGTCCTGTCACATTCAACAG
>JAHCMM010000040.1 GCA_019192515.1 Cyclobacteriaceae bacterium SS2
CTTGGCGATCAGCTTTACATTGCCAATGGCTTTGTAGTATTTCCTCAGGTCATCGAAAAAGAGCTCATCACCAATTAATGTATAATCCTGGGTCTCTATATTCCCTTCCACAAATTGGCTCTGGTCTGTCACGGTCCGGAATTCACTGGCCTGGGAGTACAGAATCGTACCATCGTCTGAGGTGACTTCTGTGGGGCCATAAGTAGTAGCTACTTTGGTGATGGTATTATAGCGTAACGTATCCGCTTCCAGCACATAGTCGGGAGCAGTAAGTACTACTTCGTTCCAAAAAAGTGCATAATTCTGTTGTGCATAGAAATACCCGATTTCGCTGGTTAAGGTGTTGGTGGTGTCCACCAGCTTCCCATTATTGAAATAATTGGCTACTTCTGTTTCGAGGTCATAATCCAGGAAATCCGTAAATAGCTGCCTCTCACCTCTGGTATATACTACCTTGTCACGTAGTTTGGCGGATCTGGCATTCCCATCATATATGAGTTTTCTGGAGGTAATAGTGACCGAATCATCTACAATCCTTACGCGGCCATAGGCTTCCATCACGTTCCTAGCAGGGTAAAAAAATGAGCTATCGCAATAGACGATGGTGCTTTTTTGTTCAAAAACCACATTGTTCTTCAGTTTTCTGTAGCTCTCTCCATCTTTTTTAGCAAAAAACAGAGAATCAGCCCGGTATTGGATCTTTCGCTTCTGCTGAGCCACTGCTTCACCAGCCACCACTACAAGAAATAGAAATAATATCGAATATTGCAGTATCTTCATTTTGGGATTGTAAAGCTATAAGACAAACGCAAAATAAGGTGGGTAGTATGCTAGAGTATTTTTTGTCTTTCTTAGATCAGCACAAACTTATCAAAAAGGATGAGCAAACATTGCTGGCCGTAAGTGGCGGGATAGATTCCATGGTTATGGCGCATCTGTTTCTGCAGTCGCCATATGATTTTGCAGTCAGCCATATCAATTTTGGGTTGCGCGGAGCGGAGAGCAATCAGGATGAACAGATGGTAGAGGAATGGTGTGACAGTCACCAGGTCAAATGCTACGTGCAACATGCGCCCAGGGAGATCTTTGAGGGAAAAGAGTCGACACAGATGGCGGCCAGGGACTTCAGATATCGCTACTTTGATGAATTGATGCACAAAAAAGGCTATCAAAAGCTGGCTACAGCACATCACCTGGATGATAGCCTGGAGACGGTTTTGTTTAACCTGACCAAAGGTACGGGACTCCGGGGTTTGAGGGGCATAAGCCCTATCAGTGGGGATATTATCAGGCCCATGCTTTTTGCTGGTAAGGAGGAAATCCTTGATTATGCAAAAAGTGCTAAAATCCAGTGGAGGGAGGATGCCTCAAATGACACTGATACCTACCAGCGAAATAAAATCCGGCATCATGTGATCCCTGTTTTAAAAGCGATCAACCCTGGTTTGATGCGGTCTTTTAGCAGTGTGGCTGATCGGGTGAAAGACGCACAGGACCTGATAGAGGACACGGTGGAGGTCATTCTCAAAAACCATAAAGTGATGGAGAATGGCATTACCCGGATTGGTTTGGAATGGGTGGGACTCTATCGGAATCCGGGTGCAATCCTGAATGAGATCCTACGACGATATGGATTTTCATTTCTACAGGTTAGTCAAATTCAATCATCCATTTTAGCCGGTGTTTCGGGGAAACTTTTCTATTCAGATCTTTATGAGCTCAACCTGGACAGAGAGCAGCTTGTCATTCGGGAGAAAGAATCATTTATTTATGAAGACACGCAATTACGCATTCCAGGAGTGACGATCATCGGAAACAGGTGGATCGATTCGGATGTGGTGGAGGGAAATAGAATAGAAGATCCGGCAGACCAGTGTGTTGCTTATCTGGATTTAGATAAAGTGATAAGGCCAAACATTACGCAATGGAAGGAAGGAGATATATTTTATCCCTTAGGGATGAAAGGGAAAAAAAAGGTGAGTGACTTTATGATTGATTCTAAAATTCCGCTAACATTGAAAAAAGATGTACTGATCCTGAAATCAGGGGGAGACATCGCCTGGATCGTTGGATACCGAATAGACGATAGGTTCAAGGTAACCGGAAATACCAAAAAAATGCTACGTCTGCAATTACACAGTGATGTTTAAAATCTTCAAGAAGTCATACACCGAAAAAGAGAAATTCCAATTCAGCTTTTTGAGAAAGGCCAAGCTTTTCGAAAATCTGGAAGACGATGAGCTTTTTCACCTCTTGCCTTATGTGTATGAAAGGAAGTATCATCGCGACGAGGTGGTCTTTTTTACAGGTGATCCCAGTCATGCTATTTATATAGTGAAATCGGGTATCGTGGGATTAAAGCTTGATGTAGCTGATGATTTTGAAAAATTGATGACACTCAGGAGTGGGGGATTGTTTGGTGACAATGCCATCCTACCGGAAACCAACAGAACGTATACTTCTGTGGTTGAAACAGAATCCGCGGACATATATGTGATCCCCAAGGTGAATATAGAGGAAGTGATGAATGATCATCCTGTGATCAAAGCTAAGATCATGACCAATTTTGCAGAGATCTACAATGACTATGTCACCAAGCTTTTCAAGGTTTATCGAACAACGGTAGGTTTTTTCGACCTGAATACCGTGTACTCCGATTCTGACTTCTAAACCCTGAATTAAACATTAGTCTTCTAGATGAATACCTTTAGCACAATTCACAAAATTCTGATACTTAATTCAGGTTTAAGTGCTGGAATACTTTTCTATTCCCGCTACACGATGTAGCTTTGAAAAGCAACGAGAGTTATGCGATTTTTCCATCCTGTAGCAATCGAAATGCCTGAAAATTTCTATCAATAAACCTTACAAAATTATGAAAGTAACAGTTGTAGGCGCCGGGGCAGTGGGTGCCACATGTGCTGAAAATATTGCTCGTAAACAACTCGCCGAAGAATTAGTGATTGTCGACATCAAAGAAGGACTTGCCGAAGGTAAAGCCATGGATATGATGCAGACAGCTACATTGAATGGTTTCGATACTAAGATCATTGGTTCTACGAATGATTATGCCCCTACAGCAGATTCGAGTGTAGTGGTGATTACTTCAGGTTTACCCCGAAAGCCAGGTATGACCAGGGAAGAGCTGATCGGAACCAATGCCGGTATTGTAAAGTCTGTTACTGACAACATCCTGAAATACAGCCCTAATACCATCCTGATTGTGATCAGTAACCCGATGGATACAATGACTTATCTTTCTGCAAAGGCCAGTGGGCTTCCGAAAGAAAGAGTGATCGGAATGGGAGGTATCCTGGATAGCAGCCGATTCAAATACAGATTGAGTGAAGCGATCGGATGCTCACCAAATGACCTGCAGGGTGTGGTGATCGGCGGACACGGAGATACTACCATGATTCCTTTAATCAATCACGCAACCTACAACAGCACACCCGTGACTAACTTCCTTACCAAGGAACAGCAGGAAAGTGTAGTACAGGAAACCATGGTTGGTGGAGCTACCCTAACCAAGCTTATTGGAACATCCGCATGGTATGCTCCAGGAGCAGCGGGTGCGTACCTGGTAGAAAGCATTGTAAGGGATCAGAAAAAACTATTCCCTTGCTGTGTATACCTTGATGGTGAGTACGGTCAAAAAGACATTTGTATTGGAGTACCTGTGGTAGTTGGTAAGAATGGAATCGAGAAGATTGTTGATTACAAACTGAGTTCCGAAGAACAAGAGAAGTTTAATAAGAGCGCTGAAGCTGTCCGAAACATGAACAATGTTTTAGGAGAGATGAAACTGGTATAGGGCTCCAAATAAAATATGTATATTTTTAAGCCCCGTTAAAATCGGGGCTTTTTGATTTCCTGAATATTTGTTGAAATGATCGAGAGAACTAATCATTTTATTTACGATAGTGAGTTGATCAGTCGTGACCTAAGCTGGTTGCAATTCAATTACCGGGTCTTGGATCAATCCAAAAAGGAGGGGAGGACCCTGCTGGATAAATTCAAATTTCTGGCCATCACAGATTCCAATGCTGATGAGTTTTTCATGATCAGGGTTGGTAGCCTTTACAACTACATCGATTACAACAAAGAACGGATCGACAACTCAGGACTTCGTTTGATCCCGTTTAAGGAAAAGCTGTTTGCCAGCTACAAGGCTTTTGCTGAAACTCAGAATGAGCACTTTATTCATAATCTGATCCCGGAGTTTAAGAAGTACAATTTCGATATCCTCGGCTTCGACAAGCTTCATAAGAAGGAAAGAGAAAGAGTAACCAACTACTTTGATAAGATCGTATTTCCTACGCTTACGCCCATGGTATATGATACCTATCACTCTTTCCCTATCCTGATGAACAATATCCTGATTTTTGGCGTGGTCACCAAGACCGGTGTCAAAAAGGAGAAGAAGAAGATGTCTTTCATCCAGATACCACAGAACCTGCCCAGGTTCTTTGAGATGGAGCGAAAAGAGAAAAAGATCTTCGTTCCCATTGAGGAGGTGGTCAGGCAACATATCCATGAGATTTTCAAAAATGTAGAGATCATCTCATCTACACTTTTCAGGGTAACCCGTAATGGAGATTTTGCCCTTGAAGACTCTGAAGATATCGAAGCCAATCTCCTGGAGGAGATGAAAAAGAAATTGAAAACCCGAAAAACGGGTAGGGTAGTTCGGTTGGAAGTAGAGGAAGGTTATGACAAATGGCTGATCAAACAGCTCAAGTCCAAGTATGAGATAGATGATTATAACCTGATCCAGATTGATCGCAGAGCCTTGATGGATTATACCGGGCTGTGGCAGATCGTGAAGCATGAAGATTTTGTTCAGTTTAAGGAACCGGCTCCAAAGCAAGTGCCTCCAATCAGTATGGCGGATTATGAGGACCAGGACATGTTCAAGATCCTGAAAGACCGGGACATCTTACTTCACCATCCTTACAACAGTTTTGAACCTCTGATTGATCTGCTGGAGCAGGCAGCTGAAGATCCCCACGTGCTGTCTATTAAATTGACCATTTATCGACTGGCCAAGGATTCCAGGATCGTAAATGCCCTACTGAATGCTGCAGAGAATGGCAAGCACGTATCCGTACTCTTCGAGGTGAAAGCGCGCTTTGATGAAGAAAATAACATGAAGCAATCACAGAGGCTCCAGAAGGCAGGATGTTTTGTGATATATGGTGTGGGTACGCTTAAGACCCATACCAAGCTGTTGCTGATCGTCAGAAGGGAAAAGGACAAGGTGAAACGTTTTGTGCACATGTCTTCTGGTAACTACAATGAAGATACTGCCCGATTGTATACAGATATTGGATTGATGAGCACGGATGAAGGCTATGCCAATGATGTGCAAGAGTTCTTTAATGTAATTACCGGTCATTCCAACCCCGATGAGTACGAATACCTGATCACCGCTCCCCGCGATATGCGGAACAAGTTGATTGAGTTGATCAAGCGCGAAGAAGCAAATGCCAAAAAAGGGCTGAAAGCTGGTGTCGTGATGAAAATGAATTCATTGCAGGATACTGAAACGATTCACGCTTTGTATGCAGCCTCCAATGCAGGAGTGGAGATCAAACTTATTGTTAGAGGGATCTGTTGTCTGCGACCTGGCAGGGTAGGTTTGAGTGAAAATATCACAGTGAAGTCTATCGTGGGAGAATACCTGGAGCACTCGAGAATCTTTTACTTCCACAATAATGGTGACAGCCAGGTATACTCTGGTAGTGCCGATGTGATGGTCAGGAGTTTTGACAGAAGACTTGAGTCGCTTTTCCTCATAAAAGATATCTTGTTGAAACAGCAGGCCATCAACATCTTGTGCTTCAATCTCAAAGACAATGTAAACTCTTATGAGATGAAAGAGGATGGCACATTTGCAGAGCTAAAACCCAATGGAGAACCGGCATTCAATATCCATACGGAATTCTACAAGGTAAAAAGAGAGACAGTTTTAGCTGCCAAACTGTTTTGAGAAACGCTAAATATTGGATTGAACGACTGAATTTATTGCCACACCCTGAGGGTGGATATTATCGTGAGGTATACAGGTCTGGAGATACAATCGGTCATCCAGAACATTCCAGGGAGCGCAACCTCGCCACCAGTATTTATTTCTTACTGGAAGGTGAAAATATTTCACATTTTCATGAGTTGTCTTCCGATGAGCTGTGGTATTATCATGATGGTAAGGGAGCCAATATTTATGTATTTGACAAAGGGCAATACCAATCATATGAGCTGAGTAAGGATCCAAAAGGACAGCTTCAGGTGTTGCTTCCGGCACACAGTGAGTTTGCTGCGGAGGTTATCGGTCAGGATGGCTATGTGCTAATGGGGTGTGTGGTGACACCCGGATTTGATTTCGAGGATTTTCGGCTGCTGAAGAAAAAGGAAATGCTGGAGAAGTATCCGGGTCATAGTGAGTTGATTGAGAGATTTTGTATGGAGTGATTTCAAGCAAGGGCACAGAAACGCAAAGAAACAAAGGACAAATGGAGTGGTTGAGATACCTGAATCTTAGGGTTAACTTGATTAATTTAAAGAGGTTACTCCTTGAAATTGGTCTTCCAGGCACAACCAAAACCAAACATTTGAAAGTCTTCCCCAAAGCCTGTTCCATAAATCACATCAACCTGTAAATTGTGGGCAAGTAAATATGAGAGACCAAAGTCAGTTCTTAATTCGTTTCTGTCACTCTTGAAAGATCCATAAAATTCCAGGAAAGCTCCAAGTTTACTGGTTATTGCATATCCACCCACTGTGGTGTAGGACAAGTTAGACCCCAAACTATTA
>JAHCMM010000005.1 GCA_019192515.1 Cyclobacteriaceae bacterium SS2
ATAAATCTAAGAACCCGGCCATCGTTGTTGAAGGTAAGGATGATTCCAAAGGATACAACATCCCTGTGGGAGCTCACCTTTCCGTATCAAAAGGTGATACAGTAAAAGCAGGTCAGGTTCTGGCCAAGATTCCAAGAAAAACTGGTAAATCAAGAGATATCACCGGAGGTCTTCCACGAGTAACTGAGTTGTTCGAGGCAAGAAACCCTTCAAATCCTGCAGTAGTTAGTGAGATTGATGGTGTGGTAACATACGGTGGAATCAAAAGAGGTAACAGGGAGATCTTCATCGAGTCTAAGGATGGTGTGAAGAAAAGATATCTTGTGCCTTTGTCTAAACACATTCTTGTACAGGATAATGACTTTGTGAAAGCGGGTGATCCACTTTCTGACGGAGCGATTACTCCAGCTGATATTTTAGCCATCAAAGGACCAACTGCAGTACAGGAATACCTTGTGAACGAGATCCAGGAAGTTTACCGACTTCAAGGTGTGAAGATCAATGACAAACACATTGAGACCATCGTTCGACAAATGATGCAAAAAGTGATCATCATCGATGCTGGTGACACAAACTTCCTGACAAACCAGGTTGTGGATCGATTTGCATTCATGGAAGAGAACGATAACATCCTTGACAAGAAGGTGATCTCTGATCCGGGCGATTCAGAAACCCTGAAAGCCGGTATGATCATCACAAGTAGAAAATTAAGAGATGAGAATTCAAACCTGAAGAGAAAGGACATGAAGCTTGTTGAGGTAAGAAATGCCGAGGCAGCAGTTTCACAACCTATTCTTCAAGGTATCACTCAGGCATCTTTGGGAACTGAAAGCTTTATTTCAGCCGCTTCCTTCCAGGAAACTACCAAGGTATTGAGTGAAGCTTCCATCAAGGGTAAAGCGGATCACCTCATCGGTCTTAAGGAAAATGTGATCGTTGGTCACCTGATCCCGGCCGGTACGGGTATTCGAAAATTCCAGAACAGGATCGTTACTTCTACAGAAGAGTACGAAAACCTGGTTTCTTCAAAAGAAGAATTCGAGAGATCTAAGGAATACGAAGCCTAATGGAGGAGAAGAAAGACGATAAAAAAGACAAAAAGCCAGGGAACCAGATCAACATAGAGCTGTCTGAGGAAACAGCCGAGGGGGTCTACGCTAACCTGGCCATGATCGCTCACTCCAGTAGTGAGTTCGTCATCGATTTTATCCGTCTGATGCCGGGAGTACCCAAAGCCAAAGTGAAATCCAGAATTGTTATTACACCTGAGCATGCCAAGAGATTGTTGGCTGCACTACAGGATAATATCAAGAAATACGAGGCCACTTTTGGTGAGGTAAAACAAGCAGATGAGATCCCAAAATTTCCAATGAATTTCGGTGGCACAATGGGAGAAGCATAAATCTTAAAATGATTTACGTTTCCCATTGTGTTATATAATCAATATTTCTATCTTTGCGTCCCCAAATTATCGGGACACAAATAATTGACATAACAATAGCGTAATGCCAACTATACAACAATTAGTTAGAAAAGGCAGGAAAAAACTGACTTCAAAATCAAAATCTCCGGCTCTGGACAGTTGTCCTCAGCGAAGGGGAGTATGTACAAGGGTGTATACCACCACTCCTAAAAAACCTAACTCAGCCATGAGAAAAGTGGCCAGGGTACGTTTAACCAACAGTAAAGAGGTAAACGCCTACATACCTGGTGAAGGTCACAACCTTCAGGAGCACTCTATTGTATTGATCAGAGGCGGTAGGGTAAAAGATTTGCCCGGAGTAAGATATCATATCATCCGTGGTGCATTGGATACTGCTGGAGTTAATGGTCGATTGCAAAGAAGATCTAAATACGGTGCTAAAAGACCGAAGGATAAAAAATAATCTGAGTAATGAGAAAGAATTCACCTAAGAAAAGATACATCCTTCCTGATCCAATCTATCAGGATACACTTGTTACCAAGTTTGTAAACAACCTGATGTTGCAGGGTAAGAAGAGTATATCTTATACTATTTTCTATGATGCTATCAAGATTGTAGAAGCTAAGACTAAAGAAAACGGATTGGAGCTGTGGAAAAATGCGTTGAGCAATGTTTCTCCTTCAGTAGAGGTAAAGAGTAGAAGAGTTGGTGGTGCTACCTTTCAGGTTCCTGTTGAGGTAAGATCAGAGCGAAAAATTTCACTTGGTATCAAGTGGATGATCAAATACGCTCGTCTAAGAGGAGAGAAAACCATGAAAGAAAGATTGGCCGGCGAAATAATTGCAGCTTCAAAAGGTGAAGGTGCTGCAATTAAGAAAAAGGACGATACACACAGAATGGCAGAAGCAAACAAAGCATTTTCTCATTTCAGATTTTAATATATAATGGCTAGAGACTTAAAATTCACCAGAAATATCGGTATTGCCGCGCACATTGATGCCGGTAAGACAACGACTACTGAGCGAATTCTTTACTATACAGGTGTAAATCACAAAATAGGTGAGGTTCATGATGGTGCTGCCACCATGGACTGGATGGAGCAGGAGCAGGAAAGAGGTATTACCATTACATCTGCTGCTACCACTGTATTTTGGAATTACAAAGGAGATAAATACCACATCAACATCATTGATACTCCAGGTCACGTAGACTTTACCGTCGAGGTAAACAGATCTTTGAGAGTATTGGATGGTTTGGTTTTCTTGTTTAGTGCTGTTGATGGTGTAGAGCCTCAGTCAGAAACTAACTGGAGACTGGCAGACAACTACAAAGTAGCCAGAGTTGGTTTCGTAAATAAAATGGACCGACAAGGTGCAGACTTTTTGGCTGTATGTAAGCAGGTAAAAGAAAGACTTGGAACTAAAGCTGTTCCGCTTCAATTACCAATCGGTGCTGAAGACAATTTCAAAGGAGTTGTTGACCTGGTATCTAACATGGCCATGGTTTGGAATGAGGATGATTTCGGAATGACTTATTCTGAGATTCCTATTCCTGAGGACATGAAAGATGATGTAGCTGAATACAGAGAGCATCTATTGGAGTCTGTAGCCGAGTACGATGATACCTTGATGGAAAAGTACTTTGAGGATCCGGACTCCATTACAGAAGAAGAAATTATCAAAGCCCTTAGAAAAGCAACCATTGATCTGGCATTTGTGCCAATGCTTTGTGGATCAGCTTTCAAAAACAAGGGTGTTCAGACAATGTTGAACTACGTGATGGAATTGCTTCCTTCACCGCTGGATCGAGACAACATTGTGGGTACTGATCCTGATACGGAGCAAAAGATTTCCAGAAAGCCACTTGCTACTGAGCCATTCTCAGCTCTTGCTTTCAAGATCGCAACAGACCCATTCGTTGGTCGTCTTTGTTTCATCAGATCCTATTCAGGAATGCTGGAATCAGGTTCATACGTCTACAACATGCGTTCTGGTAACAAAGAGCGTATCTCAAGGATCTTCCAGATGCATGCCAACAAACAGAATCAGATTGATTCACTGCATGCAGGAGATATTGGAGCTGTTGTAGGATTTAAAGACATCAAAACAGGGGATACCCTTTGCGCAGAGAAGTCGCCGATCATTTTGGAATCTATGATCTTCCCTGAGCCGGTAATTGGATACGCTATTGAGCCTAAGCAACAGGCTGACGTTGACAAGTTGGGTATTGCAATTTCAAAACTTGTAGAAGAAGACCCTACCCTTCAGGTAGAAACTGATCACGATACTGGTCAGACCATCCTGAGAGGAATGGGTGAGCTTCACCTGGATATTATCATCGACAGACTGAAACGAGAGTTCAAGGTTGAGATCAACCAGGGAGCTCCTCAGGTTGCATACAAAGAGACAATCCAGTCTAGTGTTGAACACAAAGAAGTTTACAAGAAACAAACTGGTGGTCGAGGTAAATTTGCCGATATCGTATTCGAACTTGGGCCAAAAGATGAGGATTTCGAAGGAGAAGGTCTACAGTTTGTCAATCAAATCGTAGGTGGTGTAATTCCTAAAGAATTTATTCCTGCGATTCAGAAAGGTTTTGCAGAAGCCATGAAAAATGGTCCGTTGGCAGGATATCCTATTGATAGCATGAAGGTTAGATTGTTTCATGGGTCTTTCCATGATGTTGACTCCGATGCTTTATCATTTGAGATGGCTGCGAGAATAGGATTCAAAGAAGCGGCTTCCAAAGCAAGCCCAGTATTACTGGAGCCTGTAATGGGTGTAGAGGTTGTGACTCCTGATGAGTACACAGGTTCTATCACCGGAGATCTTAACAGAAGAAGAGGAATCATGAAAGGTATGGATACCCGGGGTAACTCAGGGGTTATCAAAGCGAGTGTACCTCTTTCTGAGTTGTTTGGATATGTGACTGACCTCAGAACAATGAGTTCAGGAAGAGCCACGGCATCACTTACGTTCTCACACTATGACGTAGTGCCAAGAAATATTGCTGATGAAGTGATTGCTAAAGTAAAAGGTTAAGCAACAGACATGAATCAAAAAATTAGAATCAAACTTAAATCCTACGACCATAATTTGGTTGACAAGTCTTCAGAGAAGATTGTAAGGGCGGTTAAAACAACCGGTGCAGTTGTGAATGGACCTATTCCATTGCCTACTGTAAAGGAGAAATTCACTGTATTGCGTTCACCACACGTGAACAAGAAAGCAAGAGAGCAATTTCAATTGTGTACTTACAAGAGACTCGTTGACATCTATTCCAACAGTGCCAAGACAGTTGATGCATTGATGAAGTTGGAATTGCCTAGCGGTGTGGATGTAGAGATCAAGGTTTAGATATAAAAACTTACTGGATTAAAGAACCAATTTGGACAAATTTCGATTGGTTCTTTTTTTATGTCAAAAAGCGTATAAAATTTTTGATCAGACGTGCAAATTGCTATCTTTGCAGTCCTTTTTCAAGAAAATTTCTGCTGGAGACAGTATAAATATAATTTAAAAGCAAAATGCCTGGAATAATTGGTAAAAAAATAGGGATGACGAGCGTGTACAATGCGGATGGTAAAAACCTCGCCTGTACATTAGTTGAAGCTGGTCCATGTGTGGTGACGCAAGTGCGTGACATTGAGACTGATGGGTATAAAGCAGTTCAGCTGGCTTATGGTGAAAGGAAAGAGAAAAATACACCAAAAGCATTAAAAGGACATTTTGCAAAAGCAAAAACCAGCCCTAAGAGCAAGGTTGTAGAGTTTAGGGATTTCAGGGCTGAGTTTGAAGATAAAGTTGTGCTTGGCAATACCATTAAAGTAGATGAAGTATTCCAGGAGCAGGATTTCCTTGATGCCATTGGTACTTCTAAAGGTAAAGGATTCCAGGGTGTAGTAAAGAGACACGGATTTAGTGGAGTTGGACAATCTACCCATGGTCAGCACAACAGGTTGAGAGCACCAGGTTCTATTGGAGCTTGCTCATTCCCATCACGAGTTTTCAAAGGTCTGAAAATGGCTGGAAGAACCGGAGGTGACAAAGTGAAGGTGCTTAACCTAAAAGTTTTAAAAATATATCCGGAAAAGAATTTGATCCTTGTAAGTGGATCTATCCCGGGAGCTAAAAATTCATTTGTAATTCTAGAGAAATAATGAAACTGGCTGTATTAAATATTAAAGGTGAGGAGACGGGTAGAGAGGTAACCCTTGACAAGAACGTCTTTGGAATTGAGCCAAATGAGCATGCTGTTTACCTTGATGTGAAACAGTTCCTTGCAGCTCAGCGACAAGGTACGCACAAGGTAAAGGAGCGTAACGAAATTGTTGGATCTACCAAGAAGCTTAAAAAGCAAAAAGGTACTGGAACAGCCAGAGCTGGTAGTATCAAGTCTCCTGTTTTCAGAGGTGGAGGAACAATCTTTGGCCCTAAGCCAAGAGACTACGACTTCAAGCTCAACAAAAAGGTAAAAAGACTGGCAGCTAAATCTGTACTTTCTACCAGAGCAAAAGATAAGAAGATCACCATCCTGGAAGACTTCAGCATCGAAGCACCGAAAACAAAAGATTTTGTTTCAATTCTGTCTAAGGTTCACCCTGACGGCAAAAAAGCACTAATTGTATTAGGTGCTTACAACAAGAACATCTACTTGTCGTCAAGAAACTTCCCTAATGCAAAGGTTGCTGTAGCTGACGAATTGAATACATATGATTTAATGAATGCTGAGCAGATCATTCTTGCAGAAAGCTCTGTTGAAGTAATCCAAAAAAGACTAAACTGATATGAGCGTATTACTTAAACCATTGGTAACTGAGAAGGTATCTGCGATGAATGAGCATGGAATGTACGGCTTCATCGTGGCTAAGAAAGCCAACAAGATACAAATCAAAGAGGCTGTTGAGAAGACCTATGGCGTGAACGTGGAGTCTGTAAACACCATGGTCCATGCTGGTAAGTCAAAATCAAGATATACCAAGTCTGGTGTGATATCAGGTAAGATGCCTACTTATAAGAAAGCCATTGTAAAAGTGGCTGATGGAGAATTAATAGACTTTTATAGCGGAATATAATTATGGCTGTTAAGAAACTAAGACCAATAACACCCGGAACAAGGTACAGAACAGCACCGGTATTTGATCAGGTGACCAAAACCACTCCTGAGAAGTCTCTTGTGACTACAAACAAGAGAAGAGGTGGAAGGAATGCCCAGGGTAAGATGACGATCAGAAATGTGGGTGGTGGTCATAAAAAGAAATTAAGGATCATAGATTTCAAAAGAGACAAGCACGGCATCAATGCTACTGTTAAGTCTATCGAATACGATCCAATCCGTACTGCAAGAATCGCCTTATTGTTTTATGCAGATGGAGAAAAAAGATACATCCTGGCACCTTCAAATCTGAAGGTTGATATGGAGATCGTATCTGGTCCTGGAGTAGCTCCTGAAGTAGGTAACGCCTTACCGCTTTCTGATATTCCTCTGGGTACTATCATTCACAATATTGAAATTAAGCCTGGTAAAGGTGCATCTCTTGCAAGAAGTGCAGGATCATATGCTCAGTTGGTTGCTCGCGAAGGCAAATACGCTACGCTGAAGTTGCCAAGTGGTGAAATGAGACTGGTATTGACAACTTGCTACGCTACTATCGGTTCGGTATCCAATGCTGATCACATGAACGTGAGACTTGGAAAAGCAGGTAGAAACAGATGGTTGGGAAGAAGACCTCGAGTAAGAGCAGTTGCGATGAACCCTGTAGATCATCCAATGGGTGGTGGTGAAGGACGTGCTTCCGGAGGTCACCCTCGTTCAAGAAATGGATTGTATACTAAAGGTAAGAAAACCAGGAATCCGAATAAATATTCTAATAATCTGATCATAACCAAGAGGAAATAATGGCAAGATCGCTTAAAAAAGGTCCCTATATAGATTTCAGGCTCGAGAAGAAGGTAGAGGTAATGAATGAGTCTGGCAAAAAATCAGTCATCAAGACATGGTCTAGAAGATCTATGATCTCTCCTGATTTTGTAGGACATACTTTCGCAGTTCATAATGGAAATAAGTTCATCCCTGTGTTCGTAACAGAGAATATGGTGGGACACAAACTAGGTGAATTTTCTCCTACCAGAAATTTCCGTGGTCACATTGCTAAGAAAGACAAGGGTAAAAGATAATCTCAGATGGAGGCAGAAAAGAAACTAAAGAAATCAGTTAAGATTCGTCTGCAAAAAGACGAGCTTAAAAAATTCAAAGAAGAGAATGCTGGACAGTTTGGTCCTGTAAAATCATCTTTGAGAAATATTCCTACCTCTCCTCGTAAGATGAGATTGGTGGCTGATATGATCAGAGGTCAGCGTGTAAACTATGCGTTGAACGTATTGAAGTTTGATACTCATGCAGCCTCAAATGTGATCGAGAAATTATTATTGACAGCTATCGCCGACTGGCAGGCTGCTAATGAGGATGTGAAGATCGAAGATGCTGATCTTACTGTAAAAGAGATCTATGTAGACAGTGCAAGGATCCTTAAAAGGTTGAGACCAGCACCTCAGGGTAGAGCTCACCGAATCAGAAAAAGATCAAATCATGTCACTATCGTAGTGGGTGATCAGAGCGAAAACGTTGTTTCAGCAAAAGAAAAAGAAGAAAAGTAAATGGGACAGAAGGTTAACCCGGTTGGTTTTAGATTAGGAGTCGTTAAAGGCTGGGATTCTGCCTGGTTTGGTGGAAAAGATTTTAGCGACAAGATCGTAGAGGACCACAAGATCCGTGAATATATCAACGCAAGGATCCCCAAAGGAGGTATCTCCAGAGTAGTGATTGAGCGTACGCTTAAAAGAATTACATTGACAGTTCATACTGCCAGACCTGGTGTTGTGATCGGAAAAGGTGGTTCTGAAGTTGATAAGATTAAGGAAGAGCTTAAGAAGATTACCGGCAAGGACCTTCAGATCAATATTTTCGAGATCAAAAGACCTGAGCTTGATGCTAAGCTGGTTGGAGAGTCTGTGGCCCAGCAATTGGAAGCCAGGATCTCTTACAGAAGAGCAATGAAGCAGGCTATCGCTTCTTCAATGCGAGTAGGTGCTCAGGGAATTAAGATAAAAGTATCCGGACGACTGGGTGGTGCTGAGATGGCGCGATCTGAGCAATATAAAGAAGGAAGAATTCCTTTGCATACGCTCAGAGCAGATATCGATTATGCAATCTCTGAGGCTCACACAGTATATGGAAAAATTGGTATCAAGGTTTGGATCTTCAAAGGTGAAGTATTTGGTAAGAGAGACCTTTCTCCTAACGTCGGTATGACAGGAGGAACTGGAGGTGGTTCTTCATCTGCACCAGGAGGACCAAGAAGACGAGGTGACGGACCTCCAAGTAGAAAACAGAGAAGATAATTTCTAAAAGTATTAGATAAGATGCTACAGCCGAAAAGAACGAAATTCAGAAAGATGCATAAGGGGAGAGTCAAAGGTATTGCTCAGAGAGGGCATTCCTTGGCTTTTGGAAACTTCGGCATCAAGTCATTAGAACCTGGTTGGATCACAAGCCGGCAATTAGAGGCTGCTCGTATCGCGATGACAAGAGCGATGAAGAGANAGGGTCAGGTATGGATCAGAATATTTCCTGATAAGCCTGTGACTAAAAAGCCTGCTGAGGTAAGGATGGGTAAAGGTAAAGGAGCACCAGAATATTGGGTAGCTGTAGTAAAACCTGGTACCGTATTGTTCGAAGCTACAGGAGTTACAACCGATTTGGCTAATGAGGCCTTGAGGTTAGCAGCACAAAAGCTTCCTATTAAAACTAAGTTCGTTGTAAGAAGAGACTATCAGGGAACATGAAAAATTCAGAATTGAGAGGACTTAGCCTGGATGAGCTGAAAAGCAAACTGGCTGTAGAAAAAGAAAGTTATAGCAAATTGAAATTTGCGCATAGTGTAACCCCTATTGAAAATCCAATGAAGATCAGGGAAACCAGAAAACTGGTAGCCAGGATCCAAACTGAAATTAGGGCAAAAGAATTAAGTAAATAATCGATGGAAAGAAATTTGCGTAAAGAACGGGTTGGTCAGGTAGTGAGCAACAAAATGCAGAAAAGCATTACTGTCACCGTCAGCAGAAAGGTGAAACACCCTATCTATGGTAAATTCATCAGAAAGACCACAAAGTTTACAGCTCATGATGAAAAGAATGAGTGTGGTATCGGTGATACAGTACGTATCATGGAGACTCGTCCCTTGAGCAAAAGTAAGCGGTGGAGATTGGTAGAAATAATCGAACGGGCTAAATAAAATGATACAGCAGGAGTCAAGATTAAACGTAGCAGATAATAGCGGTGCAAAAGAAGTACTTTGTATCCGTGTGCTTGGAGGAACCAAAAGAAGATATGCATCAGTGGGTGATACCATTGTAGTATCAGTGAAGTCTGCATTGACTTCCAGTAGCTTGAAAAAAGGTACTGTTTCTAAAGCGGTGATCGTTCGTACCAAGAAAGAAGTTAGAAGAAAAGACGGGTCATATATCCGATTCGAGGACAATGCGGCGGTTTTATTAAACCCTAACAATGAGCCTCGTGGAACCAGGATCTTCGGCCCAGTGGCGAGAGAGCTTAGAGAAAAGCAGTTTATGAAGATTGTTTCATTGGCACCTGAAGTACTTTAATCATGAATAATACCAAGAAAATAAAAATTCATATCAGAAAAGGCGATACCGTAAAAGTTATTGCTGGAAATGATAAAGGTAAAACCGGTAAAGTACTGGAAGTGCTTACTGACAAATACAGAGCGTTTGTTGAGGGAGTAAACATTGTGACCAAGCATGTGAAACCATCAGCAAAGAACCCTGAAGGAGGACGTGAGCAAACAGAAGCTGCTATCCATATCAGCAATCTGATGGTAGTAGATCCTTCATCAGGAGACGCCACCAGGATCGGTAGAAAGAAGAACGATAGCGGAAAATTACAGAGGTATTCAAAAAAATCAGGAGAGTTTATCACGAATGGCTAAACCGAGATTAAAAGAAAAATATTTGACGGAAATTGTTCCGGCATTAAAGGAGAAGTTCCAGTACAAGTCAATCATGCAAGTGCCTAAGCTTGTGAAGATCTCTATCAACAAAGGGATTGGAGAAGCTGTAGCAGACAAGAAATTGGTTGATGTAGGAGTAGAAGAACTGACTACCATTACGGGTCAGAAAGCTGTACCTACAATTGCAAAGAACTCTGTATCCAACTTTAAGTTGAGAGAAGGGATGCCAATTGGAGCTAAAGTAACTCTACGTGGCGACAAAATGTACGAATTCCTGGATCGACTGATGACAGTGGCCCTTCCAAGGGTGAGAGACTTCAGAGGTATCAAGGAAAGAGGCTTTGACGGTAGAGGAAACTATACACTGGGTATCAAAGAGCAAATCATCTTCCCTGAAATTAGTATCGATAAAGTAAATAAGATCACGGGTATGGACATCACATTTGTGACAACTGCCCAGACTGATGAGGAGAGTTTTACATTGTTGAAATCATTCGGTTTACCTTTCGTAACTGGAAAAAATTAATATTTCTTATGGCTAAAGAATCAATAAAAGCGAGAGAAAGAAAAAGAGAGAAATTGGTAGCCCGATTTGCTGAGAAGAGAGCTGCTTTGAAAGAAGCAGGTGATTATCAGGCATTGGACAAATTGCCAAGAAATTCTTCAAAGGTGAGATTGCACAACAGATGTAAGCTTACTGGTAGACCAAAAGGTTATATGAGGAAGTTTGGTATCTCCAGGGTTACATTCAGAGAGATGGCTTCAGAGGGTAAAATCCCGGGAGTAACAAAAGCGAGTTGGTAATCTCGATAGATAGAATAAAATATATCAAAAATATTAATTAATTTTGCACCCCTTTTTGGGGGTTTTAATTGTAAAAGAAATGGTAACAGATCCGATTGCGGACTTTTTAACAAGGATAAGAAACGCTATAAATGCCAATCAGCGCATTGTAGAAGTTCCTGCTTCTAATATCAAGAAGGAGATGACAAAAGTTCTTCACGATAAAGGATTTATCCAAAACTACAAGTTTGTGGATGATGACAAGCAGGGGATTATCAAAATAGCATTGAAGTACAATCCTCAGACTAAACAGTCTGCTATTACTAAGCTGGAAAGAATTAGTAAGCCGGGTCTTAGGAAGTTTGCCGATGCTGATAGCCTCCCAAGAGTATTAAATGGATTGGGAATCGCTATTGTTTCTACCTCTAGAGGGGTGATTTCTGATAAAGAAGCTAGATCACAACACATAGGCGGCGAAGTCTTGTGTTATGTATATTAATATAAGGAACTGAAGAGAAATGTCAAGAATAGGCAAAGCACCGATAGAATTACCCGAGAATGTTAATGTTACCATTAACAAGTCTACGGTAAACGTAAAAGGTCCTAAAGGAGAGTTATCTCAGGAGATCAATCCTGATTTGACCGTTAAGCTTGAGGACAGGACATTGATAGTAGAGCGACCTACAGAGCAGAAGCGCCACAAAGCGGCTCATGGCCTGTATCGTTCACTGATCAATAATATGGTGATAGGAGTTGAGAAAGGTTATCAGCACAAGCTGGAGCTGGTAGGGGTTGGATACAAAGCGAGTGTACAGGGTAATCTCCTGGAGCTTAGTCTTGGATATTCTCACAGTATTTATTTGGCTCTTCCTCCGGAAGTGAAAGCTACTGCAGAGACAGAGAAGGGAAAGAACCCGGTAGTAACAATTGAAGGGATTGATAAGCAACTTGTTGGTCAAATTGCTGCGAAAATCAAATCACTGAGGCCTGTTGAACCTTATAAAGGAAAAGGTGTACGATACCTGGGTGAGTATGTTCGAAGGAAAGCTGGTAAAACTGCTGCTAAATAGAAATTAAAATGGCTGTAACTAAGATTCAAAGAAGGAAAAGAATAAAGCTGGGCATCCGCAGAAAGATCAGCGGTACTGCTGAGCGACCAAGGTTGTCTGTTTTCAGAAGTAACCGTGCCATTTATGCACAAGTCATAGACGACGTAAAAGGAGTGACTATTGCATCAATTTCTTCAAAAGAGATTGGAAAAGATCAGTTGAATATTGAGAGTTCCAAAGAAGTAGGAAAGAAACTGGCAGAGAAAATTAAGGAAGCTGGTCTGGAGACATTGATTTTTGATAGAAATGGATACCCATACCACGGCCGAGTAAAAGCATTTGCAGAAGGAGTCCGAGAGGGAGGAATTAAATTTTAAGATATTATAATGACACAAAGCAATATCAAGGCAATAAAAGCTAGCGAAATCGACCTCAAAGAGCGAGTAGTAGCCATCAAAAGGGTTGCGAAAGTTGTAAAAGGTGGTAGAAGGTTCAGCTTCTCTGCAATCGTAGTTGTTGGTGATAGCAATGGTGTGGTAGGATATGGCTTGGGAAAGGCCAACGAGGTTACTGACGCGATCACTAAAGGTGTGGATGATGCTAAGAAGAACCTGGTTAGAGTACCTATATTCAAAGGTACTGTACCTCACGAAGCCATTGGAAAATATGGTGGAGGATTGGTATTGCTTAAGCCTGCTGCAGCGGGTACCGGAGTAATTGCCGGTGGTGCGATGCGTGCTGTATTAGAGAGTGCTGGTATTCACGATGTATTGGCAAAATCTAAAGGGTCTTCAAACCCGCACAACGTGGTTAAAGCAACTTTCGATGCGCTATTTAAAATGAGAGATCCATTCTCAGTAGCAAAGCAAAGAGGAGTTGAGTTGGAAAAAGTTTTTAATGGTTAAGACAATGGCAAAGGTTAGAATAACACAGACCAGAAGCACTATCAAAAGAACTCAAAGGCAGAAAAGAACCATTGAAGCCCTGGGTCTAGGAAAGATCCGCAAGAGTGTAGAGAAAGAATTGAACCCTCAGGTAAAAGGCATGATCAATGCCGTACAACACCTGGTAGAAGTAAAAGAACTTTAATCATGAGATTAGAATCATTAAAACCCGCAGCAGGTTCGACTAAGAGTCGCAAAAGAATTGGTAGAGGACAGGGTTCTGGTAAAGCAGGAACTTCAGGTAGAGGACATAAAGGAGCTCAGTCTCGATCAGGTTATTCAAGAAAACTAGGATTTGAAGGTGGACAGATGCCTCTTCAAAGAAGGATCCCTAAGTTCGGTTTCAAAAACAACAATAAGATTGTGATGAAGCCAATCAATCTTGATGATTTGCAGAAACTTAGTGAGGACAAGAAATTAAAAGAAATTACTCCTGAGATCCTGAGAGAAAATGGATTGGCTGGAAAGGCTGACCAAATCAAAGTTTTAGGTAGAGGAGAATTGAAAGCTAAGCTGGCTGTAACAGCTCACAAATTTTCAGGTTCAGCTCAGGAAGCTATTGAAAAAGCTGGCGGTTCAGTAACCGTACAGGCATAATATGAAAAAGTTTTTACAAACCATACGGAATATTTTCGCCATTGAGGAGCTGAGAACAAGAATCCTAAATACAGTAGGATTCTTAATCATTTTCAGACTTGGATCCTTTGTGGTGCTCCCGGGAGTTGATCCTTCCAAACTGGAGACAGGTGCCGGTGGGATTTTTGGACTACTCAACACATTCCTTGGAGGAGCTTTTGAAAGAGCTTCAGTATTTGGATTAGGTATCATGCCATACATTTCTGCATCTATTGTGTTGCAGCTGATGACAGTGGCGGTCCCTTATTTCCAAAAGCTACAAAAAGAGGGTGATAGCGGTAGAAAGAAGATCAATCAAATTACAAGAGTACTGACCATCTTTATTTGTATGGCCCAGTCACTAGCCTATTTGTCTGCGTCTATTCCATCTGAAGCTATTGTTCTGGAAAATGAGTTTCTGTTCAAATTATCATCCATGGTAATTCTTACTTCAGGAACTATTTTCTGTATGTGGCTGGGTGAGAGGATCACTGACAAAGGAATTGGAAACGGTATCTCCATGCTTATCATGATTGGTATCATTTCAAGATTCCCTGGTAGTATCGTAGCTGAGGCTGTGACAAGGGGAATGAGTCAGGCGTTGATCTTTATCCTGGAGTTGGTAGTGTTGTTCTTTGTAGTAATGGCTACTGTAGCGCTTGTACAGGCTGTTCGTAGAATTCCTGTACAATATGCGAAGCAGGTTGTAGGCAATAAGGTTTACGGCGGTCAGCGTCAGTATATTCCGTTGAAGGTGAACTCTTCAGGGGTAATGCCGATCATCTTTGCGCAGTCATTGATGTTCCTTCCAGCAATGCTTGCTGGTTTTTGGAGAGAGCAAAGTGATATCGCTCAATATATAGGTACTACATTTTCTGATATTCAATCATGGCAATACAACCTTTTGTTTGCCGTGCTGATTATACTCTTCACATTTTTCTATACAGCAATCACGATCAATCCAAATCAGATTGCAGATGATATGAAGAGAAACGGCGGTTTTATTCCTGGTATTAAACCCGGCAAACAAACTTCCGAATTTATTGATGGTGTAATGTCAAGAATTACCTTGCCCGGATCATTCTTTCTGGCACTGATTGCCATCCTGCCTGCTTTTGCTATGATCGCAGGTGTCAACAGTGGATTTGCCCAGTTTTATGGAGGAACTTCACTATTGATCATGGTAGGTGTGATCCTGGATACATTACAACAAATTGAGAGTTATCTGCTGATGAGACATTATGAAGGTATGATGAAATCAGGCAGAGTAAAAGGTAGAACACAAACGGCTGTAGCATAATGGCAAAACAGGCATCCATAGAACAAGATGGTACCATTGTAGAGGCGTTATCAAATGCAATGTTCAGAGTGGAGTTGGAAAACGGGCATGAAGTTATTGCGCATATCTCAGGTAAAATGAGGATGCACTATATAAAAATATTACCAGGAGATAAAGTGAAGTTGGAAATGTCTCCTTATGATTTGACAAAGGGACGAATCGTTTACAGATATAAATAATTGAAGATAGAATGAAAGTTAAAGCATCCGTAAAGAAGCGCAGTGTTGATTGCAAAGTGATCCGACGTAAGGGGAAGCTTTATGTAATCAATAAGAAGAACCCAAAGTTTAAACAAAGACAAGGATAAAAATGGCACGAATCGCAGGAGTTGACGTTCCGGATAATAAAAGAGGTGAGATAGGTCTTACCTATATCTACGGCATTGGAAGAAGATCTGCTCAGAAAATTTTAACTGAAGCGGGAGTAGATTGGGACAAAAAAGTCTCAGACTGGGATGATGATGAAGCCGGTAAGATCAGGACCATTATCGGAGAGCAGTTTAAAGTTGAGGGAGTTCTTAAATCAGAAATCCAATTGAGCATTAAGCGTTTGTTGGATATCGGATGCTACAGAGGTTTAAGACATCGTAAGGGACTGCCTGTTCGAGGACAGAAGACCAAGAACAATGCAAGAACCAGAAAAGGACGAAGAAAAACTGTTGCAAACAAGAAAAAAGCTGTTAAGTAATTGATCAATGGCACAGAAAAGAAAAGATAAAGCTAAAAAGAGAGTAGTTGCGGTAGACACAGTAGGTCAGGCGCACATTCAGGCTACTTTCAACAACATCATTATTTCCATGACCAATGCTACTGGCCAGGTGATTTCTTGGGCTTCTGCAGGTAAGATGGGATTTAAGGGATCAAAAAAGAATACTCCTTATGCGGCGCAAATGGCAGCACAAAACTGTGCGCAGGCAGCTTTTGATCTTGGTTTGAGAAAAGTGGATGTCTTTGTAAAAGGACCTGGAGCAGGTAGAGAATCTGCTATCAGAACGATCCAGAACATTGGTATTGAAGTAGCTATGATCAAAGATGTGACTCCGCTACCTCACAATGGATGTCGTCCACCAAAGAGAAGAAGAGTTTAATTTATTTAATAGTAGATAAATGGCAAGATATACCGGGCCCAAGACTAAGATTTCAAGAAAATTTGGAGAGCCAATCTTCGGTGCTAGCAAAGCGCTTCAGAAGAAAAACTATCCTCCTGGTCAACACGGAAGAGGAAGAAGAAGAAAGCAATCTGAATATGCTATTCAGCTGGCTGAAAAGCAAAAAGCTAAATATACTTATGGAGTCTTAGAACGTCAGTTCGCCAACATATTCGAAAAAGCTTCAAGAAAGAGTGGAATTACAGGGGAAATCCTCCTGCAGCTTCTGGAAGCCAGACTAGACAATACTGTATACCGATTAGGTATCGCGCCTACTCGAAGAGGTGCCAGACAATTGGTTACCCACAAGCACATCACAGTAAATGGAGAAATTGTGAATATTCCTTCATTTACGCTGAAAAACAATGATGTGATTGGAGTACGTGAAAAATCTAAGTCTCTGGAAGCAATTTCTGATAGCCTTGCGTCCAATTCAAGACAATTTTCCTGGCTTGAGTGGAACCATTCAGAGCTATCTGGCAAATTTTTAAATCCACCGACAAGAGAGGACATTCCTGAGAATATCAAGGAGCAACTTATCGTTGAATTGTACTCTAAATAAAAGGTTTCTAAACATTTAAAGAATAAAAATATGTCAATTCTTGCATTTCAAATGCCGGACAAAGTGGTGATGGAAAAAGCCGATGATTTTCACGGTCTTTTTACCTTCAAACCATTAGAAAAAGGATACGGTGTCACTATTGGAAATGCTCTAAGAAGGATCTTACTTTCTTCTTTGGAGGGTTATGCAATCACTGGTGTGAAGATTCCTGGAGTATTGCATGAATTTTCTACCATCGAGGGAGTAGTGGAAGATGTGAGTGAAATTATTTTGAATCTTAAGATGGTTAGATTCAAAAGGATCACAGATGTAGTAGAAAATACAATCACTGTATCTGTTTCTGGAAAGTCTCAGCTTACTGCAGCTGATCTGGCAAAAGCTACCACATCATTTGAGATATTGAACCCTGAGCTTGTAATCTGCAACCTTGACGAGAGTGCCAAGTTTGAAATGGAGCTCAATGTAGAGAAGGGAAGAGGTTATGTGACTGCTGAAGAAAACAAACCTGAAGAAGCTGGATTTGGTTACATCGCAATGGATTCCATTTTCACTCCTATCAAAAATGTAAAATACAGCATTGAAAATACCAGGGTTGAACAAAAAACTGACTTTGAGCAGTTGATCATCGACATTGAGACCGATGGTTCAATTCACCCTGAAAATGCCTTGAAAGGTGCTGCTCATATCCTGATACAACATTTTATGTTGTTCTCAGATCAGAGCATGATCCTTGAGTCGCAAGAAAAAGGACAACCTGAGGCAGTAGACGAGGAATTGCTTCACATGAGAAAATTGTTGAAGACTCCTTTGAATGATCTTGATCTATCAGTACGTGCATACAACTGCCTGAAGGCAGCTGACGTAAGGTCACTTGGTGATCTGGTAAATCTTGAGATTTCAGATATGATGAAATTCAGAAACTTTGGAAAGAAATCCCTGGCAGAGCTTGAGCAGCTGGTAGCTGACAAAGGCCTGACATTTGGAATGGACCTTTCAAAGTATAAATTGGACGAGGAATAATGAGACACGGAAAGAAATTCAATCACTTAGGTCGAACAGCTTCTCATAGAGAAGCCATGCTTTCGAATATGGCTTCTTCATTGATCATCAATAAGAGGATCAACACTACTTTAGCTAAAGCTAAAGCATTGAGGAAGTATGTAGAGCCCATCATCACCAAGGCGAAGACAGATACCACACACTCAAGAAGGATTGCCTTTTCTTATTTACAGAATAAGGAATCCGTACAGGAGTTATTTGGTCCTATCGCAGAAAAGATTGCGAATAGACCTGGTGGATACGTTCGTATCATCAAGACTGGAAACAGGTTAGGTGATAGTGCCGAGATGTGTATGATGGAGCTGGTTGATTTCAATGAGTTGTTACTCGGCGAAACAAGTGCTAAGCCTAAGACAAGAAGATCACGAAGAGGTGGATCAGGCAAAGCAAAATCTACTCCTGAGGCAAGTGCTGAAGCAACAGTAGAGGCAGCACCAGCTGCTGAAGCTCCAAAAGAAGAGAAAGCACCTGAAGCTAAAGCAGAAGAAGCAACTGCAGCTCCTGAAGTAGAAGAAAAGAAAGAGGAAGCACCTAAGGCTGAGGCAAAAGCAGAGGAGCCTGCTAAAGAGGAGAAAAAAGATGATGCTTCAGACGAAGAAGCGGATGATAAATCTGAGAAGAAAGATTGATCATTAGATTATCAAAATATTAAAAAGGGATCAGTTGATACTGTTCCCTTTTTTTATGTACCCAGCTGAATAATATTTTTATATTTTTGCACACCAAGATGAAGGAACACACCAAGAAAAAAGCAATCCTATTACTTGCAGATGGCTCACTTTACGAAGGGTTTTCAATCGGAAAATCTGGGACTTCAGGGGGTGAAATTTGCTTTAATACGGGCATGACAGGCTATCAGGAAATCTATACGGATCCCTCCTACTACGGCCAGATTATTGTAAACACCACTGCACATATTGGTAACTACGGCGTCAATGATGCTGAGCAGGAATCAGATAAACCTAAGATCAAAGGTCTGGTTGTGAATGACTTTACCTACCAGTATAGCAGGAGCACAGCTACAGACGGATTGAATGGCTATCTTGAAAAGAACAACACAGTAGGTATCACTGATATTGATACCCGAAAGCTGGTTCGCCACATTCGGATGGAAGGAGCGATGAATGCCATTATCTCCAGCGAGATCCTGGACAAAAACGAGTTGATGGCAGAGCTGAAGAAGCTCCCGAATATGAAGTCTCTCGAACTTTCCAGTGAAGTAACTGTAAAGGAGCCTTATGAGCTGGGAAGTGGAAATACAGGCCTCAAAATTGCTGTCATTGACTATGGCGTAAAGAAATCGATCCTTAAAAACTTTGAGATCAGAAACTGCCACTGTAAAGTGTTTCCTGCCAGAACTTCATTTGGTGATATGGAGGCCTGGAAACCAGATGGATACTTCTTGTCGAATGGCCCTGGTGACCCGGCAGCAATGGATTATGCTGTAGCGACAGTAAAAGAATTATTGGGTGCAGATAACCCCATTTTTGGTATTTGTCTGGGTAATCAGATCCTTGCCCGTGCCGTAAATATTGATACTTTCAAAATGCATCATGGTCATCGCGGACTGAACCACCCGGTGAAGAATTTACTTACTGGGCTAGGTGAGATCACTTCTCAAAATCATGGTTTTGCTGTGAGCAAAGAGAGCCTGGAAAAATCCAAAGATGCTGAATTAACCCACATTGACTTAAATGACAATACAGTTGAGGGGCTCCGATTGAATGGTAAACCTGCCTTTTCGGTACAGTACCATCCGGAATCATCTCCGGGTCCACACGACTCAACTTATCTATTCGACGACTTTATTCAGTTAATTAAAGAAAACAAATAATGAGCATTATCGAGAGTGTATTCGCAAGACAAATACTTGACTCAAGGGGAAATCCAACCATTGAAGTAGACGTAGTAACAGAAAATGGCACCCTGGGCAGAGCTGCTGTGCCTTCAGGTGCTTCTACCGGCGAGCATGAAGCCGTTGAATTGAGAGATGGTGATAAGTCAAAATATCTGGGTAAAGGTGTTTTGAAGGCTGTGGACAATGTTAATGAAACCATCGCTCCGGAGATCATTGGTTACTCAGTATTTGAGCAAAAGATCATTGATCAGTTGATGATTGATCTTGACGGTACTGAAAACAAATCTAAGCTTGGTGCCAACGCCATTCTTGGTGTATCATTAGCGGTAGCCAGAGCGGCAGCGAGTGAACTTGGGTTGCCTCTGTTTAGATACATTGGTGGTGTTAATGCCCATGTATTACCCGTTCCAATGATGAATATCATCAATGGTGGATCGCACTCTGATGCGCCAATTGCATTCCAGGAATTTATGATCCGACCAGTTGGTGCTCCTACTTTTAGTGAGGCGGTGAGAATGGGCGCTGAGATTTTCCACCAGTTGAAAAAGATTCTTCATGACAAGGGATTAAGCACTGCAGTAGGTGATGAAGGTGGTTTTGCACCTAATTTCNCCGGAGGTACTGAAGAAGCCCTTGACAGTGTGATAAAAGCGATCAAAGACGCTGGATATAAGCCTGGTGATGATGTAACGATCGCTATGGACTGTGCGTCGTCTGAATTTTTCTCAAATGGTAAATACGACTATACCAAATTTGAAGGTGATGGAGCTAAAATCCGATCAAGTGCTGAGCAGGTGGATTATCTGGCAGAGCTGATTAGCAAATACCCTATCGATAGCATCGAAGATGGATGTGATGAAAACGATTGGGAAGGCTGGAAAATGCTTACTGCAAAGATTGGAAGTAAGTGTCAGCTGGTAGGAGATGATCTCCTGGTAACGAATGTTAAATTCCTTGAGAAAGCCATCAAAGAAAAAGCGGCGAACTCAATCCTGATTAAGGTAAACCAAATTGGTACTCTTTCTGAGACGCTTGCAGCTATTGAGATGGCCCACAAAGCCGGTTGGACTGCTGTGGTATCACACCGTTCGGGAGAGACTGAGGACAATACAATCGCGGATATTGCTGTGGCTACAAATGCCGGACAGATCAAAACTGGATCTATGTCCAGATCTGACAGGATGGCTAAATACAACCAATTGCTGAGAATCGAAGAGGAATTGGATGATGTAGCGGTATATCCTGCCAGGGGATAAACAGGCTTTAAACGGCTGGAAAGTAAAAATTTTAAAAAATAGAATTTTTGATCGTATCTTTAAGTTCATGATTAACAAGGTCTTCAATAGAATTCCTCCATTTTTTAGGAGCTTTTACTTTCTGGCCATTTTCTTTTTCCTGGTCTGGATGCTCTTTTTTGATTCCAACGACATCATCACCCAGTCCAGGCTGAGCGGCAAATTATCTGAACTGAAGCAGGCCAGATCATTCTATGAAGAGAAGATCATCGAAGTAAAAAATGATCGTGAGGCCTTATTGAATGATAAGAATCTTCTGGAGAAAATTGCCAGAGAGAAGTACTTCATGAAAAAGAGTGGTGAGGAGATTTTTGTTCTGGTTGAAGAATGAGATCGGCATTAATTCTTTTCTTTTCATTTTCTCTATTTTTTAGCGCTCAGGCTCAATACAGAGAGTCATCAAAAGGAGGTGGTGGCAGTTTCACCGATAAGATATATTTTGGCGGCGGTGGCGGATTTAGTGGTGGTTCAAACTATATCAATGTCAGCTTAAGCCCACTTGTAGGTTACAAGATCACCGAGCGATTTTCTAGTGGTGTTCAGCTTTCCTATCAATACGTAAGATTTAACTCTTATCGTGCCAATAACTATGGTGGAGGCCCATTCATGAGGTTCAACTTCACTCAGAAATTTTTTACCTATGCCCAGTATGAATACATGAACTATGGGCTGCTTACACTCCCTCCTGACACTGGTCCTCGATTTGACTTTAATAGTTTATTTGTAGGTCTGGGT
This sequence comes from Cyclobacteriaceae bacterium SS2, assembly GCA_019192515.1. Taxonomy (GTDB): domain Bacteria; phylum Bacteroidota; class Bacteroidia; order Cytophagales; family Cyclobacteriaceae; genus UBA7330. Next base: position 21,839 of record JAHCMM010000005.1, read on the forward strand.
TATTCCGAGCCGATTGGTAAGAATGTAGCTTTTAATATTACTGCGCTTTATAACCTACTTTATAAGGATGGCACTCAATCTCCTTATGATAGTCCGCTGGTATTTAGAGTAGGAATTGTGGCTGGATTATTTTAGTGCCGAAGAAGGGACTCGAACCCCCATGCCCGTAAGAGCACATGTCCCTGAAACATGCGTGTCTACCAATTTCACCACTTCGGCAATGGAAGGGCGAAGGTAGCTATTTCTTGCAATCCGAACGCCCTCTTGTCCTAAATTTTGATGATTTTTATTCTCCCAGTCTTATATTAAATCGTTCACCAAGCTGTCTCAGGTCTTCTACGACCGGGTCCAGTAATGGAATACCTTTCGTTTTACGCTCACTTTCCATCAACCTTTCCGGATCTCCGGGAATGAGTACAGGCTGATCTTTTTTCACAGGTTTTGCTTCCCGAAAACGTGTGATCCAATTGTCCATATGGGATTTAAACTCCCCAGCAGGTCTGAATCCATCTATTCTCATGGCTCCGAAGAAGTGCCCGATACCCTTACCAACCTGATCTTTCACCGGGTCCAGGTAAGCAACAAATGGGGGTACCCACGGTCCGTAATTAGCACCGGAGAGTACTGCTGAAAATATATCTACTACCGATGATAGTCCGTATCCTTTGTGTGACCCGTGATCCCGATCTCCTCCCAGCGGTAGTAGGGCTCCTCCATCCTTTACTGCATAAGGGTCTATTGTAGCTTCTCCTTCTGCCGTTTGCATCCAGCCCGTCGGCGCCTCCGTGCCCTTCCTTTGAAGTATCTCAAGTTTTCCATTTGCTGCAGTGGTAGTAGCCATGTCCAATACAAATGGAGGCTGCTGATCTGCAGGGATAGCAACTGCAATTGGGTTTGTTCCCAATAGACGCTCTTTAGAAAAAGTGGGTGATACCAATGGACTGGCATTGGTCATTGCAAACCCGATACAATCCTCTTCCAGGGCCATCATGGCATAGTAGCCGGCAATACCAAAATGATTGGAGTTTCGGACAGAGATCCATCCTGAGCCCACTTCCAGTGCCTTTTTAATGGCAAGTTTCATGGCTTGTGGTCCTACTACCAGGCCCAACCCAAGATCACCATCTACAACGCCTGTGCTGGGTGTCTCATGGACTAGCCTTACGTTGGGCTTGGTGTTTACCCGATCTTTATCGATAAGCCTTACATATCCCGACAATCTTGCAACACCATGTGAGTCTACACCCCTAAGATCTGCACTAAGCAAAACCTCGGCACCCGTTCTTGCTTCCTGGTCACTGCTTCCAGCGGCTTTCAGGATGGATTTAGTAAATTCAAATAGTGATGCGTAGGATATGGTCATGATGTCCTATTAAAGTTTGAAAAATAGTTGGTCTGATTTGAAAAGAAAAATATCGACTAACCTTTAGTAAAGCTGTCGGTCTTTGAGTTTTTGAATCGTATTAAGTAAAACACCTTCCTTCAGGGCATAAGCTGAAACCCTAAGATGTTTGATATTAAGCCTTTGTACAACATAGCTGATCAGTATGGTAGCTACAACAATCATTTCCACCCTCAATTCGATCATACCCGGAATTTGCATCCTTTCCGCTCTGTTTTTTTGAATGAGATCCGAAGTGATCTGTCTGTATTCTTCAATTGGTAATGGATATTCGGTTGATCCAGGTAACTTTTCAATGCCTGTTTTGAGTCTGAAAATATCACTTAGCGTGTCAAAAGTTCCTGATGAGCCAATGAGCGTATCAAGGCTATAGTCTTGACATACCTTAAAAAGCTGATCCAGTTCCACCTCAAGAAATTGTTCAATTTCGATGATCTCTTCCTGGGTGATCGGGTCATTTTTATGGAACTTTTCCAACAGCCTTAAGCCGCCGATCTCAAAGCTATGCATCCAATGGGCCTTATCATCTGTTCCAATGATAAATTCAATACTTCCTCCACCGATGTCCATGATCAGCTGAGGAGCAGGGCCAATTTTCAATGCCCGCTTCACACCAAAATAGATGTAGTTGGCTTCTTCCAGCCCACTAATAATTCTGGTCTTGAAACCGGTTTCTTTTTCTATCAACGCCACCAGGTCATGACCGTTTTTGGCGTTTCGGATAGCACTGGTCGCGGTAGCAGAAACTTCTTCTACATGATAAGCTTCAATGGTTTTCTTAAAGCGTTTTAACGTGGTAATAGCACGCTCTATAGCTTCAGGGATAATCATTCCTTTATTGATGCCATTCTCACCAATTTTCACAGCTACCTTTTCCCTAAAAAGCACACGGAAGTCATCACCATCCAACTCCACAATGATGAAGTGGAAGGTGTTCGTACCCATATCAATAACTGCTACATTCATCTTCCAATGCGTTAAGGCCCGCAATTTAGACATAGTTTTCTAATATTCTCGTAAGGCAGGCATGACTATTAAACAATCTCTATGCAAGGATCGATCCGAACTTTAAAAATTACCCGGATATTATATTAACTTAACCAAAAATGAAGTTTTAAACACCTCCATATGGGATCGAAGAAATCTCCTAAACATCATATTGCAACTAACTCAGAAAAGCTTGACCATCTCGCAGCCCTCAACCAGGAAGCGGAGGCTGCCGGTGGAAAAGATAAAATAAGCAAGCAACATGAAAAGGGGAAGTTAACCGCTCGTGAACGGGTCGAATTGTTACTTGATCCAGGGACATTTCAGGAAATTGGGAAGCTGGTGCTGCATCGTGGTCAGGACTTTGGGATTGATCAACAACAATACCTCGGTGATGGTGTGATCACAGGATATGGTACCATTGACGGGCGATTAGTTTATGTATTTAGTCATGACTTTACTGTATTCGGAGGATCGCTTTCGGAGACGTTTGCAGAAAAGATCGTCAAGATCATGGATATCGCCATGAAAACCGGGGCACCAATCATCGGGTTGAATGATTCGGGTGGTGCGAGGATCCAGGAAGGCGTTATGTCGCTGGCCGGGTATGCGGATATTTTCTATAGGAACACAAGATCCAGCGGTGTGATCCCACAAATAAGTGCTATAATGGGGCCCTGTGCGGGAGGTGCTGTATACTCTCCTGGCATTACAGACTTTATTTTCATGGTGGAAAAGACCAGCTACATGTTTGTTACAGGTCCCAATGTGGTGAAAACTGTTACGCAGGAGACCGTGACTTCAGAAGAGTTGGGGGGAGCCACCACCCATGCTACTAAAAGTGGAGTCACTCATTTTTCAAATCGGAATGAAGCCGAATGTATCTATGGTATTCGGAAATTGCTGAGCTATATACCCTCAAACTGTGAGGATGACCCTCCATTCATGCCCTATGAGGCAAAAGAAGATGAGATAAGGTCTTCTCTTGATACCATTTTACCTGATAACCCTAACCAACCTTATGACATCAAAGAGGTAATTGATGAAGTGATCGATAAGGATAGCTTCTTTGAGGTGCACGAGCAATATGCCGAAAACATTGTTGTTGGTTTTGCACGGCTGGGAGGCAAAAGCATCGGAATTGTGGCCAATCAACCAATGGTACTGGCTGGAGTGCTGGATAACCACGCAAGCAAGAAGGGAGCTCGATTTATCCGTTTCTGTGATTGCTTCAATATACCATTGCTGGTATTTGTGGATGTTCCGGGCTTTTTACCCGGCACGGATCAGGAGTGGAATGGGATCATTTCCAATGGGTCCAAGATTCTGTATGCATTCTCTGAAGCTACAGTGCCTCGCGTGTCGGTCATTACCAGGAAAGCCTATGGAGGTGCTTATGATGTGATGAACAGTAAGCACATTGGTGCTGATATGAACTTTGCATGGCCGACAGCAGAAATCGCAGTAATGGGACCGCAGGGTGCTGCAGAGATCATCTTTAGAAAAGAGATCCAGAGAGCGAAAGATCCTGAGAAAAAACTGCAGGAGAAGATCGAGGAGTATACAGAGAAGTTTGCTAATCCTTATATTGCGGCCAGTCGTGGATTCATTGATGAAGTGATTATACCACGCAATACCAGGGCTAAACTTCTGGCAACTTTTAAGATGTTGGAAAACAAGGTGGACCAGATGCCCAGAAAGAAACACGGGAATATTCCTTTATAAGCAGTAGAAATTTTTATGGAGACGAAAGAAAGCAGAGATTTTTTATTTAAATACCTAAATAATGCATCACCGACAGGCTTTGAATCTGGTGGGCAAAAGATTTGGTTAGATTATGTAAAACCCTACATAGACGATTATATCTCAGATACTTATGGTACGATAGTGGGTGTCCTGAATCCTAAAGCTGACTATAAAGTGGTGATTGAAGCACACGCAGATGAAATCAGCTGGTTTGTCAACCATATCACGGAGCAGGGATATATTTATGTCATCAGAAACGGGGGTTCTGATCACCAGATAGCTCCGTCCAAAAGAGTCAATATCCACACCAAAAAAGGTATAGTTAAAGGGATCTTTGGTTGGCCGGCAATCCACGTACGCGACAAGGCCAAAGAAGAGGGTCCATCCCTCAAAAACATCTTCATTGACGTAGGCGCATCTTCCAGGGTTGAGGTAGAGAAGATGGGTATCCATGTGGGTACGGTCATCACATTTGATGATGAACTAATGGAGCTTAATGACAGATATCTTGTCGGTCGTGCCCTGGACAACAGGATCGGGGGGTATATGATTGCTGAGGTGCTTAAGAAGATAAAAAAGAACAAAATCAATCTTCCTTTCGGTCTTTATGTGGTCAATGCAGTGCAGGAGGAGATTGGTCTCAGGGGTGCTGAGATGATTGCACATCGAATTAAGCCTGACCTGGCCATTATTACCGATGTGACGCACGATACAGATGCTCCGATGTATGACAAGATCTCAAGTGGAGACATTTCCTGTGGGAAAGGACCAGCTATTTGTTATGGGCCTGCTGTACACAACAATGTACTGGATATGATCATAAAAGTGGCAGAGAAAAACAAAATTCCTTTTCAACGACGAGCAGCCAGCAGGTCTACAGGCACTGATACGGATGCTTTTGCATATTCGAGTGAAGGTGTAGCTTCAGCTTTAATTTCTATTCCATTGAAATACATGCATACTACTGTAGAGATGTGCTCGAAAGCAGACCTGCAACAGACCATCGACCTGATCTATGAAACTGTGATCCAGGTAAAGGACAAGCAGGATTTCAGGTATATTAAATAAGTTGGATTCCAATAAGGTTTAGGTAAGAGCGTCATTTGAAATTACGCATTGAATGTTGTAATTTCCTTTTTCATTGATCCGGCCATTTATCATGATGGTTGGATCAATGTTCTTTTGACCCAAAACCTAAATGATGGAATTAAACAAAAAATTAACCCGCCGGTCCACACTGAGAAATCTTGGACTTGGTATTGCGGGTGGTGGCCTTGGACTGTCTGGATTTTCAGCTAATGCAGAGGAGAGAGAAACTTATCGAAAAGCGACTAAGGGACTTCCTCCATTGAAGATTACCAGGGTATCGGCAATTGCTACCTGTCCCCATACAATTGAGTTAATAGTAGTCAAAGTAGAAACCAACGAGCCCGGGCTTTATGGACTGGGATGTGCTACGTTTAGGCAACGGGCTCATGCGGTAGTAGCAGCTATTGACAAATACCTTAATGACTTCTGTGTAGGCCGCGATGTGGATAATATCGAAGATATCTGGCAGGCTACCTATCAGAGCTCCTATTGGCGCAATGGACCTGTGTTGAACAATGCCCTGAGTGGATTGGACCAGGCATTATGGGATATTAAAGGAAAGCGGGCCAATATGCCCGTGTACCAGTTGTTAGGTGGGAAATGTCGCTTTGGCATTGACTGCTATGCCCATGCAGGAGGAAACTCTCCGGAGGCGGTAGCAGAGGACGCTCAGAGCTATATAGACAAAGGATTTCGACATGTAAGGATACAGATGGGTGGTTACGGTGCCAGCCAGGCCCTGGGAGGATATGGAGCGAGCCAGGAAAAGATCCCTGCTGATTTTAAGGACAAGGGTTTCGGTATGCCGGATGACAACTATATGGATCCTATTTACTACACCAAGAGTGTGGTAGATATGTTTAAAGCAGTGAGGGAGAAATGCGGGGACCGGGTGGAGCTGTTGCATGATATCCATGAGCGGGTACAGCCCACGGATGCTATCCGAATGATCAAAGAGTTGGAGCCTTACCGGCCATTTTTTATTGAGGATCCATTCTCACCGGAGAATAACCGCTACTTCAAACTGCTGCGTCAGCAGACCTCTGTTCCCATCGCCATGGGAGAGCTGTTCAACAATCCTCATGAATGGGTGGACCCCATGAAAGACCAGTTGTTTGATTTTATCAGGATACATATATCCCAGATAGGAGGGATTACCCCAGCCATGAAGGTGGCGAGATTAGGAGAGTTTTTCAATATTAAAACGGCCTGGCATGGCCCCGGAGACGTCTCTCCGGTCGGTCACGCGGCCAATGCACATATTGACTTTGCAGTCTGGAACTTTGGGATTCAGGAGTCTGTCCATTTCTCAGACCGGATCCAGGAAATCTTTACAGGGTGTCCATACGTGGAGAATGGCTATATGTATGTAAATGAAGTTCCCGGGTTAGGAGTTGACATCAACGAAAAGGAGGCTGCCAAATATCCTTTGCCAGATAAGCAGCTCAACAACTGGACCCAGCTGAGGAAAAATGATGGAACCATAATCCGACCCTAAGGTGGAGTATTTACTTAAGTACCTCGTAGCCGGGTGTCTGGTATTGGCCCTGGTTACCGGATGCAAGGACAGCCAGCAGGCACAAAATCAGATTCCTGAGCAATTCACTCAGTATTGCATTTCCTGTCATGGTCAGGATCTAAAGGGAGGTGTGGCGCAAAGCCTGATTGATGGATCCTGGCAGTTTGGAGCACGTAAAAACGATATCTTTCGATCAATCAAATTTGGTCATCCGAGTTTTGGCATGCCCTCCTGGAGTGCAGTCTTTCGGGATGAGGAGATAATGGGACTGGCAGATTACCTGCTAGCCAGCGAGGCGAAATCCGCTGATGAGGATAAGCCTCTCCCTTCTACG
>JAHCMM010000041.1 GCA_019192515.1 Cyclobacteriaceae bacterium SS2
GTAATTGCGGATGATACTGCAATGTAAAGACTGAAATTTTATGTGCTTCAATCTCGTTGATAACAGTCAAATCCCGAGGGTTTAAGATTCTGATCATGTTATCACTGTAGCCCACTGCTATCTCCTTACCATTGGGGTGAACTGCTATCGTCCGTGCGCTTTTGTCAGAGAAGGTTTTCTTTGAAAGTACATTCAGATCCCAATCCAAATGAATGACCATTCCATCTCCGCAGGCTACCCAAATGGAGGAATCATTGCATTGAATGTCAAAAATGGATGATGTGGTGAGTGCAACTGAAGCTATCTCCTTTCGTTTGCCTACATCTATTAAGTGAATACCGCTAAAATTTTGTCCGACAACGAGTATCCCTTTGTCTTTATGGTACGACAGGGCATATACAGAGGAAGGAACCTTGGCTACCATCACTCCGTTTTCGGGTTCCCTGAGGTCCCACAACGCAATCATACCGTCTCCTCCGGCAGAGATAAAATGGGTATCACTTACCTGTTCGAGGGTATATAGGGAATCATTGTGCCCGGAAAGTGTTTGTATCTTTTCGACCTGAATGGTGTTCATCTCATGAATTTCATTTAAAATTAACGATTGAAGGAGAGATATAATTCAATGCCACTTCTTTTATCCAAACCCATCAACAAAGATTCGGCCTATGCCGTCTGGAATATTCAGGAAACCTATGACGTCGTAAAGACCCTCCATAATGAACCTATACCTGACAATCTAAAGCCCCAACGATTGTCTGAATGGATTATTGGCCGGGTACTTATCAAGAATATTTGTGCCATTCTGGACGTCCCTTACAAAGGCATTACTGTTGATGAAACAGGTAAACCACACCTTATAGATAACGACGTTCATATCAGTATTACGCATTCTTTCCCTATGGCTGCTGCCATGATACACAGAAAGAATGCATGTGGTATCGACCTGGAAAGACCACGACATAAGCTTTTCAGCATCAGGGAAAAATTCATCAACAGTAGGGAGAAAAAGTATGTCGATGATCTTTACAACCTGTGTGCCGTCTGGTGTGGCAAAGAAGTGCTTTACAAGATTTATGGCAGGAAGCAGCTTAGTCTCAGAGATCACACCACTATTGAGATCAAAACACCGGAATTACTCTCCGGAAAGATCCATAAAGAAGACTTCAATAAAACATATAAAATACACTACGAGCAGATCAAAGATTACTATCTGGCATATAGTCTCTAAACTTTCTATGGATAGTTGCGTTAAATTTGCCTCTGAATGAACCTATTTGGCATTTTGTTAATTCTTACTTCATGGACAAGCATTTTTTAGAAAAGATCTTTAAGCAACATCTGGAGTCACCTCCCTGCCCCTCACCTAAGATCATTGCAAGTTTCTTTACCAACTTGCTGGAATCACTTTTTCCGGACCATGCCAAAATCAAGTTCGAAACCGTAAAAGAATTTGAACTTCACTTTCAGAAACTCAAAGTGGAGCTGGATGAATTGCTGACCAAAAACCCCATGAAAGGGTATGTAGACCTGGAAAATGTAGCTGACGATTTCTTTGAAAAGCTGCCTTATATTCATTCAAGATTAGAAAAAGACATTACAGCATTGTATGAAGGGGACCCTGCTGCGAAAAGTAGAAGCGAGGTCATCCGATCTTATCCCGGTTTCTATGCCATTGCAGCTTACAGGATGGCTCATGAGCTTCATAAGTTGGGTGTGAAAGTGATCCCCAGGATTATCTCAGAGCATGCCCACAGTAAAACCGGAATTGATATCCACCCAAATGCCCGCATAGGTGAGCATTTCTGCATAGATCACGGCACTGGTGTAGTGATCGGTGAGACCACCGTAATAGGTGATCACGTAAAAATCTACCAGGGAGTAACTCTGGGAGCATTGAGTGTGGATAAAACCGATGCTGAAAAGAAGAGACACCCTACGCTCGAGGATCATGTCATCATTTATTCAGGAGCAACTATCCTGGGCGGAGAAACTACAATTGGTCACGGAAGTATCATAGGTGGTAATGTGTGGATCACCCGAAGCATACCGCCAAACAGTAAAATCTATTACCAGGCCCGAATGCACAACAGTGATACGGATCAGACGGATCTTTATGTGTATAAAGAAAACGTAGAATGAACATTTTTGATCTGATTGGGAACACTCCCATCGTAAAACTCAATCGTATCCCCACAAATCCAAAAGTTAGCTTATACGCTAAACTGGAAGGCCAAAANCCCGGCGGAAGTGTGAAGGACCGTGCGGCTTTCAACATGATTGACAGTGCCTTAAAGCGAGGTGATATCAAAAAGGGAGATAGACTGATAGAGGCTACCAGTGGGAACACAGGTATTGCTTTGGCGATGGTAGCACAATCACTAGGACTGGATCTTACACTCATCATGCCCGACAACTCCACTTCAGAGCGGGTAAAAACCATGGAAGCGTATGGGGCGACCCTCATCCTGACCCCGGCAGACAGGACCATTGAATATTCTCGTGAGTTAGCTGAGGAAAAGGCGGAGAAAGAAGGGTATTACATTCTCAACCAGTTTGCCAATCCGGACAACTATGAGATGCACTACAAGACAACTGGTCCTGAGATCTGGAAGGATACAGAAGGAAAAATCACACATTTCGTCTCGGCCATGGGCACAACCGGTACTATCATGGGTGTATCCAGGTACTTGAAAGAAAAGAACAATAACATTCAGATTGTTGGCACTCAGCCAAAGGATGGATCCAGTATTCCGGGTATCAGAAGATGGTCCCCCGAATTTCTACCTAAGATCTACGAACCAGAGCGCGTAGATCGTATCGTAGACGTCAGTGCGGAAGAAGCTACAGAAATGACCAGAAGAATGGCCAAAGAAGAAGCGATCCTGGCCGGCATGAGCAGTGGTGGTGCTTTGAAAGCTGCCATGACCATCGCTGATGAACTGGATGAAGGCCTGATTGTATTTATCGTCTGCGACCGGGGAGATCGGTATTTGAGTTCGGATCTTTTTTAACAGGATCGAATTCTTCCGTTACTTAAAATAAATTCATATATTTAAGAATGGTCCGTATCCTGTCTCATTCTCTTATTTTCATCCTTTCCATCTGTGCAATTGCTTGTTCTGACGAACAACCTTCTCCTGATGTCGTCTTAAACCAGGAAGGAAGTATAAATTACCATGATGAATTAGAATCTCTGATTATTGTAGTAAGTATCCCAGGATCTTACGACTCCCAGGATATTTATATTCCGAACACTGATCTTAGCAGCTTTCAGGAAGGTCAATCTGTCATATTTAGTGGTAACATTTCCCCATACAATAGTCAGGCCTTAAAAGTATTTGTCGGCCAGCAATTTTATCACATTTCACTCTCAGAAATAAAACTGATCAACTAAGGTTGTTCTGTCACCACCCCGGATTCATGTTCATTGGAGCGTGAAACCAAAGAATCTATCTTCAATTCTTCTTCCTGCGGCAGATTATCCAAAAGGCTTTTCAAATCAGGCTGTCCCCCATCCACCCAGGCAGTGTACCATAAGTCAGCGGTCATTTTGATGGCTTTCCTCAACTGCCGCTCCACCATCCCGTTCAACCTGCGATGGTAAGCCCTGGAAAAGTTGTAGGAATATACCCGCACCAGTGTCTGTCCTCGCTCCTCAAAGGCATATTTCTTTGAGTCATCAAACTTTTCTGTGAGCGCTTTCTCAAAATTCAAGACTGAGTCTAAAGCCAGGTGTGCTCCCTTCACAGCTTCCCAGGCTCTCAGTTGAGTATTTGGTTCGTAATCTACTTTCCCCACAAACAAATCATATTCTTCAAAAAACAGTTCAGGTAGTCTCGACTCCCAAAAGC
>JAHCMM010000042.1 GCA_019192515.1 Cyclobacteriaceae bacterium SS2
CCTGATAGCTGATCAGGTAACCTGCAGCGTTTGGTCGGGAATAGGTGTGATTAACCGTAAACCAAACCTTCCTTGTGTTAGCATCGAGAAGTTCTTCCTGCGTATTAAAAGGTCCTGTAAGTACATTGTCATCCCCAAGTCTTAGCGTACCTGCCCCTCCAAAATCAATTGACGAGTCTTCATCCTTGTAGCCAATGACTGTAATTTCAAAAGATAAGGTAATGTTGCTGGTGCGCTTTACAATGATCTCACCAGCTCGGATATGTGTAGCACCGGCGATAAAGCCTGATAGGATTAGAAGAGAACTTAATAACGGAAGTAAATAGTGCCTCATTCAATAAAAGCCCGTAGGAAATTTATTAACACTATTACAACGCAATTGAATTGCTCTTAGTTTGAGGTTGCTCTTAATTAAATCACCTCAGCAATTGCACCCATCCACTAAATATTTCTTTTGGTTGACTCTGTTCCAGCACATCGAACTCTACTTCCGCCGAGTAATAATACACTCCGGCNGGTACCTCGATCCCTGTATTGGAATATCCATCCCAGTTGATGAGAATGTTGTTTTCATTGTTCACCGAATTATATGAATACAGCACCTTACCACTTCTGTCAAAGACCGTAAAGAGCACACGCTCCACAAATCGGGTACAGTTGCCATTGTCAAAACCTTCAATAGCTGAAAACTCATCATTATAATATGGTGTGAATGTATCATTGACCCCGTCATTGTTAGGGGAGAATGCATTGGGTAACCTGAAATTCGGACAGTTGTCTCTACATATCTCATCGGTCAGCTCGCTGGTATTGCCCGATCGATCTACCGCCTGGATGCGATAACAGCCCTTGAACGATGGCAGGTCTTCATGCGTGAAATCTGTATTGAATGAAGTACCTACTATCTGATAATCNTCTTCCCTTCCTGTGGATGAAAACCATACATTGTAAAACTGGATATCCATGTCACAGGTGAGGTCCTGGTCTACGGTCCATTCAATCCTGTTCTCATAGATGTTGGCCCCACATTCTTGCTCAAAAAAGTCCTCACACTCGAAGTCGTCTGAAAATGACAGTATTGGTGGTCGACAGGGGCTGATCGTGTCATTGGGCTGGGCACANGTGATCTGGCTTTTGTTGATCAGTGGCTCCGGAAGTAAATCATTACCATAGCTACCGTAGGTAGAGACATAGTAGCAGTACTCCTGGTTCTCATCCAGTGGCTCATTGTTAAAAGCACCATTATCTGTATAGGCTAAAGGTGAGTTAATCACTTCCACAGAGTCGATTAGTATCATGGCATCCGGGTCAAACAGGTCTACCTGGTCCCTATAGATATAGTGGTATTTAAAGCCGGGATCCTGCAAAGACCATGGCACCGTAGCGCTCCACTTCAAATCAATCGCCTGAAGTAAGGGCGTGAGATCCAGCCGTACGGACGAGGCCATCGCTGACGTATCCACCAGGTTGCCATTGCTATACAGGATGATCCTGTAATTATAGGATTGATTGAAGGTATTGGGTGCCGAAGGACTGTTGGTGCTATTGTCTATAAAAACCGTATCTGAGATTGGTGTAGAGGTCAGCAGCTCATACTCATCACTGTCTTCCATGCCTTCACCCCTAAGGACCTGGTAGGTATAAGGAGGTGGGTTGGTTCCCTGGTCTATCTGGTACGGCGGAGTCCATCGGACAAGGATCTCTCCATTGGTCTGGCTGGTCTCTTCAATATCTACATTGGTAATGACAGGCACATCAATCAGCAGGCTATCACACGCTTCGGCAGAAATATAGCTTTCACTCTTACCCTCTCCTGCTGATGGAAATTCTGCTACCAGACGATAGCAGTAGTTGGATCCTGCACTCAGTCCCATCCCATTGTTGTCGTCCAGGAAGCTGGTTTGGTTGATCGGAACTACTGCCGCCAACTCGTAGCCGGTATTAGGAGGCATCCCCAACTGGCACTCATCCACCATGATATCGTAAGTCCCTACTCTTCTCCAGATCTGCATGGAGTCAGCATTGCTGCAGGTATAGTTGTCCCAGCTCAATTGCATGCTGCTGGCAGCTTGCGGTGTGGTAGTTAATCCTGTGGGNGCAGGGCCTACAACTGTAATCTCCCAGGTGGCAAATTCTACCAGGGCTGGGCCTGAACCAGGCTGGTCCGTCACTTTCAGCTGAACTTCATAAGGTCTTTCCCGCACATGACCACATACGGTATTCCATTCAAACTCCATCGAACCAGGGGTATTCTGATAGGTGGCAGGGTTTGGTGAGTATGTAGCGGGATTATTGACTTCGAAGGGACCACCAAACGCTTCAATTTTCACCGGATGACCGTCAGGGTCTGAGGCTGTGATGATCTCGTTGATATTGGTGCCTGCCTCTACACACACCGGGTCAGGAGCATTGATAATTGGGCGCTCGTTGTCTGAGGCACAAACGATAATCTGCATGTCCCGTTCCACGTATCCCATAAGCCTGGGGGTACCGAAGATGTTACGCCACTCCTCGATGATAAAAGCCACATTGTATTCCGCTTTCTTCTCACAATCCGGGGGATCTTCCTGGTTGGTCACATCTCCCGGAGCATCCCAGATCAAATCACCATATCTGGAATCAAGCGTCAGTGTCGGAGGTCCTGTTTGTGATTCGTTTCCCTGGGGAAAGTTGGTATAAAAGTCTTCATGGATCANTTCCCTATAACCTCCAACAACAGTGTTTTGAGCTCGTTTTACACTGGTGAAGCGATAGGCCAGACTATCCCCATCAGGGTCAAATGCACCAGGATTGTGCACAAACCGTGAGCCTATAGCTGCAAAATCTACAGGCGGTACTGTGAGCACTGGACTGTTGTTGATCCCGAAAAATGGATCGATGATGATCAGCGTTTCTGTGTAAAAAGTTGTCATCACTGAATTTCCTTCATTGATGTTTATGATGAAGTTGTTTCTAAAATCTTACTGATAGCTGATCAGGTAACCTGCAGCGTTTGGTCGGGAATAGGTGTGATTAACCGTAAACCAAACCTTCCTTGTGTTAGCATCGAGAAGTTCTTCCTGCGTATTAAAAGGTCCTGTAAGTACATTGTCATCCCCAAGTCTTAGCGTACCTGCCCCTCCAAAATCAATTGACGAGTCTTCATCCTTGTAGCCAATGACTGTAATTTCAAAAGATAAGGTAATGTTGCTGGTGCGCTTTACAATGATCTCACCAGCTCGGATATGTGTAGCACCGGCGATAAAGCCTGATAGGATTAGAAGAGAACTTAATAACGGAAGTAAATAGTGCCTCATTCAATAAAAGCCCGTAGGAAATTTATTAACACTATTACAACGCAATTGAATTGCTCTTAGTTTGAGGTTGCTCTTAATTAAATCACCTCAGCAATTGCACCCATCCACTAAATATTTCTTTTGGTTGACTCTGTTCCAGCACATCGAACTCTACTTCCGCCGAGTAATAATACACTCCGGCTGGTACCTCGATCCCTGTATTGGAATATCCATCCCAGTTGATGA
>JAHCMM010000043.1 GCA_019192515.1 Cyclobacteriaceae bacterium SS2
AGATAATTGCTTTCTCGTAGAAGGTTATACGGATGTTATCTCTATGCATCAGACTGGTATCCACAATGTGGTATCTTCCTCAGGTACAGCGCTTACGGAGGACCAGATAAAGCTGATTCGCAGGTATACCGAAAACGTTACGATCATTTTTGATGGTGATCAGGCAGGAATAAAAGCCTCTATCAGGGGGATAGATATGCTATTGGCTGGCGGGCTGAATGTAAAAGCTGTTGCCTTACCTGATGGCGAGGATCCTGATAGCTATGCCCGGCAGTTGGGGACCAGTGCCTTTACGCATTTCATTGAGAAAGAAGCCCAGGATATCATCCAGTTTAAGACACGGCTTTTCATGGAAGAGGCCCAGGGTGATCCTGTTAAGAAGGCTGCCATGATCAAAGATATCGTGGTAAGCATTACTAAGATTGACGATCCTGTAAAGCGAACGGTATACATCAAGGAGTGCAGCTTTTTGATGGGTATTGATGAAGCGGTGCTTGTGGCAGAGCAAAACAAGATATTACTTACAGAGCAGAAGAAATCCCGACCGGATACCAGAACTCCTGAGCCGCTGGTGGACATGCCGCTGGATGAGGATGACAAACTCGAGGGTGTAGATATCCTGAAGGTCATAGAGTTTCAGGAAAAGGAAAGCATTCGGGTACTGGTAAACTATGGTAAGAATACCATCAAAGGGCAGGAGGTAGAGGATGAATCACTGATCAAATACTTCCTTGCCGAGGTGGAAGAGATCAAATTCACAAATCCAATTTATTACGAGATCCTTGAAATTTTCAAGGACCGGTTAAAGGCAGGGGAGATCATCGATGGAGACTATTTGCTCCAGAATGGATCAGAGAAGATCAAGAAGACTGTGGTGGAGTTCATGACCAATAAATATGAGCTCAGCGAAAACTGGGAGAAGAAATATAAGATCCACATTCCGCGAGAAAATGAGATGCTGAGGGATGTAACCTATACCAATATTTTACGGTTAAAATTTCGAATCATCCAGCATTTGATTCAGGAAGAAAGTCAAAAGCTCAAAGAAGCTTCTGAAAGTGATGTGGATCATTACCTGGACGAGATTAGTGAATTGAAGAAAATAGAAATGGACATTGCAAAGATACTTGGGAACGTCACGGCCAGGTAATTTGTATAATAGCTATAAATGTAAAGAATGAATCAGGATAAATTATTAGATAGTATAGAGGAAGCAGTTGATGCCATCAGGGAAGGGAAAGTGGTGATTGTGGTAGATGATGAAGATCGGGAGAACGAAGGAGATTTTATCTGTGCAGCGGAAAAGGTAACACCGGAGATCATCAATTTTATGTCCAAAGAAGGTAGAGGCTTGATATGTGCCCCTTTGCTTGAAGAACGTTGTGATGAGCTTGGACTGGACCTGATGGTGGGAAAGAATACAGCTGTTCATGAGACTCCCTTCACAGTTTCAGTTGATCTGATCAGTGATGAAACTACAACTGGAATCTCCACTTCAGATAGGGCAAAAACCATCCAGGCGCTTGTTGATCCTAATACTAAACCTGAAGACCTTGGAAGGCCAGGCCATATTTTTCCTTTGAAAGCAAAACCAGGTGGAGTGCTGAGGAGGACAGGTCATACGGAAGCTGCCATTGACCTTGCCAGATTGGCAGGGCTTTATCCTGCCGGGGTGCTGGTGGAGATATTAAAAGAAGATGGCTCCATGGCAAGGGTGCCTGACTTGCGAAAGATTGCAAATAAATTCAAGATTCCATTGGTTTCTATCAAAGACCTTATCTCTTACAGGATGATCAGGGAATCTCTGGTGGAGGAAGAAGTGACTGTGGACATGCCAACAGAGCATGGTGAATTTAAGTTGAAAGCTTTCAAGCAAAAGAATACTGGAGAGATGCACCTGGCGTTATACAAAGGTGAATGGAAAGAAGATGAACCGGTGCTGGTAAGAGTCCATTCATCGTGCCTCACCGGTGATATTTTTGGATCATACCGATGTGATTGCGGGAACCAGCTGCACAGTGCTATGGCTATGGTAGAAGAAGAAGGGAAGGGAGTGGTGCTATACATGAATCAGGAAGGACGTGGGATAGGATTGTTGAATAAACTCAAAGCTTACAAACTGCAGGAAGAAGGGATGGATACGGTGGAGGCCAATCTACAGTTGGGCTTTAAGATGGATCAGCGGGATTATGGAGTAGGAGCCCAAATCATCAGAAAACTTGGCATTACCAAGATCAGATTGATAACAAATAATCCAAAAAAACGTGTTGGATTAATGGGGTATGGCCTGGAAATTGTTGAAAATGTGGCCATAGAAGTTGTTCCCAATAAACACAACATTAAGTACCTTGAAACAAAACGGGACAAGATGGGACATACCATTTTGAAAGTAAAAAAATGAGAAGATTAGTATTATTGATCACTTTGTGCCTGGTTACCTCACTGGGCTTAAGGGCTCAGTTTTCAAATGAAGTTTGGCACGAAGGCTTTTTGGTAACCACAGAAGATGACACACTGAAAGGACTGATCAAATATGATATGGAATCCAATATCGTACAGTTGATCATCAACAAATCAAAGGTGCAGACTTTCAGCAGTCACAAGATCTTCTATTTCGAGATCTTTGATAAGGTCGTCAAAAACTATCGTCAGTTTTATTCTATACCCTATGAGGTAAACTACAATTACACAATTCCGATCATATTTGAAGTACTGTATGAAGCTCCGCTATCCTTGCTTGCGCGTGAAGCCGTGGTTCAGGAGAATGTTCCCAACTCATCGGTCTATTGGAGCGGTTCGGTCTTGCAAGACAAGATGATGCAGACTTTCTACTTCCTGGACAAGAAGGGGAATATTCAAATGTTTACGGGCAAACGAAGTGATTTACTCACAATAATGGCTCGCAAGTCAAGTGATGTGAAGAACTTCATCAAGAAGAATAACCTGAAAACCGATCAGGTTCGGGATCTGATCAGGATTACTGCATTTTACAATTCTATATAACTCAACAATTCACAATGTCTAAACCACTTATTTTGGTCTCTAATGACGACGGGATCACTTCACCGGGTATTGCCAAATTGGTCTCATTAATGAAAAAACTCGGGGAGGTCATTGTGGTTGCTCCTGACAGCCCGCAATCTGGTATGGGTCATGCCATCACAGTAGGTGATACCCTCAGGTTGACCGAGAACAACATCTTCAAAGACATTGCAGCATATGAATGCAGTGGGACACCCGCGGATTGTGTGAAGCTGGCAAAACACCATTTACTGAAAGATCAAAAGCCTGACCTTGTAGTAAGTGGAATAAATCACGGAAGCAACACGTCGATCAGTGTACTGTATTCAGGTACGATGAGTGCTGCTATAGAAGCAGCGATCGAGGGTACACCTGCTATTGGTTTTTCTTTATGTGACTATAGCCATGATGCAGATATGTCGCATGTGGACGAGCACATTCTAAAAATCGCAAGCGAAACATTGAAAAAAGGCATACCCAAAGGGATAGCCTTGAATGTGAATATTCCACCAAAGCAAAACCAGAATATTCGCGGTATCAAGATTTGTCGTCAGGCTAACGCCCGATGGGAAGAGGAATTCGATCAGCGCGTAGACCCCAATGGCAGAAAATACTTCTGGATGGTAGGCAACTTCGTGAATCACGACAAGGGTGAGGACAATGATGAGTGGGCCATTGCTCAAAACTACATCTCCCTGGTGCCCTGCCAGTTTGATCTCACAGGCCACCATGCTATCTCTATCCTCAACGACGACTGGGATTTGTGATTTTTTGAAACAGCGTTTTTTTAACCTGCCGAAGACTTTGGCCCAACAAGGGGGTAATTCCATTCTACGCTAGCCTTTGCGTCCCTGTATCTTTGCAAGAACCATATTCCTGCTTAGCGTCACTGCGCCTTTGTGTGAACCACACATCCTTCTAAGCGCCTCCGCGTCTTTGCGTGAACTTACTCCTAAAACAAATAAACCTTTACAAACAAATTGACAACCGGGGTAGACTTATCGATTGACTTGCCATATCCCGGGATGCTGTAGACATCTATGGGTGTGATCTTATCATAGGTGACGAGAAACCGCATCCGGATGTTGAAACCAATACTTAAAAGATTGTTGTACCAGGCGGNTAAATTGTCTTTGTTGAATCTGATTTTCTTCTCTGAGGTCACCACAAGTTCCCACCACCGGGCTTCCAGATTATTTCGTTCAAATCTTCGGTTGTAGCTGTTGTCAATACCACTTTCACCCTCTATTTCGATAAAACCGTAATCACGAAATTTGCTGACCCCATAACGTGCTCCCAGTCCTATGGCAAAATTGGATTTGAAAGTGCCCAGATATCCGCCACCAAACCGATAGTAAGAACCTTCTGAAGTGTAATTGCCATTCGTATATGATTCAGCAGGGGATAAGCTGGCCTGACCCATTTCTCCGATCAGTTCATATTGCTCGAGGAAAAGCAGTGATGCAGCCCCCTCAATCTTATCTTCATAGCCAATCAGCCTGGTGATAAGCTTGCCGTAGTCAAAATATACGGAGGGTCGAATCAATTTCTGATTCTCAATGATCGTGGTATCAGGTGCTGTTTGAGCCAACACAGAGATACACCAGCTACTACCTAAAATATAGATTAACAGTCGTTTCATGGTCTCTGCATTGATCAGTTACACATTGTGGTTCACCAATTGAGTCAAACCCAAATGAACTTACAGGTTGAATATTAAAGGCTCTGAGTTTTATTTCACGTGTGGCATCCACAAACTCTTCCAGGTCGTAATCAAAAGCTATTTCACCTCTGAAACCCCGAATCACCACCTCGAATTGAGTGAAAGATTCCTCATTCATCAATAATGGCGCATCATAGGTTTCAGAACTATCTTCGAATGTGAGGAATTGATTATTGATAAAAAGGGTGTCGACACGTAGCAGTCCTTTGTTCACATTACTCCTCTGGGTATTCAAAAAATCAATTACCGAATCTATCTGGACAAGAAGTGTGTTGTAATAGACAAGCGAATCCAGGTAGATGCTAATAAGGTCTTCAAGTTCTTCTTTTTCATCCTGGTAGGAATTATTTCCGTTTTCAATCGAATCATTGACCACAATGAATCTAGCTTCGAGTGAGTCCAGTTCATCCTGAGCCACACCTTCCTTGTCTTTATTTTTACTCAGGGAGTCATTGAAAAAGCCCAGCTCACCATTGAGCTTATCTAATGTATCCAAATTGATAAACACCAGGGCAACCGTGGGCTCAAATAATAGTGGCTCACCACAGTTCTCACATGGATCGCAAGCAGTGCTGAAAAGAAGCCAAAAAATAACAATGACAAACAGTCCTCTCATACCCTTAAACAGGATCAACATCAAAAATAACTCTCACACTCTTATAGGAACGTTGGCTTTGCAACATATTACGCGAATTAAGGAGGAATTCTTTTATTGAGGCCAATTTTAACCCTTGTTTTTCAAGCTTGATGGTAATGTCATGCAGGAATTGATTCCTGATCCGGGAAATGATGGGCTCTACCGGCCCATTTACACGATTCTTTCCCAGAGTCCTGGAAGCCTCATTCACGAGAAATTGCGCAGCATTGAAGCTGGTACTCTTGTCTTTATGTTTTACAGTGATCTTTATGATCCGATAGAATGGGGGATACTTAAATACTTCCCTTTCATCCAACTCAGCCTTGTAAAATGATTCGTAATCATGGTTTTTTACCAGTTCCAGGATCTTTTGGTCAGGGTTATTGGTTTGTATGAGTACACTGCCCTGATCTTTTCTCCTCCCTGCACGGCCACTTACCTGGTACATCAATTGAAAGGCGCGTTCATGAGACCGGAAATCGGGAAAATGGATCATCCTGTCTGTGTCAAAGATCCCCACCAGTGTGACATGATCAAAGTCCAGCCCTTTGGCCACCATCTGTGTGCCTACGAGGATGTCGATATCACCGGCTTCAAAGGAATTGATGATCTTTTCATAACTGAATTTACTTCTGGTCGAGTCCAGGTCCATTCTGCTGATGTTCGCTTCCGGAAAAAGAATGCACAGCTCTTCTTCCAGCTTTTCGGTCCCATAGCTGATTGCTTTGATATCAGTTGAAAGGCAATCGGGGCATTCGTGAATGGTTTCCATTCTGTATCCACAGTAATGGCACATGATAAAATTGGAATGAGCATGATAGGTAAGACTCACGTCACAATTGGGGCATTTGGGGATGTGACCACATTGCTCGCACGAAAGAAAAGGGGCATAGCCTCTGCGGTTTTGAAATATGATGATCTGCTTACCAGCCTCAAGTTCTTTTTGGATTTTATCGTAGAGGATCGAAGAGAAGTTTCCTTTCAGTCTTTTGCGACTTTTTTCCTTCACCATGTTCACAATTTCTACCTGCGGGAGGCTGACGTCCGCATATCTTTGATCAAGGTTTACCAGTCCATATTTACCATTTTGGGCATTGTGATACGATTCAATAGAAGGAGTGGCGGTACCCAGTAAGGTCTTGCCTTTGAAGATACCAGCCAGGTATATGGCCGCATCACGTGCATGATAGCGGGGAGCCGGGTCGAATTGCTTATAAGAATTTTCATGCTCCTCATCCACGATCACAAGGGATAGATTAGAGAAAGGAAGGAATACTGCACTTCTTACCCCAACTATCAATGAGTATTTTTGATGCAATACATTTTCATAGATCTCCACACGTTCGTTATCCGAATATTTGGAATGATAGACGCCAAAGTCATTTCCAAAGACCGCTGCCAGTCTTTTGATGATTTGGGTTGTGAGGGCAATTTCAGGCAATAGATACAATACCGTGCCCCCGGATGATATGATGTCGAGTATCAATGAAATATAGATCTCAGTCTTGCCACTCCCGGTGACCCCTTTGAGCAGGACTGTGTCTTTTTCCTGAAATAAATTCAGGATCCTGGATTTTGTGGTTTCCTGAACGGAGGAGAGGATAGGCACTTTTTTATTGGAAGTATCTCCAAGGTCAACCCGGGACACTTGCTGATCCCATTCTTCCAGTACACCATTTTTGATGAGGGTTTTTATACTGGAAACACTGAGATCTCCAGAGTCCATCAAAGCCTTTTTGGCGATCCCGACTTGATTTGATTTTGGGTTTTCGTCAACCTGAGTTTCACTTAGATAGGCCATCAATACATCATATTGTTTGGGCTTTTTCTCAAGCTGAGTTCCAATTTCATCCAATTCTCCCGATTCCAGAAGATGCGGTGCGAGCCTAATTCTTTTCTCTGTTTTGGGGGTGTACTTGTCATTGAGCTGTTCAAAAAGCTGAATCACATGCTTTTCAGCCAACTTCTTTACATGGTGATGTGGCGACTGGATGTTGAGGAGTTTATCGATGTCCTGAATTTTGAGATCCCCATTGCTGAGGTGTTGGACGATAATCTCTTCTTTATCTGTCAGTTCGGTCGTATCAGGGTCATAATGTTCATTCAATGAAAGAAATGACTCACTGGAAATCTTGAGGCCGGCT
This sequence comes from Cyclobacteriaceae bacterium SS2, assembly GCA_019192515.1. GTDB lineage: Bacteria > Bacteroidota > Bacteroidia > Cytophagales > Cyclobacteriaceae > UBA7330. The sequence continues at coordinate 7,526 of JAHCMM010000043.1, forward strand.
GGCAAAGCTGCCTGAACAACCTCTCCGACAGCACACATATAATATCGACTTATCCAGTTGAAGAACGTGATTTGCTCCGAAGTAATAGAGGGTGTATCGTCCAGTACATCGATTACTTCCTTTGGCTCAAACGAACTGGGCCTATTCTGGTGTAAGCTATGAATGATACCCGTGACGATCTTTTTGCTGCCAAAAAGCACAATCACACGAGACCCTACCTGTGCCTGCCCTACGAGTGGTTCGGGGATGACATAAGTGAATGTCCTCTGTAAGGGAATGGGTAGTATTACTTCTGCAAAAGTCAAAGGACGCCTAAGTTAAGCAGAAGCAAGTTGTCAATAAAAAAGAAAGTTTAAACAGATTTGCCGGAGTGAAGTTTGTGAACCAAATGATCTATCATTTCAATAGATGCTTCAGTCAACTCTATCAATTCCTCATAGCTGTTTATAAAACTTTCCAGGGCATCAGGGTCCAATCTGTTTTCCCTGACTAGCTGTCGGATGGTCTGGATCCGCTCTTTGTCCGTTTTAAGGCTTTCCACAATTTAAGCTGGTTTGTTCTCAGATAAATATATAAATATTTAGTTAGAAAATATTGATTTGCCAAGTAATTGTTTTGTAGCTAACTCAGGATCGGTTACGGGTTGCTTGCAACTCTTATTGTAACAAACATAAACCGTGGTTTTCCCTTCTCCAGTAAACTTATATTCAAATAATGGCAGTTCACTATTTTCTTTTGCTCCCATCAATGTCATATCAGGGATGAAAGTCTGATTAATGATACTACCAAAGTCCTTGAATTGGTTGCCCAGGATTACAACTTCTGCATTTTGACCCAGGTGATTGAGTGCGACCTTATTCCAATTGGAGAGATACTCAGGATTGGCTGCCAGTAAGCCTGAAACCTGTTCAAACATCAACAAAGCTTTTTCCTGGTAACTTTTTTCATCGAATAGTGTGCCTAGTTTCAACAGGTTTTCAACCATTATTGAATTTGATGCCGGGATCACATTGTCAAAGATTTCCTTTTTTCGGGCGATTAGAGTCTCAGACTGATTGCTTGTGAAGTAAAAGAGCTTTTCGTTCTCATCGTAGAACTGGTCCAGGGTATAGTCCGCAAGTTTCCTGGCAGCATGTAGATATTGCTCATCAAAAAGTGTTTCGTAATATTTGATAAATGCCTGAATCACAGCGCTGTAATCTTCCAGGAATCCGGGGATGTTAGAGCCGTAGGTTCGTTTTAAAGCCCCGTCCTGATTGATCATTTCTTTCAATAAGAATTGTGCATTGTTACTGGCCAATTTCAGGAAGTACTTGTCATGAGTTGCCTGATATGCATCTAGCAGACCAGTCAGCGTCAACCCGTTCCAACCGGATATGATTTTGGTGTCGAGTCCTGGCTTGATGCGCTTTTGTCTTTCTCCCAAAGCTTTTGATTTAAATTCAGCCAGTGTTTGAGAGAATGGCTCCGACTGCAGTGATTTTTTTTCACAAAAGGCCTCAAAAGAGATAAGTGTTCTCAACACGTTTTTGCCTTCCCAGTAGCCTGATTGACTTACATTATAATATTCCGATATTAGTTGACGATCCTCACCAGCCAGAGCATTGATTTCATCCTGCGACCAGACGTAATATTTTCCTTCTTCTCCCTCGCTGTCGGCATCCATTCCGGCATAGAACGCACCATTGGCATCGAGCATCTCGCGTTCCAGCCATTGGGCCGTTTCTTTCATTACTTGCAGGTAGTGGGGTTTGCCAGTGATTTTATAGGCATTGGCATAAAGGCTGAGTAGTTGTCCGTTGTCATAAAGCATCTTTTCGAAGTGGGGGACATGCCACTCGGAGTCTACGGAATACCTGGAGAAGCCACCGCCAATGTGATCGTAGATTCCACCCATTGCAATTTTGTCCAGCGTAAATGTAAGGTGATCCAATACGGCCTGGTCTTGTGTATAATAGTGGTAATGTAGCAGGAATTGCCATACGACCGGCATGGGAAATTTTGGTGATTTTTTCACACCTCCCCATTCCTTATCAAAAGTATTCTTCAGCTTTTCGTAAGCACTTGTAATTTCAGATTTATCCAGTGCTTTTATATTATTTCCAAGGCCATACGCTTCTCCTTCCCCCTGATTCAGGGCATTTGTAAAGTTGATGGCAGACTCATAAAGTTTGTCCCGATCATTTGTATAAGCTTTCGCGATGGCTTCAAGTAGACGAACCCAGTTTTGTGGTGGGAAATAGGTACCTCCGTAGAAGGGCTTTTGATCAGGAAAAAGAAAAACATTAAGTGGCCAGCCTCCATTGAGGCCCATCGCTTGTACGGCATCCATATAGATCTGATCGATATCCGGTCTTTCTTCCCGGTCGAGCTTGATGTTGATGAAATGTTTGTTCATGATATCGGCAATGGTGTCATTCT
>JAHCMM010000044.1 GCA_019192515.1 Cyclobacteriaceae bacterium SS2
AAACAATTTGTTGATTAGGAATAAATCTTGGAGTCCAGGTATCAACAATTGTATGAACTACGTTTGTACCAAATCTTCCGATTAAATCTAGACCTTCCATCACATTGTAAGTAACAGAAGCATTTGCAAGGAAATTTTCAATGTTTGCCTCATTACCATACTCATTCAAAATATAGTAAGGGTTAACTGAAGAATATGATCCCCAATAACCATTGATATCATGGAATGGGCTATTGTAGTCTCTCAATTCACCAAATGGAATGTTTATAGGAGACTGAACAGCCATCGCCCAGGCGTTATTACCTTCAAATGGTCTGGAACCTTCCTGATTTGTATTCTGATCTATTGAAGCATAGGAAACTTTGAAATTTGATTTCAATCTTTCCGAAAGATCAGCTGAAGCCTTAAATAATATTGTATTTCTCTTATAATACGTGTTTTCAAGGATACCATTCTGGTTTGTATTGGAATAAGAAGCATAATAAGTAAAACCTTCTTTTGATCCAGATAGATTTACACTGTTTGAAAGTGTATTACCGTAATTAAAGAATTCATCCAGCTGATTTGGAACTGCAGAAAATGGTCTTGTTAAAGATTCCAAAGCTCCATCACCGTCCGCATCAATTGGCGAAGTCCAGGGTCTAACCACTCCATCGAATGCAGGTCCCCATGACCAGTTTTCACCGGAATCAAAGTGAGCATTGTCGTAACCCTGCCCAAATCCATCCTGACGTTGTAATAGGACATATGCTTTCTCCACAGAATAGCTTGAATTGACACCTACCTGCATTTTACCTTTTCCTTTACCGGATTTTGTTGTGATCAACACAACACCGGAAGCTCCTCTGGAACCATATAGGGAAGTTGCAGATGGTCCTTTTAAGATCGTAACTGACTCAATATCCTGAGGGTTAATATCATTAAAACGGTTACCATGATCTGCATAACCTGTGGTAGAAACTCCTGCACCACCTCGTGTGGTTTCATTATTAATAGGAATACCATCCACTACGATTAGGGCGTTGTTATTACCTGTAAGTGAACCTTCACCTCTTAGTACGATTCTTGTAGATGCTCCAACTGATCCGGAGCCTGTAGACAATCGCACACCAGCAGCTTTACCTCTTAAAGCTTCAAGTGTGTTTTTATTAGGTGCTGACAGTAATTCATCCGAACCTACTGTTTGGTTTGCATAAACCACATCCCGGGTATTTCGATCAATACCCAAAGCAGAAACAACCACTTCGGAAAGTTCGGTCACATCTGCAACCAGGCTGACATCAATAACCGATCTGGCTCCAATCTCGGCCTCCTGACTAGACATTCCTATAAAGGAAAAAACAATTGTTCCTGCGTCATCAGGAACTGACAAGCGGTAGTTACCATCTAAATCTGTGGTAGTACCTGTAGCCGTACCTTTAAGTACGACGTTAACTCCAGGAATTGACTCACCGTTTTCATCGGTTACTTTCCCAGATACCGTTCTCTGAGCCCATGACTCGAATGCAAAAGCAAACGAAAACATGAAGCAGAGTAGTAGAATCCTCTTCATATAATACTGGTTTAATTGTACATTAATAATTCTCAATGTTAAAATTATAATAATTTGTTCACATTAAACAATAGCGGTTTTTCTTTTACAGGTGGTTTGTAAAGGACCTTTTTATTATAAAATTTGGAAAAAACGGGATAAAAATTTAGCAACCTGCCTTGTTGAGGATCACGGCAAAATAATCATTTAAGATCTGAGAATTTACATATTATTAATTTTGAGGGAACATTCAGAAAAAAAATGCAAAAAAGTTCTATTCTGAAGAGATAGCTGCTTTTATTACCCTAAATTCTATCCTTCTGTTCTTTTTTCGTCCCTCCACTGTTTCATTGGAATCTATTGGCATAGAAGAGCCAAATCCCTGGTAGGAAAGCCTGTTAAGCTCGATGCCTTTCTCCTTTAAATAGTTGAATACTGACATAGCTCTTTTTGTAGAAAGTTCTTTATTGTATTGTTCTGTGCCAATGTTGTCTGTGTACCCCTCAATCCTCACATTTATACCAGGGTTTTTTCTTAGGTAGGTATAGATCTGATCAAGCTCAGAAAGTGATCTTTTGTCTAAAATGTATTCATTAAGCTCAAAATATATGTTCTCAAGCACCATAGAAATACCATCCTTGATGGGCTTTAGGAAAATATCAACGGTATCGGGCTTAAGTAAAGTATTCGAGCGCGCTTCAAATGTCAGGTCTTCAAAAAGGAAGTTTTCTTTACTAACAAACACACCATATTCGTGCCCCTGAGTCAATACCAGAAAATACCTTCCTGTTACAGAATCAGAACTCACTTGATACACAATATCCTGCTGATTCAGATCTTCCATGTGAAAATTAGCCTGTAGAGGTAAATTGGTTTCTTCATTCAAGACCCGACCAGTAATGTAACTCGAAGTATTTCTGATCAGTGTATCATTCAGGATCTGGAATTTCATGATATCACTTCTGACGATGGTGCCATGCTCACCTATTTCCTTGCTGAAATAGGCTGTTTGTCCATCAGCGGTAATAAAAATACCCACCTCATCATTGAAAGTGTTGATTGGATATCCCAAATTCACTGGCCTGGACCATCCACTACCTTCTTTTGTACATAAATACATATCATATCCTCCCATACCCTGACGGCCTTTGGATGAGAAAAACAAGGACTGCCCATTCACATGAATAAAAGGCGTGATATCATCTTCTGATGTATTCACATTGGAACCAAGGTTCTGTGGTTTTGTCCATTCGCCCTCCACCATATGTGTAACCCAGATATCTCTGGCCCCAATACCTCCGGGGCGAGACGATGCAAAGTATAATGTCTTCCCATCTGCGCTTAACGCAGGCTGTGACTCCCAATCGATAGAATTAACAGTTGGTCCCAGGTTTCTGGGGATTGACCAGCTATCGCCCACCCTGTATGAGATGTAGAGATCACAACTGCCCATCGACTGACGCCCATTACAGGAGGTAAAGATCAGTGTGCGCCCATCTGCTGAAATGGTGCATGCTCCCTCATTAAAAGATGAATTGATAAAGGGTGAAATAGACTCTGCCGGTGTCCATTCTCCGTCCTTCTTATAACTTATCACCAAATTCTCATCTCTTTCTATACCCTGTGCAGTATAAATGATCTGCTGATTGTCCACTGTCAATACCGGGAAATACTGCAACCTGAATTTATTGACTTCATCCGGCAGTCTTTCTATTTCAATGACTTTTGGCTTTTGAATCGCCTGTAAGGAATATTCAATATTTGATGAAAGATGTTTCACCTGAGGATTTTCATTGCTTTCAGCATTTGCATTGGCCAAAGCATCTTTTGCCTGCTGATAGTTGCCCTTTTGAAAATGCATGTTGGCAATTGTGATCCACAACGAGGGGTTTACCTTGCTAAATGGTGTGACTTGAGTAAACCGCTCATAATAAGCCAATGCGGAATCCTTTTCCTGCAATACAGAAAATGTCGTGGCCAACCTCAGGTATGGAGCCCCATAAGTCGGATCCTTCTCAATGATCTTCTTGAGTATTTCGATAGCTCCCCCAAAATTTCTTGCCCTGAGCTCCAGTTCAGACTTCTCATACAATTTGAGACTTTTCTTTTGCTGGGCAAACAGTCCCGATATTAAACTAAAAGATACAACGAGATATATAATGAGACGCATCAGGGGATATTCATGTACTTATGTACCTGTAAAGATATCCGCCATTTTGGATTCTGTTTGATATAGTCTATAATCAGTGGAGTCACGGCCTCTCTTTTTGACCATTCTGGTTGTAAATAGAGCAATGCATTATTTTGCATCTTTTGGGCATGCTCTTCTGCCCATTTAAGGTCTGATTTATTGAAAACGATCACTTTCAGCTCGTCGGACTTGTAATAAAACTCTTCCTGAGGCTCTTTGAATTTCTTAGGTGAAAAACAAACCCAATCCCATTGACCTGTGAGAGGGTAAACTCCAGATGTTTCAATATGAGTTTTGAGGCCTGAAAGCTTTAATTCGTCTGTCAAATAGCTGAGATCATACATCAGGGGCTCACCACCCGTAATGACGGTAATCTCAGATTTTGATCCTACTGCTGATTCAATGATATCAGTTACAGAACTCATTGGGTGCTTTTCGGCTTCCCAGCTTTCTTTCACGTCGCACCATACACAGCCTACATCACAACCACCTAAGCGAATAAAATAAGCCAGCTTACCTGTATGAAACCCTTCTCCCTGCAAAGTGAGAAAGGACTCCATCAAAGGCAATTGATCAATCTGTGATTTCGTCTGAGTGTTGTTTTTCATACGCCCTAATAGTGTTCAACAACAGGGATGCAATGGTCATCGGACCTACTCCACCAGGTACCGGAGTGATGTATGAAGCCTTTTTGGAAGCTTCTTCAAACTCCACATCACCGACAAGCTTAAATCCTGACTTCCTGCTCTTGTCTTCAACTCTGGAGGTACCCACATCTACTATTACAGCTCCTTCTTTCACCATGTCGGCACTGATCAATCCCGGTTTCCCAACCGCAGCGATCAAAATGTCCGCTTCTTTTGTGTACTGTGTAATGTCAGGAGTATACTTGTGGCAGACGGTAACTGTAGCATGCCCATCCTCCAACATCATCATGCTGATGGGAGCACCAACC
>JAHCMM010000045.1 GCA_019192515.1 Cyclobacteriaceae bacterium SS2
CTTCCGATTTTGGAAGTGATTCACCCGGAAGAGAAAGCTATCTTATTGATGAAATACATGGATGATCTTTCGATCCGCGATATCAGCATTGCTCTGCGTATTAGTGAGAATGCAGCTAAGATGAGGTTGAAAAGAGCTCGCTCACGAGTCTTCTATCTATATTCAGAAAAGTATCTCAAGGATTCCTAATAATCGATTTATATGATGATTGAAGAAGAATTTATAAAGAAAATACTTGGAGGATCAAACACTCATGTGCCGCAGCAGTGCACAGAAAGTTTTGAGAGTCACTTTAAGGGGGCTATCAATCCTGAGTGGCAGTTGAAAGCTGATATTTATGAAGTGTTGTTTCATAAGGAAGGAATCGAATACCTGGCCGAGTTTGACACTTCTGGAGAACTGCTCAAATACAAAATGAATTTGAGCAAGGAGCTATTGCCCACCCTTATTCTCAAGCGGCTTGAAGAAGAAAGAGAAATCATGAATGTGGTTTTGATCAATAAACGTGATCATATTGTTTATGAAGTGATTGTTCGCTCATCTGCGTTATCACGATTCAGGTTAATCGTGGATCAGATGGGGGATGTGATTGAAGAAAAGCCACTGTAAAGTCTAAGGTGGTACCAGAAGTTCAAAAATATGCTTCATGATCCGGTGACTTTAAAGAAGATCAGCCGTCCAAATCTTAAAATAAGCATATGGAATCGGCTGATACAATTTACGTTTTTGTACTCCTGGTGATGACCATCGCCATTATGTTGGGCAGAGATGGCACTGAAAATGATAGAGGAATCTAATCGCCGACCGGAAGACCTGCGATCCATTGATATGCCTTTTCAGGATCGGTAAAATACTTTTCGTTCTTCCGGCCATACAGGCTTTGGTATTTCTCAATTTTTGTAGCATCCTGATGCACATGAGCAGCACCAACACAATGTATCCCCCTGAGATGATGGAGAATGAGATTGTTAGCTTCCTCAAACATATCAAGATAGCCAATTCGCCAGCCATAATGGGCAAGTGTTAATGGGATGATCCCCCTGTACTTTTTATGGGTGTCTACATCTACCGCCTTGAAACCGTGAAGATCAACCAGGATTTTGAAGGAACTGTTTTCTTTCAATCCGGAGAGTGCCTCCTGCAAAGATGCTTCCCACAGACCTATGTCTTCCTGGGTAGCATCCCCACTCAGTCTGGTGTGCAAGAGATGCTTTTCCGGTATCCATTTGCTGCTTAAGTTGAGGATCTGTTCCATTCGATCTACTGTTTCTTTGAATTTGTAGCTAACTTATCCGGAGAAATGTATGCCGGGACGAGGTTGTCCACCGGTGGCAATGATTTCAGGTAGGCGAAAAGTGCATAGAGATCATCATCCGATATGTGACGGTAAAATTGCCAGGGCATAGGTGGAGCCAGATCTCTTCCACCTTCGATACCCTTGTATTTCCCTTGTCTGAGTGCTCGCTTAAAATTATCGAAGCTCCAGTTGCCAATTCCTGTGTCATCCGGGGTGAGATTGGCAGCAAAAGACTGTCCCCAGGGACCAACATAAGATGTAGCACCCCCGGAAAACAGGACCCATTCCTGGGGACCATTGATGTCAGGAAGTTTTTCATCTTTTGGATGCCCGGAAAGCAATCGCTCCGGGTCTGGAACGGGACCTTTTTCAGTCATAATTTTAGGAGAATGACAGTCATGGCAGGCGCCCATATTGATGATGTATTCACCCCGCTTAATTAATTCTTTGTCTGTAAGCGGAGGCAGCTCCCGGAGGTTTTCTTGTGATTCACATGAAAAAAGTACGATAGTAATAATAAATGCGATCGTCCATGTCAGATATAATCCTGACTTCTGAAATGATAAGTGTTTCATTGTTTTAGCTATTAGTTTATTTTGAGTGAGTCTTTTTTAGCCTTTAAGTTCCTGGTAGAGTTCAAATGCACTTCTCTCAACCCAGCAAGCCGTCAATTTCCCTTCGGCAACTGTCCATATTGCTATCCCGGTGAATTTTACTGCCCGTCCGTCTGCGGGTAAGCCNAAGATGCCATTGTTGTTTCCTGTGCAAATCCACCTGGAAACGACCCGGTCGCCCGATTCACTGACGATAATCTCCTGGTTCGTTGTGATGGCATTTGTAAGTTTCAGTTGAAAATTTTGAACCCAGCTTTTAAAATTTTCGCGTCCTGCGATGACTTGTCCTCCGGTGGTAATGGAATAATCAGTTGACATCAACTCATCGATGATGTCAAGGTTATGTGTGGGCCCCCAGACATTGTTGAGGAATTTTAGTGCGAGTTGCCCGGCTGTATCTTTTGAATTCATTGTGTATGTTGTTTTAATTAATAATGGATCCAGGATCTGCTCACTCTGAGTGTTAAAGTGGCTGTGAGGCCAACAGAAAAATTACGTGGAAGTGTTTTCACCCCTATGATCGACCTGGTATGATGACCTTTATCTTCAAGAACTTCTGCAAAAAGGTTTGATGCGCCATTCGCTACCAACGGAGCACTATCCCAATCATCGCTTCCCCGGTAGAAGATCTCTATGTGGTTTAGCCCTTCAATTAGCTGAATGTCAAGATATTTATCAATTTGTGCGAGGACGTTCAATGCACATAATCGTATCGCCTGGTAGCCATCATCGGTATCGAGTTCCTCGCCTAAAATTCCCTGGTAGAGAAACGTTCCGTTGCTGATTGGAAACTGGATGGCTATGTATGCCACGTTACTCCTGGTAATTAAAGAGGAATAATTGCCACCTGGTAATGGAGGTTCTGGCAGTTCAATTCCCAGCGACTCCAGTTTTCTGATAATAGGGGACTTTTCATCTTGAATAGAGTGAAGCATCTTTTTTTGAGGTAAAAGTAGAAGCTCCTCTGCCCGACCAGACTATTGAAAATTGCGTATTTATTTGATTTTATACCCCCTAATCAGCGGGTACAGGGAGTTTGTTTCCTGAAAACCAACTTTGAAGGCAATAGCTGATCGGGTCATTTTTCCTTCACGGACAAATTCCATGGCTTTTCGTATTCGAATTTGCTGAATGAGCTTATGGGGTGTAAAGCCAAAAGCATCTTTGAAAATCCTGATGAAATGGTACTTTGACATAGACACCTCTCTCGCAAGCTTATCTATAGTCAGATTTGGATCATTGTATTCGCTAAAAATGATATCTCTTCCGATCCCAACACGTCTCAGTAGTTCATTTTTGGTAGATTTCTTATTGAGTGCCAGGCCCTGTAAGCTCAATTTACTATCCAGTATAAGTTGAGTAAGAATGTCCCGAACTTCCAGGAGATATTCATCTTCGGGAAGTCGATCAAACATTAAAAGCTTTTCGCGAAAGATGGGTTTATTGAAATGAATATGGTGATAAAACGAATAATCTACACTTTGAACATCAGGATTGTTTAACAAAGCATCGTCGGAAGAAAGGATGTCATGCAAAAGTGTATGGTAGGTGTCTAACTGTAAATGAAGATTTAATATGGTGACTTCATGAGACTCTTTTATCCGGTATTCAAAGGATTCAAATGGATTGAAAATACATAGGGTATCTCTGAAGAATCTCAGGTTTTGCCCTTTTGTCTTTACCTTTCCCTGCCCGGCTCCAGTTAGGGAGAATATGGTAAAAGCACTTTCGTGGATTATCTTTTCGAGATGGGTGTAGTTTCCATACACCACAACATTTGGCCATCTTAACTCATGAGGCGAATCTGCTCTGTTCCTTAACCTGGATAATGTTTGTTGGTCTGGACAATGAGCTGTGACAATCATGACCTGAAACTGACACTTAAGTCTTCAGACAAATCCGTTTCATTCCTGGAGGACCAACCTCTTAATATTTCGGTCGAGATAATCCTGGCAAATTCTTCATTTAAGCTTGTGATGGCAGTTTGGTGTAGCAAATCAGCAGAATATAATGTCCCGTCAAAATTCACTTTGGCAAAAGTGGCAGCTGCATCATGTACCAGAAAAGCTTCATAGCCCAGGTTGGCTGCCATCCGGACTGTGGTAGAAACACAATGATCAGTTGTTAGTCCAACAATCACGAGTTGTTTTATACCTAATACATCCAGCCTTTCTTTTAACCCGGTTCCAATAAAGGCACTGTTTACGTTTTTATCCAGAATAGTCTCATTTGGTTGTGGGTTGACCAGATCATTGAATTTATTTCCCGGATTTGTGGGATGCAATGGGGAGTCTGGATTGGTTGAATTATGTTTGATATGGAATACAGGAAAATTGTTTTTCCTCCAGATACCCAATATTTCTGAAGCATTTTGTTCTGCCTTCAGGTTGTTTCTATGATCACCCCAATAGCTGATATCCTCAAACCCTTTTTGAATATCAATGAGTATTAGAGCAGGACCTTTGGATTGATTCATCTTTCAGTGATAAGCAAATATCAGATGCCGTTAATACGGAATTAATTGGAATTGGGTTTAGATTTTTGTTGGTTAAAAATGGATAAAAGTTTATGTAGCTACCTGACTCACTATAAAATGAAGTCAAATAGCTACATGTTTAGACAAAAAAAATCAACTATAACTTAGACTTGTCTTGTTACGCTTATTTCCAAAAGCACTAGAGTTCATATTGGTTATGGTTGTTTTTTCAGGATGAAGTTTGAAATAGCTGATATAGGATGCAACCAGGATACCCAATATGATGAATGGGAAAAAGCTTACAAATACGAATCCATCTACGACAAAGTGGCTTATACTCGCACAAATAAAGTTGAAGGTAAATCCGGCATACGTCCACTCCTTGATTTGTCTTGGTAGTTTTGGTGTGACAAGTGCTACAGCGCCTAGCACTTTAAAGGCAATAAGGGTGTAAGTAAAATACACGGGATATTGCAGATATGAGGCTCCCGCTGTAGCCACATCCGGTGCAAAAATCAAAGTACTCAAAGGCATTATTCCCTCGAAAAGGAAAAGAAACCCTGTAGCAATCCAAAAAATGATTTTATACTTTCTCATTGGTTATTTATTTAAAGTCAACAAAAGCTTATCCAGCCTCTCCAGTGTAGAGGTCATTCCGTCTTTCATTCCCATATTGATCACCTGATCCAGGGCTTCTAATGAATCGTATTGCACGGTGGTAACAACAAGCGTATTGTTTCCTTTGTCAGCAAACTCCACATGCCATTCAGCCTGGGGCAGGTCTTTGTTCACATTACCCTCACTGTCGCTAAAAGCATCCTGGGTATCGTAGAAGTCAATTGGCTGAATTTTAGTGTATGTGGTCCATCCCCAGTATTCTGTACCCTCAGGGTCTACCATGGCATAGTGCCAATGACCACCTTCACTGAAGTCCATGGATTTAGTTTTTGTGGTGAAAGGTTCGGGTGCAAACCATTCATTGAGTAATTCACTCTTGGTATAGCAATCCCAAATCAGTGCCCGATTTGCGGCAAATTCCCGTTTTACTGTGATGGTGTTTTTTTCCTTGTCCACCAGGAAGTCAAATTGTAGTGTGTTCATTTTTCTTTGTTTTGAATTTTGGATAATAGATTATCTAGTTTACTGAATCGGTTTTCCCAGATCTTCCGGAACTGTTCCAACCATTGATCAATTTCTTTCATTTTGTCCACCTTTATTTCATAGTAAATTTCCCGGCCTTGCTGATTTGAATCGATCAGGTCGCATTCATTGAGGATTTGGATATGTTTTGAAATAGTCGGTCTGGCCACATCAAACTCATTTGCGATGGCACCTGCAGTCATTGTTTGCGAAGCAAGCAGCACCAAAATGGCCCTTCTTGTGGGATCAGCAATTGCCTGAAATGGATCTCGTCTTAGTTTCATTACTCCAGATGTTTAGATAAAATGAAGTCATATGACTACAAATATATAAATATGTAGCTAAATAGCTACATAAAGGTTAATTTTTTTTAAGGAAGCTTGTTCCTGCTAATCAGCTGGTAGATCCGGTCATAAAAAAAGGGAATGATTTCTTAAGATCATTCCCTGGCGAAATCGCATACTCTAGTGTATGACTAAGACCTGGTACCCTTGATGATACTTTCTATTTGTTCCATTTCCTTGCTGATAGCACCCCGCTTGATAAGGGTATATTCCTGGATTTGGATCTCATTAAACCAGTTTTCCCAAACTGTCATCACCCGATCCCATTCCATGTCTTTATCCCTGGGGGAGGCTTCAAGCAAAACAATGTGCAGGTCAGGAAATTGTTCTTTAACCAGCATTAGCTTCACCTGGTTTTTGCCCACTATGGGATATCCATCGGTGATGATGAAGAGATAATTTTCAACCAGTGTGTCCCGAGAATAATCTACCTTCAGGTCTTCATAGAAGTACTTCCAGATGTCAGCACCGTGATAGTCTTCAGGTGTTTGGCTATACATGGCTTCGCGATAGAGCGAATCAAGGTTGGCCATAAAGTCGGACTTCCTTTGAGCCTCACCGCGCTTTCTGTTGATCATCTGGATATCATCCATATTGATATACAATCGGTCTTCAAAAACATCTGTTCTGAGGTTGGTGCCTTTTTGGGGAGCAACCACTATTTTCAATTCATCTCGTGATTTGATGTACAACGAGTTTTTTACTTTTTCTTCAAACTCATCATAGATATGATGAATGAGCTGTTTATCTCGTTGTGGTTGATTTTTCTGCACAACCAAACGATCAGATAGGTCCAACAGCACGATGTAGTTATGTTTTACATGTAATTGCGGCTCTTTTTGGGGAGGTATATCACAGCTAGCCATCAGTAGCATCGCCGCCATTATTGAAGTAATGTGATGCGTGTGTAATTTCATGATTTTGATTTTTTTGATGTTAAGATCTCCGACTTACAACTTTTACTACTCCGGATTTTATCTGATGCTTTTCCTCAAAATCCTTTTTCAGCGCTTTGCATTTTTCTTTCACGGATTTCATGTTGGCAGGAGACAGGAAGCTGATCCAGCCTGAGCTAAACTGATCAATATACTTTTTCAGGTTGCCATACATTACTGTAGCAATGTCTTCCCGGTAATCCAGGATCTTCTGTTTGATCTCAGAGGTATCCATTTGCTTTGCTTCCAGGATGCGAATATCTTTCCTTTTGTGTTCAATTATCTTCCTGATATTACCTGTTACATGCTTTTTATCCCATTCTCTCAGGAGAGAGTCTAAAAGGATACTCCAGATTACGTAGACCAAAAATCCAAGGAAGAGAATGATATAAAATGTGCTACTTCCTGACCAATGGGTTGTAGCCAGACCCATCAGCTCCTTTGCTTGCTCGGTATTATTGTGAATGATCATGGCCAGCAGGAAGTCTACTGCGAAGGTGACACTGATCAGACCGCCCAGAAGCAAATATTTTTGGTTTCCTTTGGTATCAAGTAATACATGAAAAGCCCAGCCAAATGCATAGAAAACAAATGGGATCAGGATCAGCATAAAATTATACTGAATGGCTTCATTTAGCTCGAAGGCATTTGGCATAATGCTCCCGGTCCCGCTTCCCGCTGCAATACTTTCTGCTATCGCTTCAAAATCTACATACAGTGCTTTGAACCCGGCAGAGATGTAAAAGAAAAACAAGTAAACGGAAAGTGCTGCCAGTATAGACAAATTGATGATGAATTTAAAGGGTGAGAAGCTTTCCTTCTTGAGTTTCTCTGTATCATTTGCCCTGGATTCTCTCAGCTTCAGAAGGTCATTTCTGTGTTCTTCAATGGCTTTTTCTTTTTTAGTTATCTGCTCATCGATCCTGGCATTCTCTGCTTCGATTTCCTCAAGCTGGGTCTCCAGCTCTTTGATCTGTACTTTTCGTTCTTTTTTATCCTCTTCAGTCAGCCCCTTGTAATCTTCTGCTACAAGATCTCCGTTGAGAATCCTTTGCAAATAGCTGCCATATACATCAGGATCTCCTTTTACGGTGCCTGATTTCTCATATCCGAAATCATACAGATTGACTCGATCCACATTGTGAGTCACCACAAATGCGGCTTCTTGATGGTTGTTTCGGACTGGTTTTTCCTGGACGGAATTTTCTATTTCAAACATATATTTAGGGTTTAGGTAACAACTAACAATACCACTCATTATGAGCGATGAAATAGTTTTAAATAATAATGTTTGAGTTCTGGCGAAGAAAGAATTCCCTTGGGTGGTGATCCGGGAATTTGTAATTAAGTAACGCCTAATAGGTAGAATAGTTGTGTTTTTTGTAAATATTTTTATAAAAAATAGGATAATATTGATTTAAAAT
>JAHCMM010000046.1 GCA_019192515.1 Cyclobacteriaceae bacterium SS2
AGTCCATCTTCATCAGCGCTTACTTTGATCGTTGCCAAAGTGCCCGAATTTAGAATCATTTTATTGGCTTCCTCCCAATCGTTATCATCAATTTTAACATATGCGGAGATTTTAGTGGGTAAGCAATCCTCTTCCCAGCCATACGTGGTCAAAATATCCGGTAATTCATCATGTGTAACCACCAGGTGACTGTTGAATTCCTCCTTCAGATAATTTTCATCGATCCCTGAAAGCCAGTCGGTATGCCAGATCATCCACCATGACCACATAGCCCCATCTTCGATACATTCCTCGGCCCGGGGAGGAATTCTTGTTTCATGAAAAGCTACAGGATAGTTCTGGTCATCTACCGACTCCAAAACGCTGTAGTACATGCTGACATGAGAATCGGTGAGATTGTCGTAGGTATCTGCTCCTGCAATATCAACATATTCTGCACCGGGAAACCAGTCTCCATCCGGATTGCCAGTATAGCACAATACCCATATCAGGTTATTCAGGCCTCTTTCATGCACCAGGTATTCGTACATGGTCCTCCACAATAACTTGAACTTCTCAGGGCCTTCTTTGCTCCACCAAAACCAACCACCATCCAACTCATGAAAAGGTCGCCACAAAACAGGCACCTGAGCGTCTTCCAGCTTTTGCAGCCAATCACCAATCCGTTCAAGATCTGCCCAGAAATCCTCGTATTCCAGTGTAGCCTTGACAAAGCATTGGTCAATGTCAATGGTTGCCTTGCTGTTTTCATATCCTTCACCCACTCCGGGAGCTCCCCAATGCCACATCATCGTCACAATGCCGCCATTTTGCCAGTATTCAATGGCTTTTTGATTTTCACCGGCATTTTGGGGCTCATTGATGTAGTCAAACCCGGCTATTGCAGGCTTTTTACCTGTTTTGGAAAGTACATAATCTATTTCATTGATTCCCCAGGGAGTCCACATCTGACCGGATAGCATTTGTTTTCCTGACATATCCTGTAGATATCGGTATAGTGCAACGGCCTCTCGTGAGGGATTTGGTGTGCTTAGGGTGTCGGCAGATGTGAATTCAATTGACCTTATTCTGTGCCTTGTCAGCTCCGTATCAAAATAAGGAGGTCTGATGTTAATGTTATTCTCTTCCACATCAGATACTGAAATGGAATCAACAGTTTGGGCGTTTGAGAAGGACACCACGAGAATAAAGCCAAGCAGGGGTGAGACTTTCATATTGAGCATTACTTTTCACAGCCAAAGTAATTAAATGCAGATTCTCACCATAGGGCTATTTGTCTTGAATTAGGGGCTGATTTGTCTTTTACAGAGTTACAGGAGTATTGTCTTGGTCACGCCACTTTCAACTCCTCCAACTGATCCTTTTTGATATAGAAGGAGAGATAAATGATACTGATTCCTGCAAGTAAAGCCGTCAGAATGGTCGTCCAGCCGGTCCAGGGGGCGATGCCAGTATTGTTGAAGATAATAACCAGGGCTGCTGCCATAAATAACAGGCGAAGGATTTCAAGGGAAAGGGCCCATTTTTTTGCCTGGAGCAAACCTCCCCATGCAATGATCATCATAAATAGTCCGGAGGACATTACAATACGATCAACAGCAGAAATAGGCAATGACATGTTGATGGTGATCATCATGTAAGCCATACCCAGGGCAATCTGAAGGATTATGTATGGGCTGATGTTTTTATACTGCTTGCTTTGATATTTGATCTGCTCTTTTCGGGTGTACCCCAGGCGTTTTCCTTTATTTGACTCCAAACCTCGGGGACGCCAACCCAGCGGCATAAACCACAGCCGGATCTTATCCCACCAATAAGGGGCGGCAACGGCATCATCCCACAGCTGCTTCCAGTACTGGAAGTTGACAAAGATGGGGTCCCAGCTGCGTGGGGGATGGGTCACACCATAGCAGACTTCCTCTTCTTCAGGCTCAAAGGTGCCAAACATTTTGTCCCAGATGATGAGGAACTCGCTGTAGTTTTTATCGAGGTACTGTGGATTTACTCCGTGATGCACACGATGATGGGAGGGGGTAACAAAATATTTTTCGAACCAACCTAATTTCTTGATGATTTGGGTGTGGTGCCAGTAGGCCAGGAGCAAGTGTACCGCAGCTACGGCATATACCATTTCGGGGGAGTATCCCAGAAGTACCAGAACCCAGTCAAAGAATAAAAATTGAAAGAGACGCTGGGTGAAGCTGGCTCGGATGCCAACAGATAAATTGAGTTCTTCAGACGAATGATGAGGCATGTGAGCTGCCCAGAAAACGTTTATAGTGTGCCCGAGGCGATGAAACCAATAGAAGATAAAATCCTGGAGGAGAAGAAGGATCAGGAGACTGTACCAGGTGGCTAGGATTTGCCAGGGTGCAAACTGATACAGCCAACCATACCATTTATACACAAAGAAAGCCACTGCCAGGTTTACGCATTGATTGCCAATTCCTGTTGCAAGGTTTGTGACCGTGTCCTGGAAATTGTAGAGTCCATTTTTGGTTTTCACACTGTAAATGATCTCTGCAATCAGAAGAACCATCACAATGGGGGCTATAAATGTATACACATTCATATTGCAGCAATTCTTCGATATGTATTTAACGAATTGGGTGGCATTTCCGTTCTGGAGTGATAAAAATAAATTACATAAAACCCCATTGCCTGGGTAAAACTTGTACCTCTGATGAGGTTGATTTTCATCAACCGGACTGCTATTTTTATAGAAGACTAAGTATCCAGCAAAAACCTAATGAAGATGAAAAATCATAAACTGCTACTCCTTGTCATCCCATTACTCTTTTCTCTCGGATGTTCGAAGAAACCTGAATCAAAAGAACCAAAAAGATTGAGTGAAGTTTATCAGGATTACTTTCCGATCGGAGTGGCTGTATCTCCGAGAGCATTGAAAGGTGATGAAGCACCACTCATCAGGTCGCAATTCTCAAGTATGACACCCGAGAATGTGATGAAGATGGGACCTATTCATCCAGAGGAAGACCGATATAATTGGGGACCTGCTGACGAAATCGTAGAATTTGCCAGGGCAAACAACATGTTGTTGCGAGGTCATACCTTGTGCTGGCACAATCAAACACCGGACTGGTTGTTTCAACCGGATTCCTCCCTGACAAAAGAGGAGCTGTTGTCCAGACTCGAAGCCCATATCACAGCAGTGGTTTCACGCTACAAGGATGATATTTATGCATGGGATGTGGTGAATGAAGTGATATCAAGCAAACCAGGTGAATTTTACAGGGAGTCTGCCTGGTACAGAATATGTGGCAAGGATTTCATTTCAAAGGCTTTTGAATATGCCCGAAATGCTGATCCTGATGTGGAGTTGTATTACAACGATTATGATGTGATCAATCCTGTAAAACGAGAAAGAATATATCAGATGATTCGCGAATTGATGGATGCCAGGGTACCTATTGATGGAGTGGGGATTCAGGGTCACTGGTCCGTTTATGAACCTACCGAGGATCAACTGAGAGCTACAATCAGCGCTTTTACTGACCTTGGACTGAAAATACAAATCACAGAACTGGATGTGTCGATTTATGAAAAGGAACATTCAGCCAGAGACCCTTTACCCACAGATTCTGATGTGTTTACAGAGGAGCTAAAGAAGAAGCAAGCGGATCAGTATGAGATGATATTTCGGGTATTGAGAGACTATAAAGAGCATATTACCGGTGTCACATTCTGGAATATTTCAGATCGTCACAGTTGGCTCGATAATTTTCCGGTGAAGGGTCGGAAAGATTACCCATTGTTATTTGATGAGGAGTTTCAACCCAAAGAGTCATTCTTCAGGGTCGTCAATTTTGATAAATGAGTGTAGAAAAGAACTATTTCAGTATGATTTAAGGTTCTACATTTACGACTGAAGGATTCAAGTAAAAACCACTGTATCATGTACTCACAGTTCACCCCGGTAGATCCTGATTTTTATGATATTGTCAATGATTATCAGCATCAGGTTTTAGTTATTCATTATTTCAATGCTGATGGAGCCCTCGATACTGTGAGAAACGAATTTGTCAGACTCATTCAATCAGGTAAGGATGGAGATTTTGCACTCCTGAAGAATGGGGAGAGGGTTCGGCTTGATCGGATCATCACCATTCATGGCAGGCCAGGACCAGCTTTTGATGAATACGATAGCTATGCCAACCAGTGCCTGGATTGTATGGGAGGAATGGATTGAACAAGGCAATTCAGGGAAAAATCTTAAATAGATTATCCCACCAGGTAATATTTCTTTCTCAACCAAAAAGCGACTCTGACGAGCAAGATCAAAGCAGGCACTTCCACTAACGGCCCAATCACACCAGCAAAAGCCTGACCCGAACTAAGTCCGAAAACTGCAATGGCCACTGCAATGGCCAACTCAAAATTGTTTCCCGCTGCAGTAAACGCAATGGAGGCATTTTTTTCATAGTCTGCCCCGGTTGCTTTGCTGATAAAGAAACCTATCAGGAACATTAATGCGAAATATATAAGCAGTGGTACCGCAATTCGCAGCACATCAAATGGGATCTGCACAATCAATTCACCTTTAAGTGAAAACATAACCAAAATGGTAAATAGCAAAGCAATTAGAGTCATAGGAGAGATGGCGGGGATAAATTGTTTGTTATACCATTCTTCACCTTTCAAACGGGTTAACAAAACTCTACTAAGAAGCCCGGCCAAAAAGGGGATCCCTAAATAAATGGCTACGCTCTCTGCGATGGTGGCAATACTGATATTGACAATAGCTCCCTCCATTCCGAAAAGAGGGGGCAGCTTCGTTATAAAAAGCCAGGCATAGAAGCTGTATCCAAACACCTGAAAAATGCTGTTGAGTGCAACTAATCCGGCTCCGTATTCACTGCTGCCTTCTGCCAGGTCATTCCAAACCAGCACCATGGCAATACATCGGGCAAGACCTATCAAAATAAGACCAATCATATACTCCGGGTAGTCCTGAAGAAAGATCATGGCAAGAGCAAACATCAGTGCCGGGCCGATGATCCAATTGAGCAGGAGCGAAACAGACAGCACTTTCACATTGCTAAATACTTTGGGCAGTANTCTGTAATTGACCTTAGCCAGGGGAGGGTACATCATCAATATCAATCCAATGGCAATGGGTATGTTGGTGCTTCCGCTGCTGAATGAATTGATAAACCCTGAACTGGCGGGAAAGAAATAACCAACACCTACACCCATCGCCATGGCTAGAAAGATCCACAGGGTCAGATATTGGTCAAGGAAGCTTAGTTTTTTATGAGACACAATGAATAAGTATTTGAAAAATGGAAATGAATATATTATTGCAATATTACGATGATTTTATGTAAATTTTTTTAGCAGCAATCATCCGGATTAGTGGACTTAAACTGATCAAAAATCGTGTTGAACTGATTCTTGATCTCATTCCATCTTTTGGGATTGATACAGTAACTGATTCTGGAGCCTTCAATCGTACCATGAATGATGCCTATGTCTTTAAGCTCCCGGAGGTGCTGACTAATGGTGGCTTGAGCCAGACCCAATTCATGAACAAGATCTCCGTTGATGCAGGCATTTGCTTTTAGTAGATACTGAATGATAGCCACACGTGCCGGGTGTGCAAAAGCTTTTGCTGCTACGGCCATGTCATTCTGTGTTTCTGAAAAAAGGTCTGTTTTGGTTACTCCCATGGTTTAAGATCGCAATATTACGATTAGTAACGCGAATGAGCCAGGAATAGTTTAAATTTTTGTCATGGAAAGAAAGGATAAACCATTTCCAATCATCATCACCAGGCGATGTCTCCTGAGAAAAATTGTTTCTGGAGATATATCCAAAATCTTTGAAGGTCTCTCGGATCCAAAAGTTATCCAATTCTATGGAGTCAGTTTTAAAACCAGAAATGAAACTGTGGCTCAGATGGAGTGGTACAATAGCCTGGAAGAAAGCGGAACCGGCATTTGGTGGGCAGTTTGCTCCGTAGATAATACTGTTTTTTATGGCGCTGTGGGTCTAAACAATATTTCTAAAACTCACAGAAAAGCCGAAATAGGATTTTGGTTGTCACCGGAATACTGGGGTCAGGGGATCATGCCTGAGGTAGTTCCGGAAATCCTGAATTATGGTTTTAACACTTTAAACCTTCACAGGATAGAAGGGGTAGTGGAAAAAGAAAACATCAACAGCAAAAGATTGATGGAGAAACTGGGCTTTCAGCATGAGGGAACCATGAAGGATTGTGAGGTTAAAAACGGGCGCTTTATCAGTTTAGATATTTATGCGATGCTGGGATGATGTTGAGTGGTCGATGGGATTGAAGCATTTTTCTTACGCGTATTTGTTACTGAGATCTTATTTTTAGTAAGCATTTGTACTGTTTCATCCTTCAAAAGTTTTTCCAGGTATCAATTGCGTATCAGCCTGTTTTCGTTTACCCATCTCTCAAGCTTTGGTCGCTCTGACGGATCAACTGATTGTAGGGCTTTTTTATATTCTTTTTTAACTAGAAAGTCATCAAAACTCACTTTCTCAAGGATCGTTTTGTAGTAGTTCAAAAGGGAATTACTATTCATCTGATTTTCTATTTAATGCTGTAAATAAGGGGAGGAGCTTTTGACTCCTCCCTGTGATACAATTTATTCTTTGTCCTGATTTTTATCCTCAGACTTAGTTTTGTCTTCGGTTGATTCGTTTTCAGATTCCATTGTGGTTTCTGATGTATCCGTCGACTCAGCAAGCGTAGAATTAGCTTCGTTCATCTCGTTCACGCTCGTCTCATTTTCAGACGTTGCTGAACCAGAGGAATTACAACCAACCATTATGAGAATCAAAAAAACCGCTAAAAAACTAAATAGTCTGCTTTTTGATTTTACCATTTTCATGATTCCTCCTTTCTTTAAAGAGTCTGCTATCAAACCAATTAATTTACAATTTGGGCGCATTAAGAGATGGCAATTGTTTTTACTGGTTTCTTTCTGGCCTCTTCCTTTTTGGGAATTACCAGATAGAGCATACCATTCTTATAGGTTGCCTCAATTTTGTTGGCTTCCACAGTGTTGGGTAGGTAGAAAGATCTCTTGAATGAATGGTAACTAAACTCTCTGCGGGTGAACTTTTGATTTTCACTTTCTTCCCTGGCATTGAGTTCTGTCCAGATTGTGAGCATATCGTTATCAAGCTCGACATGGAAATCGTTTTTCTGCATACCAGGAGCTGCCATTTCCACCCTGAAATCATCATTGGTTTCCATGATATTTACAGGTGGTACTGATCTGAATTGATTTGATCTGCGGTTAGACCAGTCAAAGAGATCTCTGGTCAGAAAATCATCAAAAAATGAAGTGTTAGGCAAAAAGCCATTGTTTTCTACTAGTGTGCTCATCGTCTTTACATTTTAATAGTTAAACAATTCAAACTTGGTTAAACTGTAATCCGTCTCAGACGGACCATCAAAACCCAAAGTCAATAAACTTAGAATCGCGATTCTATTTTTGATTTTAGCAATTCAAATGCCAGTGCATATCAACTTAAAAAATGACAGACTTTTTCTGAAAAAATGTCAGTTTTTGGGTGATGTAGTGTCAGAAATGATCTATAATGACCGCAGTTTAAGCCTGAATCTTTTCAATCGTTAAAACATAGAATGTTGAGGTTTTTTGTTTTATTTGTAACTGTGAAGCGAAGGATTTACCATATTTTGCTTTCAATACCAGTTCTGGTAGTGCTGCTCCATTCGGTGACACCACACCAGCATCTTGCGCTTGATGAGACCCCTACTTTCCTAGCCCAAAATCATTGTACCGAGGGTTTCCTTAGTCATATTTTTGAAGTTGACCTGGGAGAAAATCACCTGGAAGAGTTTAAAACCTCCAGGTATGATGTAGATTTTAATCCTGACCTTGACTTGCTGGTAAGTGCGGATCAGGTTCTAGTTTACAGGATTCATAATACAGGATTCAATTTCTCAGCTGTTGAAGACCTTGATGTTCAGGATCTCTATCTAAGAGGCAGTCATTCGCTACGGGCTCCTCCTGTTGCTTAATCACTTTCTGTTTCACCTACCCGGTGAACTCATTTTCTTTTCCTTAAGCAACTAAAACCAAATTTTTACATGTTTGGAAAAATCATTGCTTATTCTATCCAGAATAAGCTCATTGTGCTGCTCATGGTGGCGGCAATAATTATTGGAGGTATCTATTCCATGCGAGGAATACCGCTGGATGCTGTGCCGGATATTACGAACAATCAGGTCCAGGTAGTGACTGTTTCACCCACGCTGGCAGCAGAGGAGGTAGAACAGCTTATTACCTTTCCCATTGAAGCGTCATTATCCAATATTCCGGATGTCATGGAGATCAGGTCTATCTCTCGCTATGGCCTGTCGGTAATCACCATTGTTTTTGATGAGGATATGGAGATGTTGGATGCCCGGCAATATGTTCGCGAGCAGTTGGGTGTTGTCGACATACCACCGGGTTTTGGTGTTCCTGAGCTGATGCCTATTACTACCGGCCTGGGTGAAATATATCAATATGTGCTTCAGGTGCAGCCAGGATATGAGGACAGGTATGATATCATGGATTTGCGGACAATGCAGGATTGGATTGTCAAGCGACAATTGGCCGGTATTCCAGGAGTAATTGAGGTTAGCAGCTTTGGAGGGTTAGTAAAGGAGTATGAAGTTTCGGTAGACCCTGAACGCATGTATGCTCTCCAGCTTACTTTACCTGATGTGATTAAGGCCCTGGAAAGCAATAATGAAAACTCCGGGGGTAGCTATATTGAACAGGGTACCGACGCACTGTACATACGGACATTTGGCAGGTTGCAAAGCCGGGAGGACATCGAAGGTATCCTTGTTGCGAAGAAGGGTGACCTGCCCATTTATTTCCGTGACATAGCCAAAGTTCATCTGGGAAGCCCAAAGCGCTATGGGGCAATGACCATGGATGGCAAAGGCGAGGTAGTAGGGGGGATCACCCTCATGTTGAAAGGAAGTAATTCCTCAGAAACCATCACCAACGTACAGGAAAGGGTAGAGCAGACGCAATCGGTGTTGCCTGAAGGTGTGAAGATTGAA
>JAHCMM010000047.1 GCA_019192515.1 Cyclobacteriaceae bacterium SS2
TAGACACTTACGGATCTGTTTTTAAGAAATATAAGGAGACCGGTGAGTTTGATGTGAAAGAGATCTACCCATATCTCACCGAGGGTATTGGAGAAGATATTTTGCCTAAAAATGTGGACTTCAGCCTGGTAGATCATATAGTGAAGGTGACAGATAAAGATGGAGCCATCATGGCCAGGAAGCTGGCTCGTGAGGAGGGTCTGTTTGTAGGCTGGTCTTGCGGCTCTGCAGTCTACGGTGCCCTGGAATATGCCCGGGAAAACCTTAAGAAAGATGATGTAATGGTGGTTATTCTCCCGGATCATGGCACCCGATACCTGGCCAAGGTTTATAATGATGACTGGATGAAAGATCATGGCTTCTTTGAGTCGATGAAATTTGCCACAGCTAAAGACATCGTTCGGTACAAGCAGGGGAACGGTGAACTAAAAACAATCAGTCAGGATACTACAATTGGTGAGGCCGTTCACATCTTTAATAAATATGGGATCGACCAGGTGCCGGTGGTAGATGATCACAATGAATTTGTAGGAAGCCTGAATGACTCCAAAGTATTGAAAAGCCTGATTGAAAATCCTCAGCTCAAGGAAAAACCCGTGAAAGAGATCATGGATGAATCTTTCCAGTTTGTAGGGATGGATAATACGCTGGACGTACTTTCGTCACTTATCAATAAAGAGAATAAAGCTTTGCTGGTAAGGGACGAAAAGAAAAAAGTGCACATTATCACACAAAGTGACCTGTTGATGGCAATCACAAATTGATTTTTGTATATTTGATATAAATAATCAATTAAACTTTTTTACTCTTTGCTTGCAAACCCTGATATCCAAGATGTCAGGGTTTTTTTGTTTTATGAGGAATGTATGAAGGTAGTGTAATGAAATCGAATGCGGTTCCCTCCTTCCCCAAAGCTCCGGAGGACAGGCGCACCACACTGGAATCCAATCGCACCACGATGGAATCCAGACGGAGGGTTAGGCCTGGGACAGAGGGGTCAGTATAGAAGAATGAAAAGAGGGTTAGTTCCGGTTATCGCTGTTCATGCAGGCGGCTAAGCCCCCATCACCCTCCAGGCGTTGGCTTAGCCTTCCCGATACCCAGAAACCTTCACCAAAAATATTGAAAAATCCTATGAGTAAAACGCCATACATAAACGCCTTTTTGAAAGACTTCAAATTAACCTGGTAACACTTTCATAGGAGAAACCCATATTATCTAATCTTTACCAAATCCAACTCATCAAAGAAGATGTCGTAGTTGGGTACATCAAAGTGCAGCCCTTTTACAGTCAGGTCCACATCCAGCTTAAATTGCAACAACCCAAAGCCGAACCACGCATGATCTTCATTCCAGTTTATTTCCCAGGTGTCATAGTGCCAATGATTAAGTGTGGCGTTGAGTGCCGGGGCATTCTCAAAAGCGAGCTTTAGCTGTTTGTCTTCTATAGAAATAGTCACCCTGCCATGCATGTCAGCATAATAATCTCCGGTATAGGCATTCAAATCGAGTGTTGGCTTTGATTTTTTTGCTTTGGCGGATTGAAGCTGTTCGATTCTGCCTGGTCCACCGGTACCCTGATAGGAAAGCATTTGTGCGGACCAGTCACGGACTTCCGCTCCCAGAAACCTGTCTATGATATAAAAGCATAAAGGATCTGAAATACCTTTCATGGAATTGGTAAGGATCACGATCCCCAGGTCTTCCTCCGGAACCATCATTACTTTTGAGTACATGCCATCATAGCCCCCTCCATGAGAAACCACCTGTTTATTCCGATAAGTATCCAGACTCCATCCAAGGCCATAGCCCTTGTAGATTTTTCCGGGTATTAGCTCCCGGTCCCGGTCTGTCAATTGTCTGGCGTTGTGGG
The DNA here is from genome assembly GCA_019192515.1 of Cyclobacteriaceae bacterium SS2. Classification (GTDB taxonomy): domain Bacteria; phylum Bacteroidota; class Bacteroidia; order Cytophagales; family Cyclobacteriaceae; genus UBA7330. Next base: position 1,874 of record JAHCMM010000047.1, read on the forward strand.
TACTCCACATCATTTGCTGCTGCCTGACTGAGAAAATGGTGTCTTCTTCATTAATACCCTCATTGAGCTGAAGCTTAATCCATTGGGCCATGTCATGAGCAGAAGATATAATACCTCCGGCAGCCCCCATATTGTCCCAGTTTACCCAATCAATCACCTGGTTTCCTCCGGAATATGGTTTGTGTGGGGAGGCTACATTGGTTGTCTGAGTAAGTACACGGGTAGAGGTGACGGTCCGATCCATCTTTAGTGGTTTGAAAAATGCAGAATCTGCAAATGCATCCCAGGGTTGACCACTGATGGCATGAATGACTTCACCGGCGGCAATAAACATCAGGTTGGAATAGCCGTACCCATCCCTAAACCCAAAAGCCTGGGGCACGTATTGAATTTTTCCTACAACTTCTGCTGCTGTAAGCTCCGACTTGTACCACATCAGATCTCCGCTGTAGGTACCCAGGCCGATGCGATGACACAACAGGTCTTCTACGGTAGCCTGGGAGGTAACATACGGATCGTAAAGCCTGAAATGGGGTAGGATCTCATGTACCTTGTCTGACCACTTCAGCTTGCCCTGCTCTACAAGTAGCGCCAGAGATGCACTGATAAAGGCTTTGGTATTTGAAGCGATGGCAAATAAGGAGTGTTCATCCACTCTTTCTGACTTTCCGGCAGTGAGAAAGCCATACCCCCTGGAAAGTACGATTTCTCCATCTTTCACAATAGCTACCGCCATACCAGGTATATTCCAGCCCTGGCGGGCTTTGATGATGTATTGGTCAATCTCTTTCAGATCCTGGGCAAACCCTCCAGGACTCAAGAGGAGAAACAAAATCAGGACATTGAATTTGGCTATTAATTTCTTCATCTGATTTATTGTCTGACAGCTATTATCATGAAATTTGTGATATCCCGATCAATTAAACAAGGAAAGCTTTATCAAAGGTATTTTTCTGCTAAGTGGTAACCCATTAATTTAGCCGATCAAACCCCAGGAGGAACAAATGATAACATTCCTATTTTTCCTGCCATTCATTCTTTTGTTTGTCGTCATTGGTGTCTATGGTGAGCGAAAAATAGCGTCATTTATCCAAAGCCGATACGGCCCGATGGAGGTAGGGCCAAAGGGGATTTTGCAATCCATCGCAGATCTTTTGAAGATGCTTCAAAAAGAAGATATCCGACCATCAAATGTCGATAAACCTTTGTTTCTTGTGGCCCCACTCATCGTATTTGCGGCCATTTTTGCCGGCTTCTCTGTACTGCCGCTGACAATAGAGATTGGTGGAGCTCAGATCCATACCGGACTGTTTTTCCTGCTGGCTATTGTATCCCTAGATGTGCTGGGGATTTTGATGGCGGGCTGGGGATCAAACAACAAATATTCCTACTACGGGGCCATGCGTGCAGTTGCCCAGATTGTGTCCTATGAGATCCCGCTTGGATTGAGTGTTTTAGGGGTGGTGATGTACACGCAAACACTGGACCTCCAGGTGATCAGCAATCAACAAGGGATTGGCTCATTGATCTTTGGACTTTCTACCGGATACCAGGTGAGTGGCTTTCTGGCCTGGAATGTATTTCAGATGCCAATCCTGTGGGTGTCTTTCCTGATCTTTTTTATTGCCGGCCTGGCAGAATCTAACCGAACCCCATTCGACCTTCCTGAGTCCGAGTCTGAAATCATTGGCGGTTACCATACCGAATACTCCGGCTTTCGCTGGGGAATTTTCATGCTGTCAGAATATGCCATGATGTTGCTGGTCTCATTCCTGGCAGCCATTTTGTTTTTTGGAGGATGGCAAACCCCACTGCCAAATATTGGCCCCTTAAAGCTTTATGATATGACCACTGGAACGGAGTGGGGAATTTTTTGGTTGGTTCTAAAAGTTACAGGCTTTATCTTCATCCAGATGTGGATACGGTGGAGTTATCCAAGGTTGAGGGTGGATCAATTGATGAGTTTGTCCTGGAAATATCTGACCCCGGCATCCATCATCATCCTGTTTATTGTTGGAATTTGGAAGTTGATAATTGTATAACCCCGATTCATGAGTCAATATTTTAAAGATATAGGTACATCATTCAAAACCCTCACCAAAGGATTAAAGATCACTTTCGGGTACTTAAAGCAGTCTTATAAGTCTCGAAAGCCTTATGGGATTTTTGAGGATGAGTACTTTTCGCAGAACGAAGGGCTCTTCACGCTGCAATACCCGCACGAGATGATCCCAGTGCCTGATAATGGCCGCTACAGGCTTCATAATGAGATTGATGACTGTATTGTCTGTGACAAATGTGCCAAAGTATGCCCGGTAGATTGTATAGACATTGAGCCCATCCGGGCTACAGAGACCATTGGACTCACGTCTGATGGTACGCCAAAGCGGATCCACGCTGCCAAGTTTGACATCGACATGAGCAAGTGCTGCTTCTGTGGTCTATGTACCACAGTCTGCCCCACAGAGTGTCTCACCATGACCAAGACGTTTGACTTTTCTGAGGAGGATGTGAGAAATCACAACTATTCTTTTTCTGAGATGAGCCTGGCTGATATTGCCTTGAAGCAGAAAGAGCTGGAGGAATTTCAGAGAGCGAAGGAGCAGCCAGCTGCATCAGGTCCCGAAGAAGAAACGGACAAGCCAGCAGCAGCTAAGCCTAAGCCGACCTTCAAACCAAAGGTAATGGCCAGACCTAAACCAGTGACTAAAGCTGGTTCGGAGGAAGCGCCTAAAGCAGTAAAACCCAAGGTAGTCGTGAAGCCTAAGGTAGCACCAAAAGCGACCGGGGAAACTCCCAAAGCACAACCGAAACCTAAGGTGGTTGTGAAACCAAAGATTGCTGGAGCTAAAGCTCAGGCTAAACCCGTGGTGAAGCCAAAGGCGACGGAAGAGAATAAAAAGGTGCAGGTAAAACCAAAGATTGCACCGAAACAAGATGCTTCGGAAGAAACGCCGAAAGCTAAGGCCAGACCAGTATTTAAGCCCCGACCGATGGTGCCCAAAAAACCTAAGGATGATAAATGATCGCTAGCATTCTCACTTATATATTTACTGCAATCACCATAGCCCCGATTGTGTACATCCTGATCACTAAAAATGTGATCCGTGCGGTGTTCTCCCTGGCTTTTAGCTTTTTAGGGTTATCCGGATTGTATGTGTTGATGAATGCGGAGTTCATGGCCGTCGTGCAGCTATTGATTTATGCAGGTGGCATCATCGTCCTGATGGTTTTCGGTTTGATGCTTACCAAGACCACGCTCAACAAGGGATTTATTACCCAGCACAGGTCCTTGTTTTTTGGATCACTGGTTTCATTCCTCTTGTTTATAAGTTTAGCGGCCCTTGCCACAAGGTCCGGATTTAAAGTAGGATTTACAGAGCATGCCGGTGATCCCGTAGCTCAGATCGGTCAGCTGTTCTTAACGGATTTTATCATTGCATTTGAGGTGGTTGCATTTCTGCTGTTGGTAGCACTGGTAGGTGCATCGTATTTGGCTAAAAAATCCGGAGAATGATGGAAGCGATCAGCCCTACATATTTCGTGTTTTTGTCGCTGTTCATCTTTTGTGCAGGTATTGCCATTATTATCATCAAGCGAAGCGCCATCTTCGTACTCATAGGAATAGAGCTGATGCTGAATGCTGCCAACCTCAACCTGGTCTATTTTTCTCAATATGATCCGGGAATGAATGGGCTGATGACATCTGTTTTCGTGGTTGTGCTGGCAGCTGCAGAGGTTGCCATTGCCCTGGCGATTCTACTGAATATTTTCAAGCATTATAAAATTACTGATCCGGACGAATTAACCTCATTGAAGAACTAGGTGACACTGATAAAGACCATATGGCCCCTGATATTTATTCTTCCACTCTTTTCCGGAATAATTGGAGGACTCAATAGCAAGCAATCGCTAAAACTTTCCAATTTCGGGATCGGTGCAGGATTGCTGTTTTCCATCATCCTGGTTTGGTTGCTCGATGAGCCCTTGATACTGGAATGGAAGTGGCTGGAAGGTGTGAGCTTTGGGTTCAGCATAGACAGGCTCAACGCCATGCTTGTGCTTCTTGTCTATCTCATCACCCTGCTGGTGCAGGTATTCTCCATCACCTATATGGAGCACGATCCTGACCAGGGCAGGTACACAGCCAAATTAGGTTTTTTTGCCTTTTCGATGGTTGGATTATTGATGTCTAATCAACTGGTGACACTATTCCTGTTTTGGGAGTTGGTGGGGATGAGCTCATACCTCCTTATTGGGTTCTGGTACCAGGAAGCAGCCCGGTCAAAGGCAGCCCGGCAGGCTTTTATGATCAACAGGGTTGCAGATGCTTTTTTGTTGCTTGGCGTGATCCAGGTCTTTAACAATGGCTATGCCACGTCCTTTACAGAAATTTTATCGTCAGGCAATCAATGGGACGGATTTACCGGGCTGTGCTTTATCATTGGAGCTTTTGGTAAGTCTGCCCAGTTTCCATTCTATGGTTGGTTGACCAAGGCGATGGCAGGCCCAACGCCTGTCTCGGCACTTATCCATGCGGCTACCATGGTGACGGCAGGTGTATATCTGTTGGTAAGGATTAGCCCGGTGTTGATCGAATGGAACCTGCAGGTGATTGCGATCGGCGGAGCTGTCACGGCTTTTATGGCAGCAGTAGCTGCACTTACCCAGTTTGACATCAAAAAGGTACTGGCCTACTCCACAATTTCACAACTAGGGTATATGATCCTGGGGATTGGTGTCGGAGCATACCAGGCTTCTGTATTCCATTTGTGGACGCATGCTTTTTTCAAGGCAGGACTTTTCCTGGCAGCAGGGTCAGTCATTCACTATATGCATGAGCTTGATTCCTCAAAAGACGCCCAGGACATGCGAAATATGGGAGGCCTGCAAAAGATATTGCCTGTTACTTTTTATGCTTTCCTGATCTGTGGGTTGGCTTTGTCAGGATTACCATTCCTATCCGGTTTTCTATCCAAGGAAGGTATTTTGACCGGTTCCTGGCTTTGGGGGCAGAGTACTGGAAATTATTTGGTTCCGGTGTTGGCTTTCTGTACGGCCGGACTTACAGCATTTTACATCGGTCGTCAGATCCTGTTGGTATTTTTTGGTAGCAGCAGCTTCACCCAGAAGATTATAGAACCCATGTTGACGATACGGGTGCCATTGATCTTCCTGGCTGTTAGCTCCCTGTGGTTTTGGAATTCCCTCAACCCAATTAATCCATTAGGCTGGTTCTGGAATAGCTACCTCTTTGCCGATCTGGGTGCTACTTCCGCGCAACATTCCATTTTAGGGGTGCTGATCGGATCGATCGGTCTTTCGCTCGCGGGACTTGGAGTGGCCTACTGGCTCTACAGACCTGAAGCTGAGTTGACTCAAAACTTTAAAAACTCCAAAGAACCGGCTCAATTGGTTGGTAAGATATCTTTCCATGGCTGGTACATTGAAAAATTTTATGACCAGATCGTGCTGTTATTTTCTAAAATAGTAGCCGGCGCAGGTTGGTTTGATAAGAAAGTCATCGACAGGTTTGTGGATGGTATGGGGGTGACTGGTGTCGTGATGGCCAAGGTTATTGGTTGGTTTGATCAAAATATTGTGGATGGCCTGGTAAATTTCATGGCTTCCATTTCGCAGCTGATCGGAAGATTTGTGACAAGCTTTCAGTCCCCGAAAATACAAATACAGATTGGCTGGTTGCTGCTAACATTACTCGTCTTACTTTTGTGGTTTCAATTCTTAACCTAGCGAATGACTGATAGTTTATTAACCCTGATCATATTCTTTCCGCTCCTGGTTACGGTGGTTATCCTTTTTCTTCCTAAGGACAAGGATCTGCTCATAAAGGAGATTGCGCTTGGAGCCACGGCAGTCCAGTTGATCCTATCTGTCATCCTATTCTTTTCCTATGACGCCGCCCTCCAACCAGAAAGCTGGAGCAATGCCTTTCAGTTTGTGGAGCGGGCCAAATGGATATCGCTATATCTGGGTGACTATGGATGGCTGCAGATCGATTACTTCGTCGGTATCGATGGTATCAGTTTATTGATGATCTGTCTGTCTACGTTTCTCCTGCTGGTTGGTGTAGTCGCTTCATGGAACCTCAATAAGAATGTAAAAGGATATTTTATCTTATATCTCATTCTCAGTACCAGTGTGGTGGGATGTTTCGCAGCCCTCGACTTCTTCCTGTTTTATGTCTTCTTCGAATTTATGCTGCTACCTATGTTTTTCCTTATCGGGATATGGGGTGGACCGAGGAGAGGATATGCATCCATCAAATTTTTTATCTATACCCTGGTAGGAAGTCTTTTCATCCTGGCAGTGATGATTGGCTTGTATCTCTCTGTTGAGGACAGTTCCCTTACAGGTCAGGGTCAGGAAGTCGTCCATTCTTTCAGCCTGGTGAATATGATGGACGGGGGCTATATCACTGATGGCATCTTAACACCGGGCACAAGCATTGAATTCTGGGGAATGAACATCCGGTGGGTGGCATTCCTCCTGCTGATGGTAGGTTTTGCCATTAAGCTTCCGGCAGTTCCCGTTCATACGTGGCTCCCTGATGCACACGTAGAGGCTCCTACAGCTATTTCAGTGTTGCTTGCAGGTTTGCTGCTCAAAATAGGAGGCTACGGTTTTTTCAGAATCGCCTATGGCATCTTCCCCGATGCGGCTGTCAACCTGACCTATCCAATCGCTATTTTCGGAATGATCTCCATTGTGTATGGTGGTCTCACGGCGATGGCACAGAATGACCTTAAAAGAATGATCGCCTACTCCTCCGTGTCACACATGGGATTTATCCTGCTGGGGCTGGCTAGTTTCAATGTCCAGGGAGCAGGAGGGGCGTTGTTCCAAATGGTATCACATGGATTTATCTCCGGCGCTTTATTCATCCTGGCAGGGGTGATCTATGACAGGACCGGAGATCGTGGCATTGCCAACTTTAGCGGATTGGCCAAGGCGATGCCTGTATTCACTGGCTTTGTGGTAATATTCTTCTTTGCTTCTCTGGGTTTACCAGGCCTGAGCGGGTTTGTAGGTGAATTTTTAGTCTTCCTGGGTGCGCTGGGAAGCGATTATCTTCCAAAATGGATCGGTATCGTTTCCATTTCAGGGATCGTGATTTCAGCAGCGTATTACCTGTGGGCCCTTCAGAGAATGTTCTTCGGTAAATTCTGGACCCGGGAAAAAGTGTGGGAACAAACGATGTATGACCTTACCGGAAGAGAGCTATTGCTGCTTATTCCACTTGCTATCCTTGTGGTTCTGCTGGGAGTTGCCCCGAATATCATCCTTGGTCCGGTGAATAATTCGATCGAGTTTTTTGTCAATCAGTGTTTCGCACAAAGTCAGCTATACATTGCTCAATGATGGAATTGTCACTTCAACACGTCATTGAGGAATTAACACTGCTGAGATTTGAAACAGCGCTGATCGTTGGGTCGTTGGTCCTGCTCACAGCAGGCATGCTCTCAAAGGATGAAGTGACTTACAAGGTGCTTTTTTCCATCACACTTCTGATTTCACTATTCCTGGCAGATGTTCGTGATATTGGGACCTCCACTTCAGGAGCGATTAGTATTGATTCGCTATCGGGCATCCTAAAGATCCTGTTTGCATTTATTTCCCTGTGGATCGTATTCTTTCATTCCACATTTCGAAGATATGAACATTATTTCCTGCTACTGTCGATCGTTTTGGGTAGCAGCCTGATGCTTTCCGCAAATCATCTACTGCTTTTTTATATTGCCATTGAGCTAACATCACTTTCATCTTATCTTATCACAGGATTTTCCTTCAGCAGGAAAGGGTATGAAGCTGCTATCAAGTACCTGCTATTTGGGGGAGTAAGCTCTGCCATCATGATCTATGGTATATCCATTCTATATGGACTATCTGGCAGTATGTTGATCAGTGATATGGTAATCAATGTACAAGCCGGACCATTTTATCATGTTGGGATGATTTGTCTCCTGGGAGGGCTGTTTTTTAAAGTAGGTTTGGTGCCTTACCACTTCTGGGTGCCGTCTACCTATCAGGAAGCGCCTACTGATGCGGTAGCTATTCTCTCGATTGTTCCGAAGATTGCCGGGTTCGCTCTGCTGCATCGTGTACTCATCAGCTTTGAGCTGCTTTCAGATCCCATATACAGGCAAGTCATTGCCGTGCTGGGTATCGCCACAGTTTTGATGGGCACTTTCGGTGCATTGAGACAGGATAACATCAAAAGGATGATTGCTTATGGAGCAATTGCCCACTCGGGCCTGGTTTTGCCTACCTTACTCATCCAGGGAGAGCAGGGGGGGCTGGCTTTTGTATGGTATGTGACCATCTATGCGATCATGACGATGGCCATATTCATGATAGCTTCCATGTACGAAGATTTTGGGATCAAAGATGTGAAAGACATGAAGGGAATTGGCATTCAGTTTCCGGTTATGGGTGCTTTGACATTGCTGATTTTAGTAGCGCAGATCGGGCTGCCCCCTACGGCCGGATTTACAGCAAAATTTTATCTTTTTTCATCTATTTGGAATGAATACCAGGCTTCCGGAGCCACCATCATACTTATTTACCTGATCGTTGGGCTTCTGAGTGTGGTGCTGGCACTGTTTTACTATTTGAAAATTCCATTTCATAGTTTCCTTGGAACAGCTGAGTCACCCTATTTTGGAAATTTCTCAATTATTTCAAGATCTGTAGTAACTATTTTCACCATTATGGTGTTATGGATATTCCTTAGTCCGGAATTCTTGAATAAGATTGCATTTAATATTAACTTCATAGGTTGGTAAAGAAACCACATGAGTGATCCGATCAAACACGAATGCGGAGTAGCACTGCTTCGCTTAAGAAAACCACTCCAATACTATATTGAAAAATACGGTACACCATCTTACGCGGTAAACAAGATGTACATCCTGATGCAAAAGCAGCACAATCGCGGTCAGGATGGAGTGGGAATTGCCAATATCAAAATGAATATGCCTCCGGGTACCCGGTATATCAGCCGATACCGTACCATCGACAACCGTCCGATAGAGGATATCTTTGGCAAGATCAGCAAGAAATACCGGAAGGCTCAGATCGAGGGTGGAGACAACTATTACGATGCCCAGTGGATGAAAATGAACTACGCCTTCACCGGTGAAGTTTGGATGGGACACCTGAGATATGGTACTCATGGGAAAAATAACATTGAGAGCTGTCACCCATTTCTCAGGCAGAACAACTGGAGAAGCCGAAACCTGGTAATAGCGGGTAACTTCAACATGACCAATGTGGATGAGCTTTTCAATAAGCTTGTATCACTGGGTCAGCACCCGAAAGAGGTGGTGGACACTGTGACTGTGATGGAGAAGATTGGTCACTTCCTTGATGAAGAGAACCAGGAGATCTTCGACAAATACAGAGAATCTGTTTCCAATGAAGAGGCCACAGAAATGATCGAGCGTGAACTGGATCTCCGTAGGGTACTCGAGAGATCCTGTCGTGATTTTGATGGAGGCTATACCATGGTGGGTATGGTAGGATTCGGAGCGGCGTTTGCGGCAAGAGATCCACATGGAATCCGGCCAGCGTATTACTATGTAGACGATGAGATCGCGGTAGTGGCCTCTGAGAAGCCCGCCATCAAAACTGCCTTCAACTGCGAATACGAAGAGATCAAAGAAATTAAGCCGGGACATGCGCTGATCCTAAACAGAGCAGGGGAGCCCAGAGAAGTACAGTTTATTCAGCCTAAGGAGAAAAAGTCCTGCAGCTTTGAACGCATCTATTTTTCAAGAGGTACCGACCCTGATATCTACAGGGAAAGAAGAAGATTGGGTGAGCTACTTGTCCCTCAGGTGATGAAAGCAGCACATGCTGACCTAAAGAACACAGTATTCAGCTATATCCCTAATACTGCGGAGACCGCCTTCCTTGGACTCTTGCGTGGTATTGACCAGTATCTGATCAACCATCGTAAGGATATCATCATAGACCAAAAACCAAGTGCCGACTCAGTTGAAGAGGTGCTTTCACTCAAGCCACGGGTAGAGAAGTTGGTTTTGAAGGACGCGAAACTCAGGACATTTATTACCGATGATGCCCATCGTGACGACCTGGTAGCACACGTATATGACACTACCTATGAGGTGATCAAGAAAAAGACGGATACACTCGTCGTTATTGACGATTCCATCGTGAGAGGTACCACTCTGGAGAAGAGTATTCTCACCTTGCTGGATAAGCTGGAGCCGAAAAAGATTGTGATTGTATCATCAGCTCCTCAAATTCGATTTCCCGATTGCTATGGAATTGATATGAGCAAGATGAAGGAGTTTGTTGCTTTCCGTGCAGTAGTAGCGCTGCTGAAGGAGCAGGGAATGGAGTCCAAGCTGGAAGAGGTTTACGAAAAGTGTAAAGCTTCTGCCGGCAACCCAACACCTGTCAACTATGTGAAAGAGCTTTACGAACCATTCACTGAGGAGGAAGTTTCCAAAAAAATAGCTCAGATAGTGAAACCAAGGGGCATGAAAGCGGAGCTGGAAGTGATCTACCAGACCGTTCCTAATCTGCACAAGGCTTGCCCTAACCATTTGGGTGACTGGTATTTTACAGGAGACTATCCAACACCGGGAGGTAACATGGTAGTGAATAAAGCCTTTATGAACTACATGAAAGGTATCGCTGTCAGGGCCTACTAATTGTTGCATTAATTTCTTTATCAATTAAACTTAGGGTGCCAACCCAAATTGATGATGAAGAAAATATACCTCAACCTGTTAATCCT
>JAHCMM010000048.1 GCA_019192515.1 Cyclobacteriaceae bacterium SS2
TAAAAGCCTATAATTCTAAATGGTCCGTTCAATTAGAAGGCAGAGGACTAATTCGGTAGTTAGATAATTACATCTAGCAGGCAGGCCAGTTCACCTCTGCTTTCTTAATCTCTTAAGAACACTTGAAAATAGAACTTTTTAAGGACAGCTAAATCTAAAGGTTCAGGCAGGGAGGGAGATACGACAGACGCATTGTTCACCGTTGTACCACGTAGGTGAAAAGTAATCTCGTGAAAGGAACCGAGTTTTTTACAATAGACTTCATCATGAGGGTAAATAAGATGAGACTGCTTCGCTCCATTCATTTCTATCCTTCAATTAAGTTAAGCANAGTAAGGAGCTCGCAGTGACGGTGCTTTTGTTGATTTTGGTGACATAAACTATGGAACCGTCATTACGAGAAGGGAGGTACGACCGACGAAGTAATCTTATCATTTTCTCACCAATTCCTAACTTCTTCTGATAGATCCTTCCAGGAAGGATTCAACTTTTCAATCAGATCTATTTTCCTTCTCCTATTCCCAGCTTTCAATTGCTTTTCACGTGCTATGGCCTCTTCAATGGAGTGAAAAGATTCGTAGTAGACGAGTTTCGTTAGATTATATCTTGCGGTGAAGCTTCTTGGATACTCTTTTGTTTGATGATCATATATTCTGCCAATCAGATCAGAGGTTACTCCAACATAAAGGGTGGTATTACTTCTATTCGTCATGATGTAAATACAACCACCGCGTACCATTATGTGAAAATAAGAATTAATTATCTTAATACTTAATGCCGGCACTTGACTGATTACCTCCTCTCACCTGTTTTTAATAAATTACCTGAAGAATCAAGCTAATCAGGATCCCAATGCACTTCTCATTCAACCAATCATTGGAAATACTGGAAAGAACACCTTCAGTTTTGGTATCCTACCTATCCGGGCTGTCTGATGAATGGCTGAAGCAGAACGAAGGTGAGAACACCTGGAGCCCATATGATATACTCGGTCACTTGATTGTCGGGGAGAAAACCGACTGGATGGTCAGAGCCAGGATCATATTGGGCAGTGCTGAAGATAAACGCTTCAAGGCTTTTGACCGATTCGCACAACTGAGGAATGATCAAAATAGGACGATTTCAGACATGCTCAAAGAGTTCAGTGAATTGAGGTCCGACAACCTGGAGGAATTAAAGGCATTCGATATCTCGGAAGAACAGCTAAAGCTCACTGGTATCCATCCTGAGTTTGGGGAGGTAACAATGAGTCAGCTTCTATCGACCTGGACGGTTCACGACCTCAATCACATCAGCCATATCAGCCGGGTGATGGCCAGACAATACAAAGAGGCCGTAGGGCCGTGGATCAATTATTTAGGGATATTGAAAAAGTAACATGCTGGAAAATAGACATGAAAGAACTGGTGACGTTGTGGTTTAGCAAATGGAGTGAAGGAGATTTTCATCATCTCCCAATCACTGAAAACTTCCAACACACCAGCCCATTTGGTACCATTGATGGGAAACAAGCCTATTTGGATCTGGTCCAGGCAAACAAAGACAAATTCCTGGGCTATACTTTTCAGATCCATGATGCGCTTTATGAGAAAGACAAAGCCTGTGTAAGGTACACTGCCCGCCAGGGAAAAGACTTTAAACTGGATGTTAGCGAGTGGTACTATCGCGAAAATGATTTAATCCGGGAGATCGTCGCTTATTACCACATCGGTGAGGTAAGGGAAGAAAGGAAGATTGAGAACTACGGAGAGGAGGGTTAGAGTATCACACCTCCACAGAACAGACAGGATTTAAAAGATAATTCTTAGCTTTAACCAACTAAACAAAACCAGCAATCATGAACACTAAATCAATAATTTGTTTGCTACTATGTCTGGGTCTTGGCTCCTCATCTGCATTTGCTCAGGGGGATGATTCCAGGCTGATACGGGCACTGATCGATTTCACCGCCGAGTTTGGCGGTGATCCTGTGGCTACCGTATACTTTACCAATGGCGAAGACCAGTCTGTGAAGGCCGGGCAAGGGCTCTCGCTTGGTCTGGGAGGAGAATTGACTATTCCTGTTGTAAATAAATTAAAAGTACGTGGATGGGTAAGCTATAAGTATCAGACTACCATGGCTGATAATGCAGACATCACGTTAACGAGCGTGCCTGTAAATCTAACGGCTAATTGGGTGATGAACAATGGCATTCGCTTCGGGGCAGGGCTGGCACTGCACAACGCCGTGAAGTTTGGTGCCGGAGGCCTGGGGGACGATATCAAATTCAACAATGCCACCGGACCTTTGTTTGAAGTAGGATGGAAATGGATAGGGTTGAGATATACCCTGATGGAGTATGTGGATGGAGCTGACATATACGATGCAAATGCCATTGGAGTGTCGCTGAGTTTTGCATTTCCACAGTAATAAACCCCACTGTCACAAAGATTAAAAACTGGTTATCAGACGAGCCAATTCTGATTTCATCCATAACCACTGGCTGCCCTTATTGGAGGGTTCCTCTTTGTAGCCAAATAAACAGATTTCGACCTGTTCTTTAGTCCTGCACAATAGCGGGAGATTATTCGTGAGAGGAAGTAATAGGAGTCCAAAAAAAGACCATCTAACTATTGCGGTTATTTCTTATTTTACAATGATTTTTCAGAAATAACCGAATGAATAGATTAAAGCTTTACTTTGGAATAGCACTTACATTATTGTTGGCAAATACTGCTGTGAGCCAGGTATCCCAGCATCCACCCCAGGACTATGTACTCCGGTTTGCCGGGGAACAGCACGCTATAGCACCCGATAATGCAGCTTTTAACCTGGGAGCTGAATTTACCATGATGGGATGGTTTTATTTTGAGGAAGTTACTCCCGGTGCAATCCTGATGGGTCGGCTCCATGATCCCTGGAATGCTGATCCTTACACGGCCTATACCCTGGGTGTGACCAATTTTGCTGAAAACAACGAATTTGAATTTCTTCTTTCGGATGGAACAATGGGTAGTCGCACATTCCTTTTTGGAGGTGTGATACCAGTAGACCAATGGATACATGTTGCTGTGTCCTTCGGATCGGGAACAATGCGCATCTTCATCAATGGGGTGGAATACGGTTCAACGACATTCTCCGGAACCCCGGATGCCAATGCCACCAGCTTTGGAATCGGAGGTGGGGTGACAGAAGATAAATCACTGGCCTATCAGTCAGGTTTTAGCGGGTTTATGAAGCATGTGAGTGTATGGAACACGGCCCTGGCAGAATCATCAATAGCCTCTTACGCGGAAAGCGGACTGATAGGTAACGAGACAAGTCTTATCGCTTCATGGGATTTGAATAATTCATTGATCGACAAAGGTGCCGGTGGGCATGATCTGGCTTTTTCGCACAGTGATGTTCAATCCCAGGACCGAACTCAGGACCCGTTATTTTGCCTGGAGGAAGGGGTCGAAAATCCCTGGTTTCAGGTGCATGAGCAGGAATGGTTCAGCACATTGGGAGACCCATCTTATGTGGCTCAGGACATCTATGCTATCGATTTTGACCACGATGGACTAAAAGATATCCTGATTGTGTATGTGGATTGGCCGGCGACGGATGTAGCAAAATTTACGCCACTTCATGCCCTCAAAAACAATGGGGACGGTTCCTTTACTGATGTGACTTCCACTGTGCTCGGTGATATTCAGACGGTCCTGTCAAGGTTTGCCAAAGTAGGGGACTTCAATAATGACGGATATGAAGACATATTCATGGTCGATACGGGTACCGATTGTTGTGGGTCTCCGGGCACTCAAAACACTCTTTTGCTTGGCAATAGCAACGGCACACTTACCAATGCGTCCATCACAAACCTTCCGGATTTTGCTGATGCCAACCACGCCCTGGATATCGGAGATATTGACAATGATGGTGATTTGGACATCGTGTCTGCCCAACAGGGGCGGCCTCTTTTTCCACCGGAAAGCACAGAAAACAAGCCTGAAATATTTATCAATGATGGCACCGGCAATTTTACCCTCGACTATGAACGTCTCCCCGCAAGTCGTGACCTTGAAGGTGGCACGGCTTTGAGTCTACTGGATTGGGATCGCGACGGATGGAAAGACATGGCATTCGGTGCTGGTTACTCGCCATATTCCGATGGATCATCAGCTTATTACCCACGAAAGGCCGTTACGTTGTTGAAAAATACCGGTTCAGGACATTTTGCCTTTGTCAACGGGACCATGATCGATAGCGAACTTTCCTCAGTACAAACTCCGGAAGGATATGAGGAGCATGTGGATATGCTGACTGCAGATGTAGATGGAGATGGCTGGCAGGACCTCATCGTAAGCGTTAACCTGGGTAACTATAAAGGAGCAAGGCTCGATCTCTACCTGAATGACGGCGAAGGAAATCTGGTGCTCAGAGAAGGAGCCTTTGATAGTCCTCATTTTGGATCGAGAGACATCAATTTCTGGTTCATTTATATGAAGCCGGGAGACTTCAATGGAGACGGTTGGATGGACCTGTTTGTGGAAGGCGGGCATGCCGGAGACCTGTTGTTTCTCAACGATGGCGACGGCACATTTTCTGCAGCTGATTTTTTGCTTACTCCACGAACATTTTCCTTTGGTTCTGCAGCAGCAGTTGCTGACTTCACCGGTGATGGTCGGGATGATATCGTATCGCTTTCTTACGGGAAAATTCAATTGCTGGAGAATCTACGGGATTTTAGCAGTTCCTTAGCTCCATTGGAAAAGCCCCTGGCACCAGTCCTCGCTTTGCCTGCAGACAATAGCAAAGTGGCTTCCGCTACTTCACTTTCCTGGGAAGAGAACACACCGTTTGCCCTGTCGAATATCCAGGTGGCCGAAGATGATGCCTTCACAAATATCGTGTACGAAAGAAGGGAGTACACTGGCTTCCAGGCGGAGCTTAGTGGACTGGATGCAGGAGTGAACTATTACTGGAGGGTACAGGGAAAAAATACGGCGGGCACTGGTGATTGGTCCACGGTGCAAACATTTCATACCAACAGGTCGCCTGTCATCCAGCCACAGGAGTTTACCATAGCGGAAAACAGCGCCAATGGCACAGAAGTGGGTGACGTGATCGCTACAGACGATGATGGGGATGCGTTGAGTTTTAGCCTTGTGGCAGGAAACACCGATAATACATTTGCCATTGAGGGTGCTACGGGAAAATTGACCGTGCAAACGACCGCTGCCCTGGACTTTGAAACCACACCCACCTTTGAGCTGACGGTAGAGGTATCTGATGGCTATGAGAGCGCCCAGGTTGTCATCACAGTTACCTTGTCTGATGTGGACGACACAGTGTTAGGATTGGCAACTGCCCTGGGGCCTATCAGGATATACCCAAATCCAACGGAAGGAAAAATTCTTTTAGAGGGGCCTTCGAAGGAGGCCCTGCCGGAGCGTGTTCAGATATTCTCGGTCTCTGGCAAGCTACTCCTGACCACACACCCATCAAACGGTGAAGTGAACCTGAGCTCGTTGAGACAGGGTGTTTACATCATGAAGCTCATAGACAAAACAGGTGAGATCGGGACGGTATGGGTGATGACGAAGTAATAGTTCTAAACCTTGTGTCTCACCCAAGACCAACCGCTCATCTCATATCCTAAATAATCTGAAATCTTTCTAGATTTGATAGGGTGCGGAACCATAAATCCGCATGACTCAAAATGGTAGATCAATCTGACGTCCGCCCAAAATATATCCTTCCGGTTATTGTCTTGGCACAG
>JAHCMM010000049.1 GCA_019192515.1 Cyclobacteriaceae bacterium SS2
TCTCCGTTATGAATAAATATGTAGTAGCAGCCTTAATCACCTGCATTTCGTTTTCTATCAATGGACAATATCTGCTTCAGCTAAATGAAGTTATTAACCTGGCTCAGGAAAACTCTATCGACGCCAAACTAGCTGAAACACAAAAGGAAAATGCCTACTGGAGCTACCGGACTTTTAAATCTGAATATAATCCCAGGTTATTTCTTTCTGGTAGCTTGCCTGGATATAACAGAGACTTTAACGAAAACAGGCTTGACAATGGTGAGATTGCCTATCAGACTCGGGAACAGCTACAGAGTAATTTGCGATTAGGACTGTATCAACCTATTTCATTTACCGGAGGGGAAATCAGTATCAATAGCCAGGTCAGACAATTTCAGGATTTGAGTAACAGTACCACGCAATGGAATTCAACTTTGGTAAACGTGGAATTAAATCAGCCTCTTTTTGATTTCAATGAGCTTAAGTGGAATAAGCTGACTGAACCGATCGTTTATGAAGAATCTAAAAGGTCCTACGTTGAGGAAACTGAAGCTGTTTCACAGCAGGCTGTACAATTGTTTTTTGATTACATAGATCAGCAAATTGGATTGCAGATTGCAGAATACAACCTGGGAAAAAATGACACAATATATAGGATTGAGGAAGGTCGGTATAATATCGGTACAGCTACTGAAGACGATCTATTAAATGTGCAACTACAGTTGTTGACTTCTCAGGGGCAGATCACCCAGGCCGAATTGGACCTTCGTCAGGCAAGTCTTGAATTAAGAAGGTATATTGGACTGGCTAATGATACAACAAGGATTACTTTGAAGCTGCCTGAACAATTACCTGAGTTTGATATAGATTTAGCCAATGCTTTGGAGTACGCAAAAAAGAACAGAGCTGATTATATAGCTTTTGAGCGCAATAGGATAGAAGCGGCCAGGGATGTAGCCCAGGCTAAGGCTTCCAGGTTTTATGCCGAGCTCAGGGCTTCTTTTGGTTTAAATGATGCTGCAGCTACTTTTAATGAAACGTACGTTGATCCAAATAATCAGCAGGTTTTTGATGTGCAGCTAGGTCTTCCCATTTTGGACTGGGGTAGAGGTAAATCAAGGGTTAAACAAGCTCAGGCTATCCAGCAATTAACCGAATATACCATTCAGCAGCAACTCCAAAATTTTGAGCAGGAAATCATAACCCTGGTTGGAAGGATAGAAGTGCTGAGAAAACAGATTGAGATTAAGAAGAAAGGAGATGAGGTTGCTCAAAAGCGATATGATGTGGCCCAAAACCGATACCTGATCGGTAAGACATCCATCACAGATCTTACTCTGGCATTGGAACAAAAAGACAATGCTAAAAGGGAATATGTAAATGCGCTCCGAGATTTCTGGGATAGCTATTACATGCTCAGAAGACTTACGCTTTATGATTTTTCACAGGACAAGCTCCTCTACACGATTGACGACTAAGCATTATATGTCTTGCCCTTCTTTCTCAAAATGATACACTCTTTCTCATTTTAGCTAATCATTGTAACAGCTATTATTTGTAAATGACTGGTTATCAGATGTTTACGGAAATGGCACTTTATTGGTTAGTTCCAGCAATAGGCTGAACAAAGATATAAGGTGCCTGACAGGAATATTTTTATCTGGTATGATCCAAAATATAAGCAGTATCAGTCCGGAACATTTAAGGATCTGGAAGGGGTACGCTTGAGTGTTAAGAGTGGGCGAAGGTTACAGGTTGTCTATGAATTCAAGGATTCATCTAATTTGGTAATAGACAGACTTTTGCACTCATTGAATTCGACACAACACCCGGATCGCTGAATCGTTATAGACTCTGTATCTATGGTGCGATTCAGACACACACATGCACCTTAGGAAAAAAAGATCAGACAACCAGCTATAGTCTGTTACCAAAAGTGTAGGCGTTGTAAACGTCTGCACTTATTTTTGTGCTGAAATTAAACTCAAAGTGAAATAAATATGAAAGTTCGTCTCTTGTATCAGTTTTTGATTCTCTTTTTTGGAGTATCGGTGATTTTTTCTTCCTGTAAGAGTAAAAAGAAATTAACCTCCGTTTCTGACACGGCCCAGGTATCTCAACAGATAGAAGAGGAAGTAGAGGAAAATAAAGAAAAGGAGGAGACTTATTACAAGCCCGAGGCGTCTACTGCAGTGAAACTTGAAAACTATTTCAATTCTATTGCAAGCGCTCCGTCTTTGACTTCTGCTAACAACAGCATTCGGGAGGCAGAAAGTATGTTTAACTCTTCTGATGCACCTGTATTGATTATCTTCTATGCTGCCGGGGGCAAAGCTGAATATGATGAACCAACTACTATAAATAAGTACCTGAACTATCTTAAAGATGTCAAAAAGAGCATCAACAGGGTAGAGGATTATACCCTGGATAGTAATGGTAAGATCACAGAATTAGTATTGTTTAGAAAATAAGAAATAGAATATAAAATGAAGATTCAACATTTCATCATCGTCCTGGTTTGTGCACTCATTGCTATTTCACAAACCAATGCCCAGGAAATCGACCCAAACAGGAAACGTGCAATCGATTCACTGGCGTTGGAAAAAGTAAAAGATCTAAGTAAATATATCAGCCTGATAGGTGATAAGAAGACCCCTTTCTCCGAAGCTACCCGGGTTATGGACAGAGCAGAGGAGCTTTTCGCTCCTGATAGCGAGATGGGTGTATCTTCATTGAGCAGAAATGACATTGCCTATTACAAAGTCAGAAAGTACTTTGAACGCTTAATGGCACTCAACTACGATAAAGTAGAGATCAAATGGTACGACATTCACTATATCAGTGATCTTGAGCTTCAGCCTGACGGCAAGTACGTGGGCGTGGTGACGATCTACCAAAGCTTTGNAGGAACGTCTGATGATGGTATGAGCTACAAAGACACTACCAAGAAGGATATCACCATATATGTTGAGAAGAAAAAGACCCAGATAGCAGGTAGAATCATCGAGTTCTGGGATGTATTGCTTGGTGACATCAGAGTGACTGAAACCACCGCATGATCAAAATACTCTTAACCCTTTCTTTATGCTGGGTTATCAGTTTCTCTTTTGCTCAAAACCTCACCAAAGATCCTGAGGCTGAGGAACGTTTCAGGACTCAGACAAAGCAGATAAACCAGTTTTTCAGAAGGTTTAATGGTGAAGAAGATGAAAATGGGAACAGGTATTATCAGGGTGATAAGAATTTCAGAGACGTAAAGCTTCGGCAGGACTATCTCTCTATCCTGTTTGATAACCAAAACTCCAGTCTTTCGGCAGATACTAAAAAGGAATTTGTCCGACTGGTAACTGACAAGAAGGAACCCAGGTTCATCGATTTTCACAAAGGAGAATGGTTTGCTGAAGTCAATGCCGGTTTTCTCTATAAGGGGAAGCAGGAAAATGTGACGCTTTACATGAATATTCAGCCTCAGGGCAAAGGATATGAATGGGTCATCCATGACATTTCTTACAGGAGGTTTAAGAATATATTCAATAAAGATACCACGGCAACAAAGGCATTTATCCATCCTATGAGTCATGAGTTGGACTTCATGAATCTCCGGAAGGCATTTGAGTCAGGGAAAGCCCCTGAGTCGTATACAATACATGAATTTCAGCCGGACTACCTGACTTTATTTCTATACGAGTTGAAACTGGGAAATCTGAAATTTGAGACGGTGTTTGACCTTCGGTTTCATTTCTTCCAGATAGATGGGTGGTATTTTGAATTGTCAGATTTTAACCGACCCGGCTACAATACAGGATGGTTGATTTCCAACCTGGTACCAATCAATGAAAAGCAAAAGCAAGCCCTCAAACGATACATCTATGGTAAAATGTAGATTGATATTGCTGGGGCTGATCCTGGTCACGTTCAATTCACTTTTGGCTCAAAATGGATATGAACAAAGAGTGAGAGACATGGTCGCTTTCCTGGAGTATTTTCTCAATACTGTCGGAGATAAAGAGACCAACAATCGGGATAAGGACGTCATCATCAATGAATCGTATTCCAAGATATTCCGGGATGCTCAGGTCCAGATAGAAGATGATCTGCTTGACGATAGACAATCAGTCATCAATAAGGATGTAGTAGCCTACCTCAAAGATGTTGATTTTTTCTTCAGAGATGCCGGATTCAAATTTGACATCCTCAAAGTAGAGGCACTGACACGCGACAATGGTAAGCCTTACTTCAGAGTAGAACTGAATCGTTCACTGGAAGCTGTTTCCATAGAGGGAAAAGCAGTTAAAAACACACAAAAACGTTTTATCGAGATAAATCTTGATGAAGCTAAAGATGATCTGAAGATTGCCAGTATCTATACGACCAAAGTGAGCAAGGACGAAGAGTTGATGGACTGGTGGTCTGACCTTTCATATGAATGGAGTAAGATATTTAAGATCCTCCTCAATACAAATGAAGAGATAAACGCAGCTATGCTGCACAAAATTGCCGCTATCGATAGCCTGAATCTGTCCGGTAACCAGTACATATTTAATATAGAACCATTGTATGTATTGTCAAATCTCAGGTATCTGAACATCTCGCAAACAAGAATAGCAGATTTAGGCCCTTTGAGATCCACTAGCACATTAGAGACATTGATTGCCAATCAATCGGAAGTATACGACCTGGAATATTTAAAATACCTAAGGAGCCTCAATACGCTTGATGTATCCAATACCAGGATCAGGGATATTGGCGTGATTGATCAGTTTAATTCCCTCACTGATCTCAACCTTTCAGGAAATTACATCAATGATTTTCAGCCTTTACAGGGACTAAGAGGTTTGCATTCACTGAACCTTTCCAGTACAGCCCTGTCATCCACCTATACACTGAAAGAACTGGCAGGACTGGTGTCGCTCAATATTTCCAATACACTTGTCAGTAATATTAGTGGTCTATCGAGCATGCCATTATTAAAGGAGTTAGACGTTTCCAAGACAGATATTACCAGCGTTGATCCCTTATCGGGAACAACGAGCCTGGAAATTCTCAATGTGAATCAGACAGGTATTAAGTCCCTGGAACCTTTAACTCCACTCAAAAAACTCAGGAGGATCTACTGTGACAATACACCTATCACAGAGTCAGAGGCCACAGCCTTTATGAGTAAAAATAAAAATGTGCTGGTGATCAATAATTCACAGCAGGTGCTGCAGTGGTGGGGTAGGCTGGACTTTAGCTGGCAAAAAGCTTTGGGGACCTATGTCTCTGGTAATAAACAGCAGCCCAGTAAGGAAGACCTGGTAATGTTATTGAATGTAGATTCACTTTCCCTTAAAAAGGCAGGATTAAGTACCTCTGAACCTCTTGCCAGATTTTATAAGCTTAGATACCTGGATATCAGTGAAAACAATATCAGGTCTTTGGATCCAGTGATCAATCTTGATAAACTTGAGACCTTAAAGGTTTCAACTACTTCTGTAGAGAAAATATTACCGTTGAAGGGCCTTAAAAATCTAAGCTACCTTGATCTTTCTGGTACTAGGGTAAGTGATATTTATTTGCTTTCCTATTTGGGAAATCTGCAGTATCTGAATGTGGACAAGGCCAATGTTTCCTGGGAAGCAATCAAAGAGTTTCACAGGGAGCATCCTTCATGTACTATTATCTTTGATTCAAACTATCTCTCCAACTGGTGGCAAAAGCTAAGTGACGACTGGAAGCAGGTTTTCAGAAGCAATAATGGTTTTCAGGGTACACCAGATATAGTGATGCTTCATCAAATTGTTGCGCGTGATAAGGTGATGATTGATCAGGTTGCCATAGAGGACCTGAAACCACTTTGGGATTTCCTCTCATTGAAAGAGCTGCATATATCCAATTCCTCCCTGGTGGACCTTTCGACTCTGCCTGCATTGACTCAGCTTGAAGTCCTGGAATGTAAGCAGCTTCCACTTGAGAATATCTCGCCGATTAGCACCTTAACTTCTTTAAGAACACTTAATATCTCAAATACTGCTACGAATGACTTGAGACCTTTGGCGAGTTTGAGTAAATTAGAGGTATTAAATTGCTCGGGAACCAATGTCTCCAATTTGAGGGGACTGGAAAATCTGGTTTCTCTAAGTAAGCTTGACTGTTCGAATACTCGAGTAAATCGCCTGGATCAAATTTTTGAACTAGATAATCTTATTGAGTTGTCGTGTTACAACACACGGCTCAATCAAAGAGATATCAGTGGCTTTCGGGGTGTGAATCCTGAATGCAAGATTATTTATTATTAGATCAGATACCCAATTAGTTATGAAAAGTAGTCAGAACATCTTTACCGCAATCTTTATCTTGATTCTGGTAGCTTCATCCTTCATGTCCCATGCTCAGGATATGCAGGAACAGTTTAAAGAATTTAAGGGAGATGCCAGCAAATGGCAGGAATACACCATGTTTAAGCACCATGAGTTGGATCAGTTCTGGAAGGTTGTCACTGATACCCTCAATATGAATCAACGCAATCTGACGCAGGCCAACAATAGGATTAATGAACTTTCTTCGAGGCTTGATAGTATTGGTATTGCCCTACAGGAGACCAAAGCTGAATTAGAGGCCAGTGAAGAAGTGAACTCTAGTATCGGGTTCCTGGGGATCCAGGTAAATAAGATCATGTATAATATTGTGATCTGGGCAATTATTGCAGGTCTTTGTGCAGCAATTGGTATTCTGTATGTGATGTATTCAAATTCGAATAAGGTAACAAGGTCTACTAAGAAGGAGTTTTCACAATTAGCCACGGAGTTCTCCGAGTATAAAGAAAAGGCCACCAAAAAGCAGATCTCATTGAAAAGGGAGCTTCAGACTGCCATCAATACACTGGAAGACAACCGCATCAAAATCTCACAAAAACTAGGATACAATAAGGATTCAAGTACCATATCTTAATCAGCTTTATTTCATTCAATTTCCAATCAGCAAAACCCATTTTGTATAGGAAAATTTGCTAAATTGGCGTAAAACTGGGAGTCTCCGGGAATTGGATATAGCTGGTGAGGAATACACAATTTACGATAGCTGGGTATATTGGATATGCCTTATTTTTCATTTCGTCTTTGGTTGTGCTGTATTGGGCAATTGGTTTTATTCCTGAGGAGAGGATCAGTACAAAGGCCAACACTGGGTTATGCTTTTCATTTTTAGCACTCCAGATCATCATCAATGCCAGAAGACAAAACCAATTGAACTGGTATCACCTGATACCTGCTTCCATTACAATAGCTATAGCCTCACTTTCTTTTATAGAAAATCTTTTTGGGAAAGACTTTTCAATTGATCAGATTCTCGCTGGCGGGCAACATAATGCTTTCAGTCTGATGTCCTCCGGAACAGCGGTATCATTCATATTGTTAGGTTCAGTTAGCTTTTTTATCAATAAGAAGACGGAGGTCTCAAATCATGCTTTTGCTGTAATGAATAACCTGGTGCAGATCATTGTATTGATTGCAGTCATGAGCCATATTTTTGCTCCACTTGAGGTTAGCAGACCTTCGTTCTGGTCCACTATGTCATTGTTGACATCCTTTCTTTTTCTGGTTTCCAGTGTAGGATTAAGTGCGCTTCGTCCGGATATTGGATTCGTTAGAGTTTTACTTTCTAAGGAGATAAATGGGACCATTGCTAAGCAGATAGTGATGATTATCTTATTAGCAACACTCATTTTGGGTTCTTTAGTATACTATTTTTACCAGCGTCAGGTACTTTCAATAGAGTTTAGGTTTGTCATTTTGATTTCGCTCAGTATAGTCATGGCATTATTTGCTACTGCTTATTTGGAGACGCTTATCCGGAACCTGGAACGGGATAGGAAGCAACTCACAGTGGAGCTAAAACATGCCCTGGATGAAAAGGAAACATTGCTCAAGGAGTTGCATCATCGTATCAAGAATAATCTCCAGCTTATCAGTAGTTTGATGTATATCCAGGCTACCACTACAAAAGATAATGCATTTAAGCATTTCCTGATGGAGATCAATGGCAGGATCCAGGCTATTTATACCATACATGAATTCCTGTTGCAAAGAAAGGTGACTGATTCCATGAATGTGAGCGAATATTTGACCCTCCTTTCAAGGCAGCTGATTGCATCCTATAGCAAGACTGAAAAGAAATTCAACCTTGAACTTTCCTGTGACGGCGTGGAAATGGATCCGGATCTGGCATTCAATATTGGTATTATTTTTAATGAAACCATCTTGTGTTTAATTAAGAATGAAATGATTGCTCAGAGCGATATTAAGGTTTCATTGAGTACGGATGAAGACAACGTCTTCCTCAATTTTACTGACAGGCTTCCTGACGATCCTGAGAATTTTATTGCTAATTTTAAGAAATCCGTTTATATCGAAAACCTGGAAGTCTTTGTGGATCTGCTAAAAGGGAAGCTGGACTACCAATTGAATTCGGTATTTAACATCAATATCAAATTGATCAACCAATCACATTTACTAAAGTAATTAATGGGTTATTTAAAAATGGCTGGCAAGATTCGCGTATTACTCGTCTTCATGGGCATTTTCCTATTGAGTGCGTGTAGTGAGGAAGTGCCGTCTTTTAGGTATACCGTGGAACCGGTAGCCTATCTACGCTTACCTTCACCACATTTTGTTTCAATTCCGGACTCTGTAATGGCCGATGGTCATCAATACTTCAGAGATGAGGAAACAAAAGCCCTGATACCGATTCAAAAGACAAAAGATAACTGGGTCTTTATACCAGATACCATCCCGGCCAATCAGTCCAGGACCTATTCGCTTGTATTTAAACAGGATCCGCCCTCTGAATTAGTGAAGTCCGATATCTCCGATGGAAAACTAAATATTTCTTTGGGAGACAAACCGGTTTTAAGCTATCAAATGGAAACAATGCTTCCACCGGATGACAGCCCGGAATATTACCAGCGAGGTGGTTTTATACATCCGGCACATTCACCTAATGGAGCTGTGCTCACAGATGGATTTCCTGTCGGACATACCCATCAGCATGGGATATTCTTTGCCTGGGTGAAAACATCTTATAAGGATCAGGAAATTGACTTCTGGAACCAACATAAAGAAAATGGTACGGTCGTTTTTGATTCTTTGATTAGCCATACAGGCGGCCCGGTCTTCAGTGAGTTTGAAGGCGCTCAAACTGCTGTTGTCCTGGAAGGACTTGATTCAACAAGGGTTTTGTCAGAAAGATGGAAAGTAATTGTCTACAATATCTCTGAATATTTTGTTTGGGATGTTGAGGTGAGTCAAAAGAATAT
>JAHCMM010000050.1 GCA_019192515.1 Cyclobacteriaceae bacterium SS2
CCCAAAAAGTAGATCAAATAACGAACATCACACAAAAATCTCACTTAGACTCTTGTTGGAAAGCTTGACCTGAGACTGAAAGACGAGTGTAGTTTAGACAAGCAATAATATCCTCCTTCTCAAGTTCAGGGTGATCCTCAACAATTTGTTCAGATGTCATTCCAGAACTCAGCATATCCAGTATGACCTCAACAGGCCATCTCATTCCCCTTATAACAGGCTTGCCATGACAAATAGCAGGATCTATTGTTATTCTACTAGAGTTTGTGTTCATTAAATAAAGATACGAATAAATGACCTCAATTGATATATACAATAATCCCGATAATTATAGTCATTGTTCCTATGATAAAAAATGGGCATCAAATATTAACAACACCCATCACCACAAGCAACACTTTTACGCTTAGCCTTCTCGAAAGCCTCTCTCCCCTCTTTAAACGCATACCAGGCGATCCCCAGACTTCCTAAAGCATCCACATACGGGATTTTGAAGAGTTCATAGAGCAGGCTGCTAGCTAACAGGATGAAAGAAAGGTAAAAACAGGTTTTGGTGCAGTTGGCGTCTGAGATAATAGGCTGACTATCGAGCTCATGACCTACTTTGAGTTTGTATCTGTATAAGAAATACATTGTGACAATGGAAAGAATCGAGATGATTACTCCTACCCTGGTAGTCTCAGGCTCCGAAGCATAATAGATCGAAAGAAATGCGCCCACAACCAGCCCTGCAACCAACAGATAAAAAGCAGTGCCGGTAATCCTCAATGCTGTAACTTCAAACTGATCACGATTCTCCACCGGATGGTTTTTCATCCTTAAGATCATATGTGCAATCCCTATCCCTGAAAGCACCTCCACAAAGCTGTCCACCCCAAAACCAAAAAGCGCCAGGGTTTCATCAGAAGTCCCGAAAAATGTAGACACCCCACCCTCAATCAAGTTGTAAAAGATCGTAATCAGCGCCAGGTAGTAAGCCAGGTCCAGTTTAGACTTTGATGCTACAGTGGTCATGGTATTAAATTTAGTCATTATTCGTACATAACAGTAAGTAACATTGGGGTCATAATGGCTAGAAACTTTACATGCTTTGCGTCTTTATTCTATGCACCTTAGCGTCTTTGCGTGAAATACCTCAAACTCCTGCCTGCTCAAACATCGCCTTCAAATCCTCATCAATAGGAAAAGACTTCAGCGCCGGAACATTCGCTCTACCAGGATTTCCAACCGGTACCTTCCCCACAAAAGACTTCACCCCTCCAAAAATTAACCGAGGTAATTGCCCAAGGACCTCTTTAGCACTTTTGATCCTGAAACCAAACACCAACATCTGCCAATGCACGTGGGAATGTGCAAAAGGATATCGCTGCCCAAGGATGTGTGCCCGTTCCAAATGCTTCCAGGCACTCATATAATGTCCTTTGCTAAGTTCCTCCCTATAGGTGTATAACTCAGCTTCGTAATAAGACTTTAACCCCTTTGGTATCGTTGTATAAAAATTCATCTCAATCTCTTTATTCAATCCAGTCTCAACCTCCAATATCTTTGGTAGGAGGTACCTGAACAATTCTCACAAAAATTCTTTGCGTCCCCTGCGCCTTTGCGTGACACATTCTACACCCTCAGCGCCTCTGCGTTTTTGTGCAAAACAGTTTATATCACCTCAACCTCAAACTATTCCCTATCACACTCACTGAGCTCAAACTCATCGCTGCAGCTGCCAGCATAGGGCTCAGCAGCACACCAAAAAACGGGAACAACAATCCGGCCGCTACCGGGATACCCACCGTGTTGTATACCAGGGCAAAAAACAGGTTCTGTCTGATATTCCGCATCACATTCTTACTCAGTTGAAAAGCCTTTAAAATACCCTTCAGATCACCTTTCACCAATGTGATACCCGCGCTTTCAATCGCCACATCGGTTCCGGTACCCATCGCAATACCTACCTCACTCTGTGCCAGTGCAGGTGAATCATTGATCCCATCACCAGCCATGGCAACCTTTTTTCCTTCAGACTGGAGCTGCTTCACGACTTTTTGCTTGTCTTCCGGCGACATGCCTGCCTTGAAGTCCAGATCCAGCTCTGAAGCGATGGCCTGTGCTGTATAGGCATTGTCACCTGTTAGCATCAGGACCTCTATTCCTCTGGATTTCAATTCCCGGATGGCTTCATGGCTGGTCTTCTTGATCGGGTCGCTGATTGTGAAGAACCCAACTACTTTACCATCAATGGCCACATAAGATACTGTCTTGCCTTTCTGCTGCTCTTCCCTGACGAGTTTGCTAACCTTAATCGGAATCTCGGAGTTGACAGCCATTATCAGTTTATCATTTCCTATCGCTATGGCCTTGCCTTCGACTTCCCCGACAACGCCTTTTCCTGTCTCAGATTGAAATTTATCAGGTTTTGATAGGGAAAGACCATCTTCCTTTGCCCTCCTCACTGTAGCCTCCGCCAGGGGATGTTCACTTTGTTGATTGAGTGATGCTACAACCTGAAGAATATCCTCTTCAGAATACTGCTCGTCCGTACTCACTACCTTTTCAACAGCCGGTCTACCTTCAGTGATTGTTCCGGTCTTATCTACAACCAGTACATCGATCTTATTGAGAGTCTCCAATGCTTCTGCATTCTTAATGAGCACTCCTTCTTTGGCTCCTTTTCCTACACCCACCATCACCGACATCGGTGTGGCAAGCCCCAATGCGCAAGGGCAGGCAATGATCAGTACTGCAATGGCATTGACAAAAGCATACACATACCGTGGCTCTGGTCCAAATATGGCCCAGGCGATAAAAGTGAGCACAGCAATCACCACTACTATAGGCACAAAGTATCCTGATATTTTATCAGCCAGCCGCTGGATGGGTGCCCTGCTCCTGCTGGCACTATTCACCATGTCAATGATCTGTGAGAGTAAAGTCTCCGAACCTACCCGCTCCGCTACCATGACGAAAGACTGGTTGCCGTTGATTGTTCCTGAACTCACTTTGTCTCCTACTGATTTTTCTACAGGTATGGGCTCCCCTGTAATCATCGATTCGTCAATCTGACTATTTCCTTCTTCAATTAATCCATCTACAGGGATCTTATCTCCGGGCTTCACCCGTAACAAATCGCCCACCTGGATATCATCAACCGAGACAACCTCCTCTTCACCGTTTCGAATCCTGACAGCCTTGTTAGGTGCCAGCTTGAGTAGTTCCTTCACGGCTGAATTGGTTTTGCTGTGTGCCCTGGCTTCTAAAACCTGCCCTAGCAGAACAAGCGTAAGTATAACAGACGCAGCCTCAAAATAGACATGTACGGTACCCGCTTCCGTTTTAAACTGAACCGGAAACACATTCGGGAACAACATACCCACCACACTGAAAAGCCAGGCAGCAGAAGATCCTATCCCAATTAATGTCCACATATTGAGGTTCCAGGTGACGATGGACCGATAAGCCCGCTCAAAAAACATCCACGTAGCATAAAATACTACCGGAATAGAAAGTCCAAATTGCACCCAGTTCCAGTATTTCATGGGCATCACCTGATAGAGCGGATTATCAGGTATCATCTCAGACATGGCAATGAAAAAGATGGGCAACGTAAATACCACAGCAACCCAAAATTTCTTTATCAAAGCCCGGTAAGTTTTGTTCTCAGCAGAGGTATCCACCTCTTTGGGCACGAGATCCATCCCGCAAATAGGACAACTGCCCGGCTCATCTTTTACGACTTCCGGATGCATTGGACAGGTATATTGTGTATCTGCTTTATGACTTTTACGGCTCACTTCCTCGACCAGGTCCATGCCACAAACCGGACAGTCTCCCGGCTGATCATAGGTTTTATCTCCCTCGCAATGCATTGGACAGTAAAAAACGCCGGTACCCTTTCCTTTTTCAGGTTTTGGATGACCATGGTGATGATACGTGTGATGATCATGTCCACTATCCTCCAAAATCTCGTAATGCCCACCATCCTCAGCCATAGCTTTTTGCAATTGCTCAATAGAGACATGATGGTCCATCTCCAATACAGCCTGATGTGCTTTCAGATCTACTCTTGCTGATTTTATCCCATCTACATGCTTCAATGTCTGCTCTACATGGTTTCTGCAACCATCACAGCTCATGCCGGTAATTGTATAGGTGTGCTTCATTTGACTTTACTTTTAATGAGAATACAAAGATCAGGTGCCTCAGTGGACTGCATGTTACATAATATACTTCTTATGTTACATGATATTCAGATTGAACTCTTGATGAAACAGATTGAGCCAAATAGAAACAAAAAAAGTCCGGAGAGGGTCCCCGGACTTTAAAAATTCACAAAACAAAATTGATCCTATTTAAAAAGTTCTTTTGGATCGACAATATCGACCTTTTTCACGTTCATAGAATAGCTTTCTACTTGCTTATCCAGTTTGAAAATCTCTTCTCCCAGGCTTTCTCTCACCACATTGGAATAAGTCATTGGTGAAACGGCATTAGTCAGCAAACTTTGTTTTAGCGGTTGTGCTTCAGCCTGATCTGTGATCATCGTGATGTACATATTATCCACCTGCAGATATTTGGCAGCCGCTTTATTCACATCGTCAAGTGTAAGCTTAGAAATAGCGTTGGTCATATTACTGATGTAATTGTCCATCCCATAAAACTTGCTGTCCATCAAAAACCCTAGTTGCTTGCCAGGTGTCTGAACAAACAGGTTCATGTAGCTCATCAGGAATTGTTTGGTGAGATCAAACTCCTCTTTTGTCAGACCTTCGTTTTTCACCCGTTCTACCTCATTCAAGGCCATCCTCATGGCAAAGTGAGCATGTCCGATCTTGATTCCCGCCAATTCAGGGTACTGGCTAGTCAGGCTGATAGCTGTTTGCACAGGTCGAATCCATATGGCAAAATAGTTTTGGCTTCGGGGAAAGCCTGTCAATGGTAGCTGATTGCTACCACCTGCTTCGTACCATTCAATATAGGTGTAATCTCCATAATTCATTGAGCGCTGCTCCCTAATTAATTTATACAGTTTCGAATAAGACTTTCGATGCTCTCCCAGGTAGCTATTCACCACAAGCATAGCCGGCCAGTCGGGTGATGAACGGTCAATTTCTATCGGATATCCTGTGAATATAGCCGTTCCCAGATTATTTGGTTTAGGGACCAACTGAACTTCGATCCCATTGGGCATATCCACTTTACCCAACTGAGGCAGATTTGGCATTAAGCCAGGCAGCTGGTTAATATCTGATTTGATCCTGCTTAGAAAGCTTTGATCGTATTTCCCGGCAATCCCAATCAGTACGTTTTTGCTGGTAAAATACTTCTTGTAATGGGCCACTACATCTTCATGTGTGATCGAAGCCAATCCTGAGATCGTGCCTTCTTTCATATGGGCATATCTGGTACCTTCAAAAAGTTGCTCCTCAAGGGCCATTTTACTAAAGTCTTCATCTGAGTTGGCTTTTATGATCTCCCTGACATAGACTTCCAGGTTTGATTTGATTCGCTCAAAATCTGACTGAGCAAAGGAAGGATTTAGTATCACACCCCTGAATATGTCATAGAATTCATCAAGAAAATCTGAATGTACGGCGAAGGTAAAGGTGGTCATCTCCTTATCTGTGAAGGCACTATAATTAGCAGCCATAGGATATAGCAAATCATTGATCTCTGATTTGGTATACTGATCACTTCCCGTTTCGGCAATGAGAGCCGCTGTCAGGTTTGTCAATCCTTCTTTTCCTACTGGATCACAAATTGATCCGTTTTTGAAGGCAAGTTTCACAATTACCTTGGTGGAGCTACTGGGTAGCTCGATGACATCCTGTGCAAATACAACTGATGATGTCAATAAGGTTATTAAAATGAATAATCGGTTCATATCTTCAGTGTATTATCTGTCAAAATTTAGTTCTTCAATCACTTCTACCTCCTCATCAGGAGAAATTGTAGCTACGGTCAGCTTTTCATCAACCAAAAACCGGTTCGCAACTTCCATGATCACTTCGGGAGTCACTTTATCATAATTGGCATATCCTGGGTTTACGTCAGCAGGGTTGCCCGTCAGCCATGTAAACCATGAAAGGGAATTCGCAATGGCATCAGGATTGTCCAGGGTCATGGCATAACCATATTTTAAGTGACTTTTGGTCTGGGCAAGGGTTAGCGAATCTACAGGTTCAGTTTTGAGTTTATTCAACACATCCATCACCTCATTTTTCACCTTTGTGAGGTCTTCTTTGTTGACCAGTACCGCATCT